>DATLAN010000263.1:0-8158 GCA_035527455.1 Thermoguttaceae bacterium
CGACGGCTATCGGGCGCGCATCATCGCCAAGATGCTCGAGGCCGTCGGGCGGACCGATATCCCGGTCGGCGTCGGGCTCGATCGACAGGACAAGCCGGGCCGCCAGAGCCAGTGGGTGGGCGATTACACGCTCTCGAAATATCCGGGCAAGGTGCTCGAAGACGGCGTGGACGCGATCATCAAGACGATCCACGCCTCGGCCGATCCGATCACGCTGGTCTGCATCGGCCCGGTGCCCAACATCGGCGCGGCCCTGGAGCGCGACCCGAGCATCGCCCGGCGTGCCCGATTCGTCGGCATGCACGGCAGCGTGCGGCGCGGATACAACAACAGCCCGAATATCTCGGCGGAGTACAACGTCCGGGCGAATCCCAAGGCCCTGCAAAAGGTCTTCGCGGCGGCCTGGGACGTGACGGTCACGCCGCTGGATACCTGCGGCATCGTGCAGCTTCGCGACGAGAGGTTCCAGCGGGTCTATACTTCCAAGGCCCCGGGCGTGCAGGACCTGATGGAGAACTATCGCGTCTGGCTGGGCGAGCGCGGCAAGCAGGGCCCGCTCAGCGCCAGTAGCACGCTGTTCGATACGGTGGGCGTCTACCTGGCCTTTACCGAGAAGCTGCTGAAGATGGAAACGCTGGGCCTGACGGTGACCGACGACGGCTACACGCGGACCGACACGGCGGGGCGAAAGGTCCACTGCGCCGTGGAGTGGGAGGACATGGACGCCTTCAAGGATGATCTGGTCGACCGGTTGACGTCCGGGTAGTGTGCCCTCGTTGCGGGTCGCCGATGGAGTTGCGTCCCAGTCGCGGCCCGGGCGTAACCCGCTACGTGCTGAAGTGTACGGCCGACCCGCCGTGCCGGTAATGAGTGGCCAAGTGTTTAGCGGGCGGGCTTGCCCGCCGTTATCCGGACGGAGAAGCATCGTTTCGATAACGGCGGGCAAGCCCGCCCGCTAAACATTCCGCTAAACATTCCGCTAAACGTCGAGTAGCTGCAATCCTGCACTGTAGGATCAGAACGGCACCTTGAGGGCTTCGCACAAGAACCGTATGAACGGGCGGCCGGCAGCGAACGACGTCGCCACATGGTCCGGGAACGCCGCATCGAGCACGTCCTTTTCGCTCAAGTCGCGCAGTCCCAGGAAATCCGTCCGCTTCAGGTCCTCGATCATCGGATGGTCCGCCGGGTACCCGCGAGGAGCCGACTTGAGGCTGCTTCCGGCCAGATCGAAGTGCTCGCGGAACTTCTTCTGGTTGCGGGTCCGTCGCCAACGGTCGCTCTCGTCGGCGATGGCGGCGCGGATCTTCTCGAGCGAAGGGCGGTCGGGACGCCACAGGCCCATGGCCAGGAAGCACTCGCCCGGCGCGATGTGGACATAGAAACCGGGCGCGTGGATGTCGCGGCCGAACTCGTGCCGGAACTGGATGCCGACGTTGGTCTTGTAGGGCGTCTTGTCCTTGGCGAACCGCGTGTCCCGGTAAACCCGCATCAGAGAGCCGCCCGCGCGCCGGTCGCTGGCCACGAAGAACGGAGAGATTTTCTTTAACCGCGGCTCGAAGGCACGGATGAAGGCCAAACAAGGCTCCCGCACGTTGCGCTCGTACCGCCCCTTGTTTTCCTGGAACCACGGCCGGTTGTTGTTGTCCGCCAGGTCCTTGAGGAACCGGAAGACGGTCGGCTCGAATCCTCGAAACTCCACGTCGAGCACTCCTGTAGCTGAATTCCCAAGAATTCAGGGAATCACTCCTGGGTGGTGCTGAATTCTTGCGAATTCAGCTACGCCCTATTATTCGTGCCGTCATTTTGACGCCGGACCCAATGTCTGTCGAGGATCGGCGGCACGCCGCACGGCCGCAGACTTTGCCAAATACCCCCACACTAAGGGGGTTGCCTGCTGCGAACGTCCGCTTTCCATGCACATCTTGCTTGAGTTCGCCCGGGCAACTTCAGATAATGATGGAGGTTGAAGTCGTCGTCTATAACCAATGGGGAGAAGAGCCATGAAACGCGTCTTGCCGAGTCTGTTGGCCGCCGGTCTGGTTGTGCTGTTTGCCGCGGAGATCGCCCGGGCGGCCAATCCCGTTTTCCCGCAAGGGGATCAACGTCGCAGCATGGGCAATCTGCTGCCGGGCACGGTCCAGCCGGTGCCCAGCCCCAGCGCCTCGGGAAGCGGCGGCGTGCTGAGCCATCAACGCTACAGCTACGGCAACCCGCCCTATTACCAGCGCCCGCCGGTCACGCCGTATTACGTCGTCCCGCAATACGTCAACCCGTATTACGCCAGCCCGTATTACGCCAGCCCGTACTACGGCTACTCTCCTTACGGCGGCTATTACGTCCAGCCGTACCCGGTGATGCCGCAGCCGTATTACGTCGCTCCGCGGGCCCATCGGTACGTGCCGCGCGTGCGATTCTAGAGGGCAACACCTGACCACACCCCCAACGCCCGCGGACTGCGCTGCGCGGGGTCGGTGGCTTCACGTCGGCGTCTTCACGATTTCACTCTCTTGGCGGTGGGTCAGCCAAGTTTCCGATTCTCGCGTGACAAATCACTTCTTGTCAACTCGTTGCCCGACAAAAGGCTGCAACGCGACGGCGGCGGACGAATTGGACTTGACAGGCAATCGCTTCCACCCTGGATCGCCGACGACCTGAAGCCGCAACCTGCTTGACAGCAAGAGGATACAATCATTATGCCCCCGGCGGGAAAATGCTTGCAATCGCCATGGCGGGATCGTACACTTATCGACTGGATGGCCGACGCCGGGTCGGCCGGAGGAGTCTATCGGAGTTGTTTCTCGGAACCTGTTTCTTTTTGGAGGGACAAGAGCATGCGCAACGTAGTGACGTGTCTGTTGGCGGTTCTGTTGCTGGCAATTCCGGCCTTTGCGGCGGATCCCGCGCGGGAAGGACCGGCCAAGAATGTGATCCTCTTCGGATGGGACGGGGCCCAGCGCGCCCACGTCCACGAATGCCTCGAACGGGGCGAACTGCCCACGCTGAAAACACTCGGCGAGGAAGGCGGCCTGGTGGCCGTTGACGTCGTCACCGGGGCCACCGACACCAAGGCCGGCTGGAGCCAGATCCTCACCGGGTATCACCCCGAGGTGACCGGCGTGTACAGCAACGGGCGATACCACGACATCGCGGAAGGCTACAGCGTTTTCGAGCGGCTGAAGAAGCAGTTCGGAGCCGACGACTTCGTCTGCGTGGCCGTGATCGGCAAGTCGGGCCATTGCGGCGAGATCAAGCCGCCCTCGAAGAAACCGCTGGAGGAGCCCGCGCCGAAAAAAGCGGAAGGCCAGCCGAACGCCCCGAAGCGGCCCGCCGCGGCCAACAGGCAAGCCGGCACCATCGTGGAAGAGGACGGCGTGAAGTACCTGGTCTTCGGCGGCTCGCCCTACTACACCATGCACAAGAGCTGCGACGTCTGGGACTACGGCCTGACCCTGGACGAGAAGGTCGGCACCCGCGCCATAGAACTGCTGGAGAAGTACAAGGACAAGCCGTTCTTCTTCTTCGTCCACTTCGCCGAGGTCGATCATTCGGGCCACGGACACGGCGAAAACTCGAAGGAGTACAACGACGCGATCATCTCGAACGACACCTGGACGGGCAAGATCATCGCCAAGCTGAAGGAACTGGGCCTCTACGACGAGACGCTGGTTTACGTCACGGCGGATCACGGCTTCGACGAAGGCGGCGGCGGTCACGGCTACGCCCCGTTCGTCTTCGTGGGCACCAACGATCCGAAGGTGAAGCGCGACGGCATGAGGCAGGACATCACGCCGACGATCCTGTCGCGTTTCGGGGTGGATCTGAAGCAGTTCGAGCCGGCGCTCGACGGCGAGCCGCTCAGCGAGCCGGCCACCAAACCGGTGCTGAAGGCCCCGGAAAAGAAGGCCGGCCCGCCCAAGGCCGCCCCGGCCCCGAAGAAGCAGCCGGGCGCCAGGAAGAAAGCGGCCTAGGCCGTCGTACGAGAGCGGCGGAAGATGCGTAGGCCGGAACCAGCGCAGCGCAGTTCCGGCATTTCGCAAGCCAAGGCCGCATCAAGCCACGTGCCGGAACAGCGCTGCGCTCGTTCCGGCCTACTCTTCCCTACTCCTCCTTCCCCCGGCCCCGTGCCGGGGGAGGGAGGTTTCGTGCTACACGACCCGCATCACGGCTTCTTTCCGCCGAGGGAGAAGAGGTGCGCGTCGGTCTTCAGGTACATTACGCCGGCGGAAACGGCCGGCGTGGCGCAGCTCGGTTCGCCCAGCGGCACCCGGGCGAGCAGCTCGAACTTCTCCGACGCGGCCAACACGACCACGACCCCTTCGCGGGAGATGCAGTAGAGGCGACTGGCCACGCAGACGGGCGAACCGTAAAACGATCCCCCCACGCGCTCGCGCCAGATCACTTCGCCGGTCGACACGTCAAGACACGTCACCACGCCGTCGTCGGCCCAAAGATAGAGCCGGCCATCTTGGACCAGCGGCGTGGGCACCAGCGGAACCGACGTGGTGACTTCGTACATGATCTTCGGCTCTTTGCCCTCCGCGCCCGAGCCGCCTCGCACGGCCACGACAAGACTCCCCCGGATGCCGTGCCCGTAGCCGGCGATCGCCAATCCGGCCGCGGAGACGGGTGAGCCCACGCAACGGTCGCGGAAAATGTCGGCAACCTCCCAGTTGATCTTGCCGGTCGCCGGATCGACGGCCGTAATGCCGTGGCTGGTGCTGGTGAAGATCAACTCGCTGCGGCCGTCGTCGCACCGGTGGACGCAAGGGGTCGAATAAGCGGCCAGCGTGGTGCGGCGGGGAACCTGCCAGCGGGTTTGCCCGGTCTTGCGGTCCACGGCGATCAAGTAGCTCTTGCCCGGCGGGGTGTCCGGCGGTTCCCTGCCCATCAGCCGGGCCAGCAGCGCGGGGTCGCCCTGATCGCTGGCCATCACGACGAGATCCCCGACGAGGATCGGCGAGCTGCCGCTGCCGTGCGTGCCCACGAAGGTGCCGAGGTTGCGCCGCCACGTTGGGCCGCCGTCGAGATCCAGGGCCAGCAGGACGACCTCTTCGGGCGAGGTCCACGTGACGATCACGCCGTCAGCGTCCACGGCCGGAGTGGCCGTCGCGTAGCTGTTGGACCGATGCTGCTGGTAGGTCTCGGACGGATAATCGCGCCGCCAAAGGGTCCGGCCGTCGGACGCGGCGAGGCAAAGCACCGTGCGCCGGGCCGTTTCCGCGTCGGCACACGTCAGGAAGATCCGATCGCCCCAAACCACCGGCGACGCATGGCCGAGGCCGGGCAGCGCGACCTTCCAGTTGTAGTCCCGATCGGTCCACGTAACGGGCATCGTCGCCGCGTCGCTGATCCCGTCGCCGTTGGGGCCGCGAAAACGGCTCCATTCTTGCTCTTCGGCCAGTGCCCCGAATGCAAGGCTCAAGCAGGCGAGCATCCGAGCAACACCGTTTACGCTAACAGGCATAGTTGGCTCTCTTTCAGCACTGCAATGTGAATGATGTCAGATCAATGGCCTCACTCTCGGGCAGTCTGCCTCGCCTTCGGCCGCTCCGGGCGGAAGCGATAGTCGGGCCACAACGGGCAGTTCAGGTCGGTCCAGCACTTGACGGCGCGCATCTCGTCGGTCGTCAGATTCGCCTCGTAGTGGTCCTTCTCCAACACCTGCCAGAGCTTGCTCTGCACCGTGCCGAACGTGAGCGGCTCGGCCTTGTGGTGCTCGCGACCCCAGGTGTAGTCGAAGTAGTGGACCCAGCCTTGGGAAATGAGCGTGCGGAAAGAGGCCGGAACGCCGTCCGCGTCGAGCGTGCCGGACAGATCGATCTGCTGTTCGTCGCCCGCATCGTGGCACCGCACGCACTTGGCATCCCAGACGGGCTGCACCGCCTCTTCGTACGAGAAGGGACCCGCGCCCCACGGCGGCGCCGCGGGCCGCACCGGCTCGCGCTTCAGCGCGATCGCCTGGCGGACCGGCGGGGCGGTGAACCGGTTTTCGTGGCAGCCGACACAGCTCCGCCGCTCGCCCGGCTGGAGCTGCACGACGCTCCGCATCCGCTGCAATTCGTTGAAATCCTCGTCCAAGACTTCGAAGTACAATTGCTTTCCGGCCGGGGCGTAGAAGCTGGCCGAACCGTCCTCCTCGACCGGCACCAGCCCGAAGGTGCCCTTGGCCACGTAGCTCGGCCAGCCGTGCGGGCCTCGGACCTTGTGGGTCGGCGTGGCGTAGAAGTCCTGGAACGGCTCGTGGTCGCTGCGGTACTGCCCGCCGGGCAGTTGCACCAAGTCGGAGCGAACCTCCTGACAAATACGAAGGTACTTGACCCGGCCACGCTCGACGGCCGGTTCGAGCCCCTGATAGACGTCGGCCACGACGAACCGGCCCATGGCCGGCTCGTCGCCGTCCGGCCCGACCTCGGCACTCAGCACCGGCGGGCGTGCGACCGCTCGAAGCACCGTCGGGCACACGCTGCTGATCGACGGGTCCAGGTGCAGCAGTTCGCGGTTGCCGAAGCGGTCGATCACGTAAAGCCCGAACTGCTGCTCCGGAGCGTGACTGCAAAGGAAATAATCGCGTGCCACGGGCACCGGATCGCGGAAGCACTCCTGCCGGGCCCAACTCATGTGCGTATGGAAGGCGACGTCCGGCGTGATGCTGCGAATGGCCGCCGGGTTGAAACGGCCCCGGCTGAGGTCGACCAGCGCGATCGGGCCGTTCAGATCGCCGCCGTGCGAAACCAGCGTGCAGCAGATCTCCGTCGTGCCCGGCACTTCGCGCCCGTTGGCATAGCAGTTGATCGTGTTGTTGCCGAAGATCAACTCCGGGTGCGTGCCGTCGGGTCGGATCGCCCAAAGCGTGTGGCCGAAGTCGGCTCCCTTGTCCAGATACTCCGATCGCATCCAGATGATCCGCCCGTCGGAAAGCAGCGAGGGCGTCCACTCGCTCACGTTGGCGTGCGACAACGGCCGGATGTTGCCCCCGTCGGCGTCCATGCGGAACAGTACGAACGCCTGCGGACGCCAGCAGAGGAACCGGCACTTGCAGCGGGTGGAAATGAACGCCAGCCCTCCGTCCGGCAGCGGACAGGGAAAGTAATCGTGGAACGGCCCGTCCGTCAAGGGTTCGACGCCGCTGCCGTCGATGTTCATCCTCATCAGATGGAAGTAATCACTCTTCGACGGACGGTAGGCAAAATAGACCCTGGCGGCGTCGAAATCGGCCACCGGGTTGCGTGCGATGCCGTCTTCCGCCTCGAAGAGCCGGACGACCCGTGCCTCCTGCGGCTGCAACCGCCCATTGCTCCGAGGAGTTTCCAGCACGCACACCGCGCCGCCGGTGCCGCCCTGGGCGTCCAGGATCACGCTGTAGTTGTGCGAGGGCAGGAACGGGTGACGCTTCACGAACAGCACGCGCTCCAGGGAGGCCAGCTCCGGATCGCGGAACATCAGCCGCCGCTTGGCCAGCCGGGCATCGAAGAAAACCGACCGGGCGGCAGCGGTGTCCGGAGATGCCGTCGCCAGCAGCGCCTCGTACCGCTGCCGCAGTTCACGGAGTTCGGCCCGCTCCTCGGTCACGTCCAGATCTCGCGCCGCGAATCGTGCGATCATCTCGTCGAACTGATCAAGTACGCGGGCCACCGGATCGCGGCGGTCAATCTTCATGAACGAGCAGGCTTCGCAAAAGAACGCGTAACGAAGCAGATCGTCGCCCTCTAGCCCCGCGCGAAGCTCGACCTCGGCGGCACCCAGCAGAGGCAGGACCTGCGGCGTCGGCGGCGCACTCGGGCGTTGCGCCGGCGATGGATTGGCCGCCGTGGCTCTTATTTGGCAAGCAGTCTGCCACTGCTTGCCGTCGAGCGACAGCCGCACTTCGAAATGGACCGGCACGCGGTCTTGGTACCGCCCGCCCCGGTCTCGCGAGAAGATGACTTTGGCGACCTTGGCCGGCCCGGGCAGTTCGATCTGGGCCCACTGGTCCTCGGCCCCCGCGGCGATCCAACTGCGATCGTTGCCGTAAAGCCCGTCGTTGAGATGCGGGATCTGGTGAATCGCATAGCCCGGCAGACACGACGACGCGGTGGCTTTCGCCCCGGAGCCGGCCAGGGCAAGGTTCCGCTCGCCGTCGGGGCCGTAGATTTCCAATTCGTCGATGCACGGCTGG
>DATLAN010000264.1:0-20839 GCA_035527455.1 Thermoguttaceae bacterium
TGGCGGCGGCGACGGCCCGAGCAGCAACCAGCGGGTGTTCCTGGTCGGCCATCCTTCCGAAGAAATGTGGCGCCGCCAACAACACTTCGGCCGGATCCTCCAGCAGGTGCAGGCCGGGCCGCTGGTCTACGATCCGAAACACAACATCGCCTGGGGAAAGGCGTGGAACACGGGCGAGGAGCCCAAGAGCTGTTCGCGTTGGGCGGGCCTGCTGCCGGAAATCTCCATGGCCACGACGATCGAGATCCCCTATGCCAGCGTGGGCGACGGCGTGGTCACCCCGCAGTCCGCCCGCCTGCTGGGTCGCGATCTGGCCCGGGCCGTGCGGCGGTATCTGCAGGAAGCCGTTACGACAGGTAACGGCGGGCAAGCCCGCCCGCTAAACGGCGGATGACGCGACGAAGCGCGGGAGCGTTAGATCTCGCTCATCAGCTTGTCGAATTCCTGGATCGTCACCGCCGGCGACGTGCTGAAGGAGATCCCCGTCAGCTTGGTCAAAGCGACGGACGCCTTCATGGCTTCATTGGCGCCCGGCAGCGAGACCACGAAGATCAGGTCGTGCTGTCCGAGCGTGGCGTACATGGCCTCGACCTCGCCTCCGAACTTCTTGATCAGGTCGATGGCCCTGTCCGTGCGCTGGATGCTCATTTCCTGCAACGCCCGAGACGAATACTTGCCGAACATCAAAAACTTGGCCATGGTCCAACCTCCTTTTCTGGAGTGAGACGAACCATCCGGCGAGAAAATGCCCGCCGGAACCTCGCAGATTCCATGTTTATGGGCTGTGGAGGTTTTGCCGTCAAGGGGATCCGGTCCTGATGCCCGTTCCGCGGATCGACCGGCCCACCGACTCGCGGGTGGTGTGGCCCCATTCTGAAGTCAGGTCCTTGACGGTTCTCCACCGCAGTGCTAGATTGATTCGTTTCGTTTCCTGCAAAAACAAGCCGGTTGGGGCAGGTTTGCGCGGCGGGATTCCATCCTGGCGGCCGGCATTCTTGAATTTCCAGCTATTTTTGTGACACCCCACGAAGGAACAAGTCATGGCTAAGTACGTTTACTTTTTTGGCAGCAAGGGCACCGACGGCGACGCCAGCATGAAGAACCTGCTCGGCGGCAAGGGGGCCAATCTGGCTGAAATGGCCCGGTTGGAAATGCCCGTGCCGGCCGGCTTCACCATCACCACCGAGTTCTGCTCCGTCTACTTCGACGCGGGAAGGAAGTTCCCCGACTCGCTCAAGGCCGAGGTCGCCGCGGCGCTGAAGCAGACCGAGGCGTGCATGGGCATGAAGTACGGCGATCCGGACAACCCGCTGTTGCTCTCCTGCCGGAGCGGTGCCCGGAAGTCCATGCCCGGCATGATGGAAACCGTGCTGAACGTCGGGCTGTGCAGCGAAACGATCCCGGGGTTGATCAAGAAGTCGGGCAACGAGCGGTTCGTCTACGACGCCTATCGCCGGCTGATCACCATGTACTCCGACGTGGTGATGGAGAAGGCCGAAGACGTCGAGCCGGCAGAAGGCCAGGGCATCCGCGTCCAGCTCGAGCGGATCATGGAGGGGATGAAGGAGGCCAAGGGCTACGAGTCGGACACCGATCTGAAGGCCGCCGACCTGAAGGAACTCTGCGAGGCCTACAAGGCCAAGATCAAGCAAGTCCTCGGCCGGCAATTCCCCGACAGCCCGGAGGACCAGCTTTGGGGCGCGACCGGGGCCGTGTTCAAGAGCTGGAACGGGCGGCGTGCCGTTTCTTACCGCAGGATCGAAGGCATTCCGGGCGAATGGGGCACCGCCTGCAACGTGCAGAGCATGGTGTTCGGCAACATGGGCGAGAGTTCGGCCACCGGCGTGGCGTTCACCCGAAACCCGGCCACCGGCGAGAACAAGTTCTACGGCGAATGGCTGGTCAATGCCCAGGGCGAGGACGTAGTGGCCGGCATCCGCACGCCCAATCCGCTCAACGAAGAGACCAAGAACGACCAGAACCGCCACCTGGCCTCGTTGGAAAAGGAATGGCCGGAGTCGTACAAGGAACTGGACGACATCCGCACCGCGCTGGAGAAACACTACAAGGACATGCAGGATATCGAGTTCACGATCCAGGAGGGCACGCTCTACATGCTGCAATGCCGTTCCGGCAAGCGCACGGGCACGGCGGCGCTGAACATGGCCATGGACATGTTGGCCGAGGGGCTCATCGACGGGAGAACGGCCATTACGCGCGTCGCGCCGGCCCAGCTCGACGAACTGCTCCACCCGATCGTCGACGCCGAGGCCGAGAAGGACGCCGAGGCGTTCGTTTCCGGGCTGCCGGCCGGTCCGGGCGGGGCACGCGGCGAGATCGTCTTTACCTCGCCCGACGCCGTGGCCGCCGAGAAGGCCGGAAAGACGTGCATCCTGGTCCGCGAAGAGACGAACCCCGAGGATGTCGAGGGGATGCGTGCGGCCGCCGGCATCCTCACCGCCCGCGGCGGAATGACCAGCCACGCCGCGCTGGTCGCCCGCGGCTGGGGCAAGTGCTGCATCGTCGGCGCCGGAGCGATGAAGATCAACATGGCCGCCAAGACCATGTCGGTCGGCGGCAAGACCTTCAAGCAGGGCGACACGATCACGCTCAACGGCACCCGAGGGCTGGTCTACGAGGGTGCGTTGGCCATGATCGACGCCACCGAAAACCCCCGCTTCCAGGAGTTCATGAAGATCGTCGACGAGCACCGGACCATGGGCGTGCGGACCAACGCCGACACGCCCGAGGACGCCCGGGTCGCCCGGGAATTCGGCGCCGAGGGCATCGGGCTGTTCCGCACCGAGCACATGTTCTACGGCGAGGGGAGCGAAGAGGCGTTGTTCGTCTTGCGGAAGATGATCCACGCCGGCAGCAACGACGAACGCAACGCGGCGATCGACGAGTTGGCCCCGTTCGTCAAGCGCGACATCAAGGCCACGCTCGAGGCGATGGACACGCTGCCGGTCACCGTCCGGCTGCTCGATCCGCCGCTGCACGAGTTCGTGCCCCAGAGCGAGGCGGCACAGGACGAGTTGGCCAAGGCCCTGGGCATCACCGTCGACGAGGTCAAGAAGCGGGGCGCCGATCTGCACGAGGTCAACCCGATGATGGGACACCGGGGCGTGCGGCTGGGTATCACCTACCCGTATCTCACCGAGATGCAGATCCGCGTGATCCTCGAAGGGGCCGCCGAACTGAAAAAGGAAGGCAAAGCCCCGCACCCGGAAATCATGGTCCCCGTGACCGGCATGGTCGAAGAACTCGATTTCGTCAAGCCGATCTTCGACCGCGTGAAGCAGCAGGTGGAAGCGCAGTCGGGCGTGGAAGTCGGCTGCCTCTACGGCACGATGATCGAGATCCCCCGGGCGTGCCTGACCGCCGACAAGATGGCCAAGACGGCCGAGTTCTTCTCGTTCGGCACCAACGACCTCACGCAGATGGGCTTCGGCTACAGCCGCGACGACATCGGCGGCTTCCTGGGCGACTATCTCGAGGAGGGCATTCTCCCGGCCGATCCGTTCCAGACGATCGACCAGGAGGGCATCGGCCAGTTGATCCAGATGGCCGTGGAGAGGGGCCGCGCCACCCGGCCGGACCTGAAGATCGGCATCTGCGGCGAGCAGGGCGGCGATCCGGCCAGCGTGGACTTCTGCTTCAAGGCGGGGCTGAACTACGTAAGCTGCAGCCCCTACCGCGTCCCCATCGCCCGACTGGCCGCCGCCCAGGCCGCCGTCCAAGCCAAGTAAGCGAGATTGTAGGACGGACTTCCAGTCCGTCGCGACGGACCGGAGGTCCGTCCTACGAAGTCGATGCTACGGCGTCGAATTGTTGCCTCGGAAGAACCCCATCAACCCACTACGACCTTCCACAAAAAAACCGATGGGCGACCCCGCGGCCGCCCATCGGTTGTTCTTTCCCTTCACCCCACCCCGTCGAATCCAATCTCCCTTATCTGTGTTTCATCCGTGTTCATCTGTGGTTCTCATCTTGCTTCCGCTCGGGCTGGGGATGTTATTCTGCCCGTGTCGGTGTTACAGCACACCTTCTTTACGACCATCCGCCCCTACTTCTCCACCACCCAGATATTCCGGAATCGAATCGGGTTGCCGTGGTTCTGCAAGAAGATCGGACCCGGCTCGGGACCTTCATTCACGGGAGCGGCCGTCGTCTTGTGGCCCAACGCCTGATTCTCGTGGATCAACACCCCGTTGTGGCGCACGGTCATCGTGGCGTCCTTCACCTTATTCCCGTCCTTGTATTCCGCCGCGGTGAAGTCGACGTCGTAGGTCTGCCAGGAAAGCGGCGGCAGGCACATGTTGACCTTCGGCGGACCGATCGAATAGATCCCGCCGCACTCGTTGTCGCGGCCCTCCAGCCCGAACGAGTCGAGAATCTGCACCTCGTAACGTCCCTGGGCGTAGAAGCCGCTGTTGCCGCGTCCCTGTCCCCGGGCGTCCGGCTTGAAGGGCGTCTGGAATTCCATATGGAGCGAGAAGCCTTGGAACTTCTGTTTGCTGGTGGCGCCCTCCATCAACAGCCCGTCCTCGGTCATCCGGCCGCCTTCGAAGTTGTCCGGCGTACTCCCGTCGAACAGCACGATCGCGCCGGCCGGCGGCTTGGCGCCCATGGTCGGACTGGTGCGCGCGACCTTCTTCAGCGTGAAGAGCGCTTTGCCGTCGTCGTCAACGGCGGTGATCACGCCGTCCTTCAACGTGCCAACGCGGTTTCCTTCATCGTCCAAGAAGGTCGTCACGCCGTCCTTGGTTTCTATCGAGTGCTGCATCTTCTCGCTGCCGTCCCATCCGTCGCCGGGCAGCCCGCCCTTGTAGCCGACGCCCTGGAACTTTCCGTCGCCCAAGGCCACGACTTGCACGCCCAACTTCTGCGGACCGTCGTGAGTGGGCACCTCGCCGACGTACTCGCCCTGCACGGCGAAATCGGGGCCCGCCTGGGCCGGATCGGTGACCGCATCGCCCGGACCGGCCGCCACGGCCGGAAGCACCAGCGCCAGCAACAGCACGGGCGCCAACAAGCAACTCGCATTTCGCAACATGATCGCGTCTCCCAAGGGTGTGTGTAAGTAGATCCCGTCTCGATCGTCGCCACGCCGCGACGCTCCAATATTGTGCGATACGCCGGGGCGCTTTGCAAGTCGGCCCGTGCTTGCAGTCCCGTTCCCCGGGCACTAAACTCCATCGGTTGGCAGCGATGTTGCGCATCAGACCGGCGGAGTCCGTTCGGCAATCACGTGCGTGCCGCTGAAAAGGAGAAAGCGTCCCAAGGGAACGAAAACGCCCGCCGACTGCGGTCGGCGGGGTCCCCCCCGCAGCGCAGTCCGGGGGCGTTCTGCTGCGTTTTTCCCGGCCCCAATTCCCAAACCGCTTCGACAACCTTGCGACTGAAAGGACCCTCCCATGCAAAACGCCATTGGCCGTCTCCAACTCTCGTGGCCGTTTCTCGCGATCCTGCTGGCCACGGCGCTGCTGCCGGCCGGCTTTCCCCCGCTGGCCGTCGCCGCCGAGACCGGCCGGCCGCCCAACGTCGTGATCATCTACACCGACGACCAGGGCACGCTGGACGCCAACTGCTGCGGCTCGAAGGACCTGATCACCCCGCACATGGACCGCCTGGCCGAACAGGGCGTCCGCTTCACGCAGATGTACGCCCCCTCGGCCATCTGCTCCGCCTCACGGGCCGGCCTGATGACCGGGCGGCTCCCGCCCCGGGCCGGTGTGCCGGGCAACTGCTCCTCGTCCCAGGGACAGCCCGGCATGCCCACCGAAGAAGTCACCATCGCCGAAATGCTCAAAGCGGCCGGCTACGCGACCGGCCACGTCGGCAAATGGCACCTCGGCTACACGCCCGAGACGATGCCCGGCGGTCAAGGCTTCGACGATACCTTCGGCCACATGGGCGGCTGCATCGACAACTACTCGCACTTCTTCTACTGGGTCGGACCCAACCGGCACGATCTCTGGCGCAACGGCGAGGAGATCTGGGAGGACGGGCGGTTCTTCCCCGACATGATGGCCGAAGAGTGCGAGCGGTTCATCGAGAAGAACAAGGACCGGCCCTTCTTCGTCTACTGGGCCAACAACGTGCCGCACTATCCCCTGCAGGGTACCGAAGCGTGGCGGCAGAAGTACACGCACCTGCCCTCCCCGCGCAACATGTACGCCGCGTTCGTCTCCACGCTCGACGAGCGGATCGGGCGGGTGGTGAGCAAGATCGACGAGCTGGGGCTGCGAGAAAAGACGCTGATCATCTTCCAGTCGGACCACGGCCACTCGACCGAAGAGCGGACCTTCGGCGGCGGCGGCAACGCGGGGCCGTATCGCGGGGCGAAGGCGTGTCTGTTCGAGGGCGGGCTGCGCGTGCCGGCGATCGTCTCCATGCCCGGCACGATCCCCCAAGGCCAACTCCGCGACCAGATGGCCGTCGGCTGCGACTGGCTGCCCACCATCGCCGAGTTCTGCGGTGCCAAGCTGCCCAAGCGGAAGCTCGACGGCAAGAGCCTGCGTTCAGTCATCCTTTCGGCCGAAGCCCCCAGTCCGCACGATGTCTTCTATTGGCAGCTCGGCAGCGGTCCGAATGCCCAATGGGTAGTCCGCCAAGGCGCCTGGAAGCTGCTGGGCAACCCCCGCGACACCAGCAACAAGGCCCCGCTGACGCCCGCCGACAATCCGTTCCTTTGCAACCTGGCCGAAGACATCACCGAGATGAAGAACCTCGCCGCCGAGCATCCCGAGGTAGTCGAACAGTTGCAGCAGGTTCGCAAGAAGTACGCGGCCGAGATTGAGGGGAAGCGTTAGGCGGAAAAAGGGGACATTCTGGTTTTTGTTGCGGATAAGTAGAATGTCCCCTTTTCCTTCAGCGCTTCGCGTGCCGTCGCCGATAGGCCAGCGCAAGCCCAAACACGCAGCCTGCCGCCAGAAGGGTCACGGTGCCCGGCTCGGGCGCCAGGACGGCTCGCCAGGCCTCGTCGACTCCCTGGGGACTGTAGCCCCTTCCCACGACCGTGCGTCCGTCGTCCGAGATGGCGTACGCCTTCGTCAAACTCCAGCCGGTCAGGTCGAAGCCGTACCGCTCGTGGAGCACGTCCTGGAGCAGCCGCATGCCCATCTCCTCCTCCCAGAGGAACGCTTGTCGCAGATCCGTGTTCATGTTCTCGACGAAGCCGACGATCCTCGATCCGTCGCCCGAAACGCCCAGCGCCTGGCTGGTGAAGCCCTCGGCGAAGAGTCCCAAGGGGACCACGCCTTCCGCGTCCGTCCAGCGACACGCCTGGAAACCTTCGCCGCCGGGGACAACGACCGTGCCCACCACGACCGACCCGTCCCTGGAGGCGGCGTTGACCGCGAAGTCGCCGACGGGCGTCATGCCCGTGGCTTCCGTCCAGCGGAATCCGCTACGAACGATGGGGTCCAGTTGCGTGATGTCGCCCACGATGACCTGGCCGTCGGCCGAGATGGCGGCCGCACTGCTCTGGACAATGCCTTCCGTGTAGAGCGGGCCGCTCAGCGGCGTGGGTGTGCCGCCCACCGGCAGGCGAAACGCCTCGGAGTAGGTCATCGCCTCGACTGCGTGCTGACTTCCCACCGCGACCAACCCATCGCCGGAAACACCGTGGAGCCAAACGCCCTTGTCCTGCACGGCGATCTCGCTGGGGATCGCCGAGTTCTGCCAGATGAGCCCCTCCCATCCTTGGCGGGATCCGAAGTTGTTTCCGCCGTATCCGACGATGGTGCTGCCGTCGGCCGAAACGTCGGTGGCCCAGGTCATGGTCACGTCAACCGACGGGGGCATGGGCAGGGCCTGGATGCCCGTCTCCAGGGTCCAGCGAAAGGCCCGCTGGCCCTCCGGCGTCCCGCTGGAGCCGACGATCACCGAGCCGTCGGCCGAGATCGCGACCGCCTCGGAGGCGTGTTCCGGCGACAAGTTCCCAAGAACTTCCCACAACCCGGCCGTGGCCGTGCCGGCGACCAGAAACATCGCACAAGAACCCAAGAGCAGCGTAATCCGGATGCATCTCATGATCGACTCCTTGCGTTGATTTGTCGCCGCCGGGCGTAAGCCAGCATGCCCAACCCGGCCATCGCGGCCAGCAGCAAAGTGCCCGGTTCGGGCACGGCCAGGGCGAAGGCCCGGGGCTGGAGGTCGCCGACTCCCGTGAAATGATCGTCGGCGCTGAAGTAAAGCCGGTTCTGGTAGACGGTCAACTCGGAAACCTCCGAGCCGTACAAGCCGGGGTTGATGTCGGCGACCATCTCTGCCGTAGTGCCGTCGAAGGACCACAATTCGCGGCCGTGCGAGCCGTCGTTGGCCGAGAAGTAAAGAAGCCCGTTGAAAACCGTCAGGTCGGCCGGCGAGGAGTCCATCTCGAAGTCGTCGCCGGGGAAGTAATCCGTCGTGGGATTGATTTCGGTGACCCTCTCCGGCGTGGTGCCGTCGTAGGACCAGAGTTCATAGCCGTGCTTCTGATCGGGGCCGTCGGTGGCGCTGAAGTACAGTTTGCCGTCGTAGACGCACAGGTTGCTCGGGTTCGAGGAGTCGTACTGGCCGCCCAACGCGATGTCGGCTACCAGCGAGGGAGTCCCAGTCGTGGCGTCGTAGCTCCACAGTTCCCGGCCGTGGACGCCGTCGTACGCCGAAAAGAAGAGCCGGTTGTCGTAGATGGCGAACTGCTCCGGGCTGGAACCATTGTTTGGATAGATTGTCGCGGCGTTGGTGGGCATGCCCGAGCCGTTGTAGCGCCAAAGCTCCGTGCCCTGCCCCGACTCGCCGCACGCGTTGAAGTAAAGCTGCCCGTCGTATTCGATGAAATGTTGCGGGTAGGAGTTGCCGGTGCCCGGGAACATGTCGATCGGCGTCTGGCTCGCGCCGTCGAACTTCCACAGTTCGGTGCCGATGTTCGTGGGGGGGTTCCCGTAACGCGTGGCGCGGAAATAGAGATCGCCGTTGTAGGCGGTCAACTCCTCGGGGTTCTGCTGGGTGCCGGTGTCGGATCCCGGGGCCAGCGACACGCCCGAGGCCGGGTTGTACTGCCACAAACGGGTCGCACCCGACGACGCCGTTCCGGCGAAGTACAGATTGCCGTTGTACGCCCCCAGGTACGACGGCTGGGTCACGACGCCGCCGAGACCGGTATCATCGACATGGTAGGCATACGCACCGTCGCAGGACCAAAGCCCGGTTACACTACCGTCGCCGGGCAGCCGGCTGCGGAAGTAAAGCATCCCCTCGTACTCCGTCAGATAAGACGGGTACATCACGGGCTGCCCCGTGTCGAAGTCGGTGATCGGCGGGGTGATGAGATCGGCTTTCGCCGTGGCCCAAAGGGCCGAAAAAACAACAACCGCAAGCGAACAGCGACACGCCTTGGACAAGACGCACATGGCAAATACTCCGGATTGCGCGGGGCCCTTACGAAAGGGCGCCGGACAGTTGCAGGGTTACAATCGCAACGACCGACGAACAAACCGACGCTGCCTCCGGATCTGCTGTGTGCAGAATCAAGTGATCGAAGAAGGAAAACTCCCCTTTCAATAACTTAAAGCACCGCCGCTTTCCTGTCAAGCGCGAGAACGAGGAATCCAGCCCCTGATGAGAGTCCGTTCTACTCGCCGCGGAGCTTCAGTCCCTGCAGCGACAACTTCTCGCGGACTTCGTTGAGGCTGGTAACGCCGAAGTTCTTGCACTCCAGCAGGTCGTCGCCGGTACGGCGAACCAGTTCGCCGATGGTGTTGATCCCCAAGCGGATCATGCACTTGCGTGCGCGGACCGAGAGATTCAGCTCGGCGATGGGCCGGCCGAGCACGGCCACCTCGTCCGGTGAGAGTGCCTCCGGCTCGAAAATCTCGGCCACGTGCCGCTCCGGAGCGAATTGCCCCAGCCTCAGCCCCTTCGAGCCGACCATCTCCCTGATTTCCGTGAGGCTGGTCTCGCCGAAGTTCTTGCTGGAGAGCAGCTCCTGCTCGCTGCACCGGCAGAGGTCGCCCAGGGTCATGATCCCCATCTTCTGCAGACAATTCCGGCTGCGGACCGACAGCTCGAAGTCGGTCACCGGAATGCTCAGTACCTGGCTTATGCGATCGCGTTTCTTCTGCGCGTCCTCGTCGTAGAACTGGTCGCTGGAGGCCTCCGTGTCCTTGAGGAACAGCATCGCCCGGTCGTGGTCCGGGTAGACGTCCAGGACGCGTTGATAGCACTGGGCTGCCCGGTCGAACTGCCGGCGATCCTCGTACAGCAATCCCAAATTCAAGAGCGAGCCGATGTGGGTGGGAAAACGGCCGGTCGCCCGCTTGTACAACTCCAGCGCCGTTTCGTCGTTGCCGCGGCGATCGTTTTCCAAGGCCAGGCCGAACAGCGCCCCGGCGTACGTGCGGTCGGCTTCCACCGCCCGCTCGTACAACGCCACCACTTCGGCCGGGTTGCCGCCGAGTGCGGCGACGGTGGCGGCGCGTTGCGCGAGATACTCGGCCGTTTGTTCGACGGCGCCCGAGAGCCCATCGAGCGTGGCCAGCGCCCCGACCGCGTCGCCGGCGTAGCGCAGGGCTTCAGCCCGCCCCACGGCACATGCGTCCGAATTGTAGCCGGCCGCCGCGGCCGCTTCGTAACTCTCCAGGGCTTCGGGGAACTTCTGTCGGGCGAAGTAGGACTTGGCCAGATAGAAATGGGCAAGCGCCCCGCCATCGCCCCGTTTCAGCGTGTCGATGGCCTTATTGAATCGCCCCAAGAGGTACGAGCATACACCCAGTCGGACCATGCTGGCCGGAGTCGTCTCCTCCTTGGCCTGCAACTGGTCGACCGCATCGCGAAGCACGTGAAACTGGGAAGGGTCACTGGCAACTGCGTCTGCCAACTGTTCGATCTCTCGAGGACCGAACGAGCCATTGAGTAGAACCACTTGTTTCAGATCGAATTCCAACGCGTGAGCCATCGCCGATTTCTCCCCAAAAGGCTGCCACGGCAAGATTGTCAAGGGCCAGCGGTGGGAGTCGAACCCACAACCCCCGCATTACGAATGCGGTGCTCTGCCAATTGAAGCTACGCTGGCTCGCCGGCCGGGAAGACGACCGCGAACATATAAAGTTACGAAATGCGATCGGTGGAGTCAATGGCGTGGCAATATTCCCGCGGATTGGGCATATTGGACCCGATGAATCGGGTCACTACAAGCCTTCACAAGCCCGGCTAGGGGGCTGCTCGGGCCGTATCCGCCAATAGAGGGGACGCGTTGTCGCGATGTCGGAGCTGTAGATTCGTGATCATCACGTCGGCGATGGCCCTGATGCCGAGCGTCTCGTTGACTTGCTCTTGGATCTGCCGCTTGAGCCCCCCAAGAGACGGATCCTCGAAATCCCCCCCGTGCGCTTTCCTGAGAAGTTCTTCGACGTTCTGACGCACGCGATACGTGTGGGTTGTCAGCCGATCGCGGGCCTGTTCGTCAACGACGTCCAACAAGGCGATGTGCAACACGAATTCCGCACCGGTGATCGTGTCCAACTCGGACGCACGGACCTCGAACTGGAAGGTCCCGAGATCGACCTCCATGTTTTCGCCGGGGCGGTCGGATTTCTGCAGGATTCCGCAGCAGAGGAACCCGAAAGCGAAGTTCACGATCGACACTCCCAGCACAATCGCAACCCACTTTCTGGGGATCAATCTTCGCCAAAATGCCTTCTTTTCGGAGTTTGTCGTCTCGCCTTCGGCTGACGGCTCTGCCTTGATCGCCATGTTTTGAGCAGCTTTTTCAGCCATGGTCGCAGCGCCCTCCTCTGTTTCGGCGCGAACACCTGGACTCCAACGGAGTACACCCGGTGAAAGTGTAGCTTATTCAGGCGGAATCTGACCCACGAGGCTGACGAGAAGTGGGGCCGCAATCGGGCCGTCGTGGGAGGGCCAAAAAAATTGGGGCCTCTGACGTGCCACACCACATGGTGGCTTGCCGGGCAGCAAGGGCAAGGTAACCGCCCGACCCCATTACGTCAGAGGCCCCACGGGCCAGCAAATTGGAAGCGGAACTTCGTCCGCTTGCCGAAGGGGAATCGCATTCGCTGTGCCATCCGCAAGAGATTCCCGCCGTTTGGGCTATAATCATGACACAAGCTGTTTCTCTGTAGAGACTTACGAGAACCACACGAAAGCTTTCGGGCCCCGCGGGCCCTCGGGCGGCCGATCGACCTCTGTGTATGATTCTGCTACAAATGATGCATTCCGATGCTGCAACCGCGTGAGGCGGACGGTAAGATCAGGACACTGTAACATCAGGACATTGAGAGGTGCCCCTTGCAGCACGACGAACCGTCCCTGACACCGCAGACCGACCGGGTCGTGATTTCCGTCAACCCGATCGCCGGGGCCCGATCCGCCCAGGCCCGAGTGGATCGTCTGGTCGAACTGCTTGAGCAGGGCGGATTTCGGGCCGAGGCGCTTACGGACCTGGACGTCGTCGCCGACCGGGCCAACGCTTATCACGCCGAAGGACGGCTCCGCACGCTGGTCGGGGTGGGCGGAGATGGTACGGCCGCTGAACTGGTCAATCGCACCGATCCCGGCGTGCCCTTCACCATGCTCCCCTCGGGCAACGAGAACCTCTTCGCCCGGTATCTGGGCCTCGGCAGCACGCCGGAGAGCGTCTGCCAAACGATCACCGAGGGGACCCTGCTTCGGCTCGACGCCGGTCAGGCCAACGGACGCATTTTCCTGTTGATGATCGGCTGTGGGTTCGACGCGGAGGTCGTCCGTCGCGTCCACCAGCGCCGAACCGGCCACATCCGCAGCCGCAACTACTTCAAACCGATCCTGGCGTCGATCCGTAGTTATCAGTATCCGGAACTGCGGGTATACTGGGACGACCAGGACGCCGGGGCGAGCCTGCCGCCGGCGGTCCGCTGGCTGTTCGCCTTCAATCTGCCCTGTTACGGCGGAGGATTGCGGCTGGCTCCCCAGGCCGACGGCACCGACGGCTTGCTCGACGTGTGTGCCTTCCGCCGAGGATCCCTGTGGCACGGCTTGCGGTATGCCGGCGGCGTGTTGTTGCGACGCCATCAACGCTTCGCCGACTGCACGATGTGCCGGGTGAGGCGATTGCGGATCGACGCCGACGCCCAGGTGCCGTACCAATTGGACGGGGACCCCGGCGGCGTGCTCCCGGTCGAGGTCGAAGTCGTGCCCGAGCGGCTCACCCTGCTCGTGCCGACGTCGGTGGCGAAGAGCTTCGAAGAGATAAGACGAGAGCGTGACGCAAGTGCTTGAAAACCCCGCTACGATCGGACCGTACCGCTGCGGCCGCGGGCAGCCGCTGCTGGTGATCGCCGGTCCCTGCGTGATTGAAGACCAGGCATCGACACTCGCGATCGCCAACCGGCTCAAAGAGATCGCGGCGGAACTGTCGCTGCCGTTGATCTTCAAGGCGTCCTTCGACAAAGCGAACCGTACCAGCGTCGACTCGTATCGCGGGCCGGGGCTCGAGCGGGGGCTCGCCGTGCTCCGGCAGGTCAAGGAGTCGACCGGCCTGCCGGTGACCACCGATATCCACGATCCCGGCCAGGCGGCACCCGTCGCCGAAGTGTGCGACCTGCTGCAGATCCCCGCTTTTCTCGCCCGACAGACCGATCTCCTTCGGGCGGCGGCCGAAACCGGGCGAGCGGTTCACGTCAAGAAGGGCCAGTTCCTCGCACCCTGGGACATGAAACACGTCCTCGGTAAGCTGGCCGCGGCCGGTTGCCGTCACGTGCTGCTCTGCGAACGGGGGACCTTCTTCGGCTACGGGCGGCTGGTCAACGACATGCGGGCGATCCCGCAGATGCAGGCACTCGGCGCACCGGTCGTCTTCGATGCCACCCACAGCGTGCAGGAACCCGGCGGCCTGGGCGCCGCCACCGGCGGCAACCGGGCGATGGTCGAACCGTTGGCCCGAGCGGCCGTCGCCGTCGGCGCCGACGGGCTTTTCTTCGAAACGCATCCCGACCCCGACAACGCGAAAAGCGACGGGCCGAACATGGTCCCGCTCGATCGGTTCGCCGATCTGCTCCGCCGCCTGCTGGCCATCCGCCGAACCGTGGAGGGCCTGTCGTGAAGAAGCGTACCCTCGCAGTGCGTGCCTTGTTGACCGTTCTGCCGGCCCTGCTGCTGTTGGTGAGCGGATGCGGCGGATGCCGCGACGGCTCGACCGATTCCGGACCGATCGATACCGACGCCGGCGCGGCCGACCGGTATCGGGACGACTTGTTCGACTATGCCGTGGCCAATCTCGATCGGCTCGAAGAGTTCAGTCCCGGCGACGTCCTCCCGCAGATCTTCCAGCGGCGGGCAGGATTGTTGCAGCAGTCCGCCTACCGGGGCGATGCTTTGATGGCGACCTGTCCGGAGCCGGCCATGCTGCGGGAAATCGTCAACCGGTTGAACCAGTGGGTCGCCTCGCAGAAGCCGCCGGCCGATTGGCGCCGCGACGGCATGGTGGACGAGTTGCCGACGCTGCTGAGGGAACTGCCCGCCGTGAAGGAACTCGCCCGACTCGAGTACTCGCCGTACGACGGGTTCGCCTTGCGCGAGGCGGTTTGGCTGCGCAACGTCTCCGCTTGGGCCCGGGGCGACAGCCTCGACGACGTCCAGCGGGCCAGGAACTTGTTCGATTGGACGGTGCGCAACATCCAGCTCGAACACGAGACGGGCAGCCGGCTCCCGCTACTGCCTTGGGAAACGCTTTTGTTCGGGCGTGGTACGGCGGCGGAACGGGCCTGGGTGTTCATCCTGCTCTGCCGCCAACAGCATCTCGACGCCGCACTGCTGGTCCGCTCCGGTCAGGCCGATTCCATGGCGGCGCCCTGGAGGTCTTGGGGCGTGGTGGCGGTGCGCAGCGGGGAGGATTTCTACCTGTTCGATCCCGCCTTGGGTCTGCCCGTTCCAGCCCCCGGCGGAATCCGGCTCGACACGACAGGCCAACTCGACGTGCAGCCGGCCACGTTGGCGCAGGTCGTTGCCGACCCTTCGTTGTTGCATCGTTTGGACGTGGACCAGGCCGACCCCTCCGCGGATCTCGGACCGGTCGTGGCCTTGTTGGAGGCTTCGCCGGCCTACCTGGCCGGCCGGATGAAGCTGATCGAATCCAAGCTGCCGGCCGAGAACGAAATGGTCCTCACCGCGTCGCCCACGTTGCAGGCGGAGCGTTGGAAAGCGACCGGACAGGTGGCCGACGTGCGATTGTGGACGCTTCCGCTGGAGACCTTGGACTTCCGGTCGCAGCTCTCCCCCGTGCAAATCGTCCAACGGCTCGGCATGCTGCTGCCCTTTTACGCGTTCGAGGGCGCGCCGCTGCGCAAAGGCCGAATGCTCTATTTCTCGGGCGAGTTCGCCGGAGCGGAAGGGGCCGACGGATTCTACCTCCGGGCCCGTCCCTCCAATCGTCAACTGGAGGAAGACGGAAGAAAGCTGGCGCAAGAGAATTACCGGCAGCTCCGGACGACCAACTCCAACTTGCCGGAGATCCAGGCAAGACAGATTGCCTATGAACTCGCCGGTATCGAGATGGCCGCGCGGCGTCAGGCCAAGCGCAGCGCCAGCTACTGGCTGGGATTGAGCGTTTTCGAAGAATGCCTTCGCACCGCCCATCTGCACGCCGAAGCCGACTACACGCCGGCCATCCAGTGGTTCGCCGAACGAACGCTCGAGGCCTCGCCCGACGGCCCCTGGACCCGCGGCGCCACGTACAACCTGGCCCGGGCGTACGAAGCCAGCAAGCAATACGACCGGGCCATCGAACTCTACCTATCCGACCCGGCCGCGCCCGACCACCGCGGCAACCTGCTGCGCGCGCGCTGGTTGAAGGAGTTGCTGGGGGATATTGCGGAATGACGTTTGTCTTACGGTGGGGTGGGCCTCGTCAACTCGATGGGGCGCAAAAAACGCCCCGATACGCCTCTGAAGGTCACACGCGACCCCACCCTGCAAAACTCATTCAAAGCCTCTCCTGACTGCCCCTGCAACGGATGATTGACAACCCTGGCCCGTTAGGCCAGACTGAGGGCTGATTCAAATCCCTATCAGCGCCTGCCAAACCTTACAGAGTTAGCGCTGTACTATTCCGCCATTTTGTCTTACCTCCGATTTTCAAGAGTCCGATCGATCGGGCACATTCCGTGTGCTCGATATTCACCCACATGCCACCGCGGCTGCCAACGACGCGATCAGTTGCGTTTCCAGACCCCGCGGGGCAACCCGACAAAGATACGCTTCGCACGGACGATCGTCAAGAACGGTTTTCGACCGGACGCGCAGCACCGAGTAACACCGACTCGGCGCACACAGCCCGAGAAGAGACAAATGGCTGAGTCGATTAGCCAGTCCGTCGACGGGCAGCCCGCCGTGTATGCCGGGGGTCTACTGCCCCCCCGACATGACAAGCCGGGCTCCAGTTGGTTGACATCACTGGCTCAAGTGTGCTACCTTACGCGCTAGTGGTAGCCAGGAGGTCGCATCAACGTTGGCTATTTGGCCTGCAACGCGCTGAAGGTTGACCGAACACATGATCGACACCGTGATCCTCCGTCATGCACTTTTGGTTGCCAATGAGATCATTGGCTTCAAACGGCACCGCATGTATTTCTGCTGGCCTGGCCGGAATGGACCCGAGAAGGTGTGGCATTATCGCGTGGATTTCTTTTCTGGTAGCGTCCTTCAGCGGGAATTGGAGGACTGCCGGGCGTTGCACAATCAATTGGTCAGGTCCTGCAAGCCGACGATTGTCACAGACTACGGCCCGCGACGGGCCTGCCTTGCGGCGCTTCACTTGCCCGGTGACATCTTGGGCTGCCTGGCAATCATGCGAGAAGACGACTTCTGCGAGGATGAACAATGGCGATTGAAGCTGGTTGCACAGCTCACCGAAGCGGCGTTATTGAACCCTGACGTGGCTGAGTTGCTGTTTCGGCTAAACCTGATGTTTCTCAATCGACGGACGTTGATGCGCATGTCTTCGTCGAAAGAGATCCTCAAAGAGTACCTCCAGAAGGCGGGATGCGTGGCTCATCCGGAGTCGTTCTATCCGCTTGTCGTTCAGAAGCGGGGTAACCCAGTGGTTCGGATTGCGGCGAAATTGATAACTCCAAACGAGACGGCTCTTTGGTTCGACGCCTGGCATTCGACTTCTGCACGCGCGGAGTGGACCAAGAAGCGGCAGGCCACTCGCTACATTCTTGCCCATGACGATAGCATTGCTGCCCGCGTGTACAAATCGTGTCGGCCTTACATGACCAACGACTATCTCGAGGAAGAGAATGCAGTACGGCTGTTCGCCGACACTAAGAGCCACATATCGGCCCCGATTTTTACCAGCATTTCGTTTTCTCAAGGGGGACTTTCCGTTCCTGCTTGTCTGGGAGTGCTCTCCATCGAGACGACCAAACCCAACGCTTATGATGAGAACATGCTGGCTGCTGTGACTCTCATGGCGGCTCACGCTGCCTGGCCTCTGAGCCGAAGCCTGATCAGGGAAGAAGCCGACAGAAAGCAGCAAGAAGCAAGGACCGTTTCTGTTACAACGGAACGCTTGCGAGAATGCACGAGATGGGATGATGTTGTTATGACGCTGGCAGAAGGCCTGCAGAAGCTGAAGTATGACAGAGGATTGCTGTCACAAGTGGACTACGAGAAAGGAGCGGTGATTGGGCGCGCAAGTTGGGGCGGCAAGAGAATGCGGGAGGTCCAAGGAATCACCAAACGCGACCTTCAAGAAGACTCCAAAGACTGTCAAGTCATCGCCGTCGAGACACGCGAGCCAGTGATCATTCACGATCCGGATTCTGATATGCGAGCCGACCGGGTTGCTAAGGAAATCGGAGACTTGAGACCATTTGGCATCTTTCCACTGCTAGACCCTCACGGCCACGTGTTGTGGACGGCTCACGTTGAGCGGCGCGACCTGGCTCCTATCGGTTTGGCAGACAAGGTGTTGGTCGAAGAGCTTTGCGCCGACGCGATGAAATCATGGGAGCATATACGGCATACGGACTGGGAGGGGAAGTGGATGGAGACCCTTGTCCGACGCACTTTCACCTCGCTGGACGATCTCGTAACCGTGTTCGCGGATTTTGTAACGTCCAATGCGATTGCGAGTCGATGTCGCGTTTTTCGCGTCGACGGTGACAGGCAGTCGGCAGTGTATCAGGCGGGGGTTGACCAGCCGGGGGCTTTTGGGGGTTGTGAGCTGCCCGCCAAGAGCCTTAGAATTCTCCGAGTTCTCCAGCAGACCTCAAAGCCCGTGTTAGTTGTCAAGGAGGCGCAGCAGCAGCGGCTCAGCTCATGCGGCGATTTTACCGTGGAGATCTTTTCCGATGACCCGGTTGAGGAGGCGTTCGGGAAGGTGGAATTGGCCGAGTGGGTGGAAGCACCCGTGCTACTTGACCGCGAGAAGGTCGCGAGGAAGATCGTGTTTGATCACAAAGGGAAGCATGATAGCCGGTTTACGGTAGGTGAATTGCGCCTCATTGCGACACTCACAAACATGCTCTCTCTGACGGCGGAGTCCATCCATAGCCACAAACTCCGCGCGACCCTAGCGCAGCGGGGTCTCAGCATATCCGTCCTTCAGCACGAAGTTCTCAAATGCATCTACGAGCTTCCCAATGAGGATGAGACACCCCCCAGTCAGCTTATTGAGTACTTCCGAAGCAGAAGGTATAGTCTGAAAGGACTGGAGGATCTGTACAAACGGACCGACGTCGAGACCACCGTGGGGGAAGAATTGGCGCTGGCGTGCAAGTTGCTTCGGCCCCAGATGGGAATCATTGAGTTGCGGCTTCCGCGCGGAAAGTCGAGGGCTAAACTGGCGCGCGGAGAGTATCGCCTCTGCTGGATACTGTTGACGGTCTTGGGCAACGCGATGCGTGCCGTAAATGAGAAAAAGAAACCTCCTTTTCGGATTGAAGTGACGAACAACCCCATGAGGGACGGGAAGTACATGATTTCAATTCGGGATTGGGGACAAGGAATTCCACGCGATCTTGCCGATATTCTCAGAGGAGCCCCGCGGCTGCTGGATCTCACGGATGGGCAAGGTTCCGGATTGGCCTATGCCCGGCTGCTGGCAGCCCAATCAGGGTGGCGCTTGGATCTGAAAAGTCGCAAGAACCCCACAAGGTTTGATCTGGTGATTACGACAGCACGAAGCAGGAGGTAGAAGTGGGCAAACGACATCCCTTACCACGCCCGACCATCTGTGTCCTGGATCGCAGCCCGGATATGCGCAAGATCCTCTGCGCGCTGTTGTGCAAAATCGGTGAAAGTTCCGGTGAATACCTATGTGAGCTGACCGCCTCGCCGAAGGTCGTGTCATTTGCCCGCCCTGAGACGGCACGGCATGCCTTCAGCAGTATCGCCAGAGTCAGATCAAGTATGGAACCGTGTCTGCTGGTCACCGACCATATTGGCACGATTCCGCATGGCAGGAGTGTTGTGGGCTCGGTTCGTCGGAAGTTTCCCATGACGAAAATCCTCTTGCACAGCGGGGGCGTCCCCGAGAATGACGTCCTGGAGCTGCAGCACAAGCACCGCGTTATCGACGACTTCGTGCGCAAAGGTGGCGACCGAGACTTGCTGCGAGAACGGGCAGCCCATTGGTACAGATCCTACTGGAACCAATCTACTCTCCAAACCATGCGACAATACATTGCCAGTTGCCCTGACCCCAAGGCCAAGTTCTTTCCCGGCAATGGAAACAAATGGTTGAGTATAGTCGACGTGTATTGGGAGATTGTCCGTGACACAGAGCTCGGACGAGAATTGCGAGTGGCATGGGACCGCCTGATGGCAGCCAACATGGCAGCCCCGGCGTAGAAGAAGCATGTCCACATTCCTTCGCGCCAACCATGATATTGATCACACGTCGCCGACGGAAGATCCGAAAGTCACGCTAATGAGCAGAGCCGCCATTGTCGTTGCTGCGTCGCATGACGGACCGACAAAACTCGTCCGCAAGGCAGCAGATAGGATTCCAGATCTCTTGCGCAAAGCGGGCGTCGTACAAGACGTCGTAGTATGCTTTGACAGCAAGGCAAACCTGCGCAACGTTTACACCGAATTGTACACAAAGCGGCGCAAGAAGAATTCGGTATTCACCTTCGGTTTCTTTGCAGCGCATGGCTCTGAGAAAGGACTTCACGAAAGAAGTGGGAGATTACTCCTCGAACTCCAGACGTGCAGGCAATTCGACAAAGCCGTTCTTGTTCTGTGCTCGTGCCTGAAAACAGGTAAGTTTCCCGAGAAAGTGATCGAGTTGCACATCGAAGGCAGGCGTTGTGTCCGAGCCGTTATCGGCTACGAGGAAAAGATGGGGGTCGTTAACCCCAGCTTCTTCAATCGATTTGATCCCGGATATCCCAAAGCCTTTGGGGAGGTCATCGAGTGTCACGTCTCGGCCTTGTTAGCGGGCAAGTCGGTTGTGGAAACCGTCGAGGCAATTCGGAAAGAATGGTATCAACTGTTGACCTATCGGCACTTGAGCCAGCGATCGCGTCTTGTATGCTCGTACAACGCCGGGAAGATCAGGTCGTGGGGAGAGCCGAAAGCGAAGATACCTTGAGCGGTATTCCGGACACCATTATTCCGGACATATTCCGGATATATTCCGGATACGGATATATTCCATATTCCGGGGACACCATACTGGTTGTCGTGCCTCGCTTACGAGAAACGTATGGTGTCCCCGTCCCTGAAAGAGCCTGCGTTGTCAAGGGGTCTCCCGGTGGTTTTCGCGCGCACGGTTCGCGCTGAAGCTTCCAGGGCTTTTCTCTCACTGTCTGGGGCTGGTTGAGGAATCGGTTTGGGAACTTGGCTGTCG
>DATLAN010000265.1:0-2600 GCA_035527455.1 Thermoguttaceae bacterium
GATCTCGTCGGCCAGGCCGATGGCCACCGCGGCCTCGGCGTCGAAGCTGGTGCCGTCGACCGTGCCGCGCATCAGCTCCAGCATCCGCTCGGGCGACTCGCCCGACTTGGCGGCCAGGGTGCGGGCGATCTGCCGGTCGAGGCCGCGGAGGAACTCGGCCAGGTCCTGGAAGTCGCCCTCGTTGCCGACGGCGATCGATATCGCCCGATGGATGAAGATCGAGGCGTTGCCGGTGATCTTCACCGGGTCGCCGGCCGCGGCGATGATGCTGGCCGCGGAGGCGGCGATGCCCTCGATCTCGACGGAGACCGGTCCGGCGTGCTTTATGAGCGCGTTGTGGATTGTGATCCCGTCGTAGGCCAGGCCGCCGGGTGAGTTGACCCGGACCAGGACCGGGGCGGTCGGGTTGGAGGCGAGCAGCTCGGCGACGCCCCGGGCGTCCAGGCCGGTGTACTCGTCGCCGACGTAGCCGTAGACCAGCAGCTCGATCGTGCCGTCGGCCGCGTTCTCGACCTGACAACGGAAGGCGTCGCTGGACAGGCGGTTGGTGAATCGCTCGCCGCCGGCCGTGTCGATCAGCCGGTTGGCGAGCGGCTCCATCCCGGTGGCGTCAATCATCTGGTCGATCAGTCGGTGCTTGGTGAGCTTGGACATGCTTGCGTCTCCTTCGACATTCGTCATTTGAATTTCGTGATTCGTCAGTGGTTCATAATCCAGTCGGTCAGCCCGTCCGCGTGAAACCGCCAGCCGTCGAGCAGCTTCACCACGGCCGCCGGCAGCTCGGCCTGGCTGGTCGAGTCGGTCAGTTCGAGCAGCTCGGCCCGCGCCATCTCGCAGTGGACCGCGGCCACCTGATGGGCGGCCAGGTCCGCGCCGCCGCGGCCGGCCAGCGAGTAGAGCGCGGCGATCGCCGGACGGAGGGCCTCCTCGATCTTGCGCTGGTGCTGCGCGTAGAAGCCATCCATCCAGTCCAAGAAGTTCTTTTCCTTTTCCGCGGCACGCTGGATCGCGCGGCACTCGAAGCGGAGGAGCTGCTGGGCCCGGTCCAGGATCATCGCCCTGTGGGCCGCGGTGGTTTGGCTGGTCGGCGAGGCGGCGGTTGCTTGGGCTGCGGGCGCGGCGGTCACGGGCAGGCCGTCGGGGCCGATCGGCATCCAGTTGGCGGGGATGTAGCGCCGATCGCCGGCCGCGCCTTGCGAGGGGAGATTCTCCCAGGCGCAGATCTGGTTGGAGTTCAAGACGCCGATTTCCTTCATCCGGGCCATGCCGGCCATGCGGGTGGCGTAGTCGACCCGCAGGATCGCGTCGCGGTTGAACTCGACCGCGTACTCTTCGTTTTCCTTCTCGTCGTCGGAGAGGAGCTTCTCGAAACACTCCTCTTCCCAAGTCACAAGCCAAGTGTCGAGTGTGGTTTGCAGGTAGTCGGTATTCTCCATCTCCAGGGAGTTGTAGCTGGTCCGCGCCGAGGAGCCGGCCTTGTGCGGCGGCGCGCAGAAGATGTTCGCCACTTCGGTCAGGCCGAATTCCCGCGACTGCATGAGCTGGGCTTTTGCCGGGTCGATGCCGAGCGACTTGAAGTCCATCCCACCGTGCAGGACGCCGACGTTGTGCATGTTCTCCAGCCCGGCTTGCATCTTGGTCCAGTTGGAGCGGAGGTCGATCAGCTCCGGTTCGGAGAGCCGTCTGGGCGCGGTGAGAAATCCGACCGTCTGGGTACCCTTGCGGAAAAAGGTCTCGGCGTGCTTGTGCTGGGCGACCTCGAGGCCAAAGGCGTCGGTCATCACGGTGAAGACGTCGAGCCCTTCGAGGCCGTCGAAGGAGAGGCCCGGGATGTGGATCACATCGTCGCCGCGGAGTTTGCGTTGCTCGCCGTTGATGGTCGTCACAAACCACGGCTCCCCATCCACAACCACCGGGTAGGTTGCGGGCGTCGGGGGGAGAATTAACAGGCGCCACGGGCGGTGGGCATTGTCGCGCAAGACGGCGACGTAGCCGTTCCCCCGGAAGATCGCGTGAAAGGTGACCGTTCGCTTGAAGCGGAAGGCGGGCATAAACGGGTTGGGCCGGCGGCGGATCAGCCGGTAGCCCTTGTGATCCTTGGCCGGGTTCCAGCCGCCGGCCCCGTCGGAGCGGAGGATTTTTAAGGGCAATTTGGCGACGTCGCCGGTGATCGTGTTGACAACCCGCCAGACCGGCGTGTGCCCGAGGACCTTTTGCGGGGTGAGCTGGACACCGGAGCCCGACTCGATCGACGAGCCGATGACCTTTAAGACCTCCTCGCTGGAGATCGGCACGGCGGGGTTTTCGATCGAGTTGGTCACGATCCAGTCGAGCAGCGACATCAGCAAGTCCCTTTTGGCTAGGGCTTAGGGCTTAGGGCTTTTGGTCATTGGTCATTGGGATTTTTCTTCCGTTTGACCCGGCTGGCCGCCAGGCTGGCGACCGTGCTGAGCGCCACCAGGGCCAGCCCGGCGGTGATCCAGGCGGCCGGCATGCTGTACTGGGCGACGCCGTAGACGATCGCCGCGGCGCCGGCCAGGCTGCCCAGGTCGCGGAGACAGCCGGGCACTTGCTTGGCCGACTGCTTGGCCGCCAGCTTG
>DATLAN010000266.1:0-2812 GCA_035527455.1 Thermoguttaceae bacterium
TCTTCGTCCGCCATGGTCAGCCTTTGTGCGATCGGCGGATGGCTGTGGAAGAGCAGCACGTCGAGCGGGTGCGGATCGGGATCGTCCTTGTTCAGCCTGGCCAGCTTGCGGAAGGCCGAGACGTAGGCGTCTTTCGCCCCGGTGCGATCGAGCGCATACCGGTCCGACTGGCGCTCGTAGCGGCGGCTGACGGCGTTCTGCAGCGGTTCGAGCAACATGGCGAAGACCGTCAGGATCAACATCACCAGCGGCAGCGTGTGGACCGGCATCTGCGCATACTGCGCCTCGGCGGCGGCGAAGGGGACGTGGCCGGTCAGCAAGGCGTCGCAAATCATGAACCCGGCAGTGCTGTAAAGGACTCCGGCGACGATCATCTTGCGGATGTGCCGCAAGACGTGATGACCGATTTCGTGGGCGAAGATGACTTCGATTTCCTCGGGCGCGAATCCATCGAGCAGCGTATCGCCCAGGAGCACCCGCCGCGTTCGGCCCAGCCCGGCCAGCATGGCGTTGGCCTTGACGGTCTCTTCGCTGAGGTCCATGCGATAGACGCCCTGGATCGACAAGCCGGTGCCTTCGGCCAGCCGTCCGATCCGCTCGGCGAGTTCGGGGGCGTCGAGCTTCTCGATCTTGTAGAACAGCGGCAGAATCAGTACGGGAAGGAGTCGGCCCAGCAAGACGCTGACGACGAAGAACGCCCCGGCGGCAAGCAGCCACCAGAGCGGGCCGGTGTACCAGATCAGCGCGTAAAGACCCGGCATGATCAGCATCCCGAATCCCAGGGCCAACAGGTTGCGTTTGACGTATCGCCAGAGCCAGCGGCCGACCGTCAGCGTGCTCAGCCCGAAGCGGTGCTCCAAGAGGTATCCCGCATAGAAGGAAAGCGGCATGGACACGCCGATGTGCCCGGCGGTGACGATCACGAACAACGTCAGCAGCCTGGCCCAGCGGTGGTCCAAAAGAAAAGGACCGTCTTTCAGCCAGAGATCGATCGGCAGGGCCAACCAGAGCGCCGCCACGGCCAGGTAGGCCACGTCGAGCCCCTTGTCGGCCAAGGTGCAGGCGAGTTCGTATCGGCCGTATCGCCGCGCCTCGGCCAGTTCCTCGCCGGTCATGCCGGCCGTCCGGGGCGATGCGATTTCGGTCGGTGGTTGCTCGTCTGGCGCAGGGGGCGACGGCTGCGTTTCGTCGGTCAAGGGTTACCTCTTCGTTCAACCGGGAGATGATTCGGGGGAGATTGTTCGACGGACACTCTCACCATTGTATCCTTTGTCGGCACATGGACCACCGGCAGACCGCTCCGCGAGCGTCGTGCCTTGACATCGGTCGGGGCAAGTCTTAGGATTTCGGTACGGTGTCGGCTTCCCGGCAAAGACTCGGCAAAGACCGTTTGGACACATGACCCGAGGACGTGATGATGAGATGCCCGCTCGTTTCCCGCGTTGTCTACTCGGCCTTCTTGCTGGCCGTGATCGCCGGCTGCGGCGATTCGACGGAAGAGAAAACGGCCGATTTCGAAGGATTCCGGACCCACCGGATCGCCGACCTGCCGGAGTTGGATGCCGAGCAGGGGCTGCCGCCGCTGGACAACGGACGCATCGAGGTGACGCCGCCCAAAGGATGGGAGATCGCGTCGAGAAGGGGCGACGAGTGGCTGGCCCGCTTCTCGATCTCCGGCAGCCAATACCCGACCGTCATCATCACGGCCGAAGACTACGAAGACACCGTTGCGGTGACGAAAGAGAACCTTGCAGAATTCGCCCGGCAGATCTCCGAGGCATTGCGCAAGGGCACGGGCAAGACGGTCGAGGGCGTCCGGCTCGTGGAAATCGGCGACTTCCTCGGCGTCACGTATCGGCAAGAGGCACAAATGAAGCGCGACAAGAGCGTGATGGTCCGCGTGTTCATTGAAACGGTCGCCGACGGCCGGAAGTACAATTTCGAGCTGCGCACTGCGGAGGGGACTTGGGAGGAGTACGAGCCGCACCTGCACGCCGTGGCCGGGGGCGTCAAGTTCCTCAAGGCCGCAAAGCCCGAGGCATCCCAAGAGAAGACCGGCGACGAAGCCAAGACCAAGACGGAGCCGGAAAGCCCGCCGGAGAAGACGCCGGAGAAGACGCCGGAGAAGACGGAATGAGTGCGTTTACGTCACAACTTCTGCGCACGGTGCGCGCGTGTTTGACATAACAAGTTGTGAAAACACCGTTTAGCGGGCGGGCTTGCCCGCCGTTCGGTTGCGGCCAAACGCCGCGTCACTTGCCAACGGCGTTTCGAGAATCTACACGTACGACCGCTCCCACTTCGACGAACTGGATGTGCTGACGCCGCAGCTTAGGCTTCCTTCACTTCCTCCGCCAACCACGCCAGATAACTCTCGCTGCCGGCGACGACGGGCACGGCGAGGATCTCGGGCACGTCGTAAGGGTGCAGCCGCCGGATCGCCTGCTCGACCCGGTCGTACAGCGTTCGGCGGGTTTTGGCCCAAACCTGCCATTCCTGGCTGGTCTCGATCTTCCCCTCCCAGCGATACGTGCTGGTCACCGGCCCGACCACTTGAACGCAGGCGGCCAGCCGATCTTCAACCAGCGAACGGGCAATCGCCTCGGCGTCTTCTTTTCGTGCCGTCGTGGTCACGACCTGGATGCAATCGGTCATCTATCGCGGTTCCCGGAAAAAGCTGCCATATGGGAACGGGTGAATTTCACGTACGCGCGTACCGCTAGCGCAACCGCCTTGGGGCGGTTTTTCGAAACGGCTTGGGGCTTCGCGGCTTGTCGAGCACTTGCGATCTCTGTCGGCGTTGGTGGGCGAT
>DATLAN010000267.1:0-11626 GCA_035527455.1 Thermoguttaceae bacterium
GTTTTCCAGACGACGTTTTCCGTCTCGCTCCAGGTGATCGGCAGCCCCGTCGCGTCGCTATGCCCGTCGCCGGACGGCCCGCGGAACTGCGGCCAGTTCTCGGCAGCGAAGGCTACAGATAAAGACGCGGCAAGAAGAATCGCAATAGTCAAACCGGCTCTAATCACGGATCGCTCCTCTGTTACGTCTGTTCTCTGCTGTTCGAATCCCTTCGGTACTCACGATGAACGCACGATCTTGTTGTCACTTCTCCTCGGCAGCCAAACGCGCGGAGAATTGTTGCCAGGCAGCCATCGAACGAGTCAGGTTGTCCCGCACGTCGCCTTGAATCCCGTAGCACTGCAACCCGACGGGGCCGGTGTAACCGACTTCCTTCAGCACGGCGAGGAACTTGCCGTTGTCGAACGAGCCGCGGTCGAGCGTTTGGATCCAGCCTTGGCGCTGCGATCGGGTGATGTTCCGCTCGGAGCCGTTGATCGTGACGGCCAACAAGTAGGGCGCCGCCAGACGCAGCACCGGTCGCGGGTCTTCCTCCTCGTCGACGGCCAGCCAGTGGCAGAGGTTGAAGGTCACGCCCACGTTCTCGCGATCCGCCTTCTCGGCCACCCGCACGGCGTCTTCCACGCGTTCGAGCCAGTCGCCCACGTGCGGGTAGAGGGCCACGCTGATCCCGGACGCGGCGGCCATGTCGGCGATTTCGCGGACGATTTCGACCGCCCGGGCGTCGTGCTCGGCGGTCGAGGGCGGCTGTCCTTGAACCATCAAACCGAGACTCGTCTGGTGCCCTTTCAGGGATTCGATGACCTGCTTCAATCGCGGGTCGTACGCGGGCTTTTGCGGATCGAGCGACGCCCTGACGTAGACCTGGAAGAGCTTCAGGCCGTTGTCGTCGGCGGCCTTGATCGCTTCGTCCACGCCGTCGAGCCAGACGTGGGCCATGCCGTCGTAGCCGAGTTCCTTGAGCAGCTTCGCCTGGTCGGCCGGCGTGCGATAACGCGCGTCGTGCGTGCTGACGCACAGGGCGAAGAAGGGATTGGAAAGACCCTTCTCGGCCGGCGCGTTCTCGGCCGGCAGGGCCTTCGGTGCCAGGCACAGGACGATCGCGGCGATAACGCTGGGTAGCAGGTTCATGATGGCTCCTTATGGTTGTTTCGGCTTGTGGATCGGCTTGTCGATCAGCGCGTTGGCCGCGTCGTTGTCGAGGAAGCGCTCGGTGGCCGGGTCCCACTTGAGCTTCTCGCCGACCTGGATGGCGATGTGGCCCAGGTGGCAGAGCGACGTGACCCGATGTCCGACTTCGGCCGGCTCGAGGGTTTCTTGGCGCGACTTGACGCAGTCGATGAAGTCCTGCTTGTCGCTCTTGAAGCGGAAACGGATTTCGTCTGGGCCGATCTCCGACTCGAGAATCGACGCCGGTTCCGCCCGGACGGTGCCGAAATCGCCATAGACCCAGCCCTTGGTCCCTTCGATGCGGAAGTACGGATTCTCGGTGCGATAGGTCCAGCGGACGCCGTTGGCGAAGCGGTACTTGATCTCGAACTTGAGCAGCACGTTCCAGAAGCTTTCCGGCGGCGGGTACTGGCCGGTGCCTTCCACCTCGACCGGCCCGGTGCGTTCGAGGCCGGTACACCACATGGCGCCGTCGTCGAGATGGGCGCCCCAGTTGGTGATCATGCCGTCGCAGTAGAAGAGGTGGCGCATCCAGCCGGGCCGGCCGTACGACTTGGGCGGGTGCACGCGCCGCTCGGTATACGGCGCCCTAGGTGCCGGGCCTTGCCAGCGCTCGTAGTCGAGTTCTTTCGGCACGGGCATTTCCGGCTGCGGGGGGCAACCGACGTCGCTGCCGGGCACGCCGACGGTGACCGTGTGGACCTGGCCGATCCGCCCGTTGCGGACCAGCTCGGCCGCCCGATGCACGCCCCGGGTCGAACGCAACTCGCTGTCCACGCGGAACACCCGCCGGAGCTTCGCCGCCGTGTCGCTCAGGCGGCGTCCCTCGGCGATGGTTCGCGTGATGGGCTTCTCCAGCGAGACGTCCTTGCCGGCCTCCATCGCGGCGATCGCCATGGGGACGTGCCAGTGGTCGGGCGTGGAGATCATCACGGCGTCGATGTCCTCGCGCTCGAGCACCTCGCGGAAATCGACGTACGCCGCACAGCCGGTGAACTTGCCCGCGGGCGTGGCCTTGGCATACTGGGCTTCGATCGCGCTTTTCGCGTTTTCCATCCGCCAGGAGTCGACGTCGCAGACGGCCACAAGCTGCACGTCGTCCATTTCGAGGAACTGCTTCATGTTCCTGAGATAGGCCTGGCGGCCGGTGCCGATCATGCCGACGGTGACGCGGCTGCCCGGCGGGGTGTGGCCGTCGGCACCGCGTGCCGCGGCGGGTATGAACGCCGGTACGGCCCAGGCAGCGGCGGTCGCTGTTGCAGTCCGCTTGAGGAAGTTCCGCCGGCTCAACGAAGATTTGTTGCCCATGTCGATTGCTCCCGAGTTGGTGTTTTTTGAACGCACGCAACCTCTATGATAATTGAAGACCCCGCCCGCATAAAGCCGCGACCGGTGGTCGCGCCCCAGTTCGCTGCGAAGCCGCAAGCGGCTGGCGTTTGCTGCGAAGCCGCGAGCGGCTGGAGAATGACCGTATTCAACGCTCCTCGCTTCCCCGGTCGAGCCGATACAAGTGCGTGTCGGTGCGCAGGAAAATCGCGTTGCCGGCCGCCGCGGGGGAAGCCATCAACCGGCCCGGCAATTCGTTGACCGCCAGGATTTTGCACTGCCGGTCGGGGCGGATCACGGTGGTGTCGGCCTCTTCATTGAAGAAGTAGATCCGGCCGTCGGCGTAGAGGGGCGACGCCGAGCAGTCGCCGCGGAGACGCTCCTTCCAAACGAGTTGCCCGGTTTTGGCCTCCACGCACGAGGCCACCCCGTCGTCGTTGACCATGAAGAGCCATTCGTCGATCAGCAGCAGCGAAGGCGTGGCCGGCATGCCGGTGTCGATCCTCCAGACGATCCGATCTTCCGTCACGTCTCCGCGACCGTCGGGCCGAAGCGCCCACAGCTCGGGAAAGTCGTAATCGATCACCATATACACCAGGCCGTGACCGAACAACGGCCGCGGCGTCATCGACCAGCCGCGAAGCGGGATCTTCCAGAGTTCCCGCCCGTCGGTCGGGTCGTACGCCAGCGCGGCCTTCGCGCACGGGCTGATCAACTGCAAGCGGCCGTCGAATTCGATCACCGTCGGCGTGCAGAATGCCTTGCGGTGATAGAGGTTCACGGCGGTGTAATCGACCGAGCGGTCGGTCTTCCAGACCGTTTGGCCGGTGGCCTTGTCCAGCGCCACGGCGTACTGCACGTCCATGCCGTCGACGGGAAAGATCAACAGCCCGCCGAACGGGATGGGCGACGAGCCGGGCCCCATGTGATGGTCGCAATTCAGATCGCGTCGGGCCCAGATCGTCTGGCCGGTCCGGGTGTCCAGGCACGCCGTGCCGTAGGTTCCGTAATGCACGTACACGCGGCCTTCCTCGATCACCGGCGTGGGCGAGGCGTAGCTGTTGATCGGGGCGATCCGCTCCGGCCGCTCGACGTCGAACACCTTCACGTCGTGGACGAGCTTGCCCGTCCGGCGATCGACGCACACGGCGAACAACCGCGTGCCGTCCGCGGTGGCGGTGGTGACCCAGACCTGGTCCTGCCACACCACGGGCGAGGACCAGCCGCGGTCGTGGATGGGCGTTTTCCAGGCGACGTTTTCCGTTTCGCTCCACGTTAGCGGCAGGTCGGTCGCGTCGCTGTGCCCGTCGCCGGCCGGGCCGCGGAACTGGGGCCAGTTTTCGCCCGCGGAGACCAAACCGATGGGGAACGTCAAGAGGACAATCAAGAGCGCGACTCGCATGATCGGTTCCTTAACTCCGGGAGTTGTTGCCAACGGCCGTTGTGGGAGCCATTGTACACGACCGGAGCGCCACAGCACAACAAACCGTCGTGGTCGTGGTGGACCGTTTAGCGGGCGGGCTTGCCCGCCGTTCCAGTGGCCGTAATGCCAGTTGCCGCGATGCCGGTGGTCGCAATGCCGGTGGTCGCGATGCCGGTGGCAGTCCACGGCGGGCAAGCCCGCCCGCTAAACGGCCTGACGCTGCGCCGATGCAGCGCCGCCGATCCATAAGAAAAGCGGCCTCGCCGATTGGGGGCGAGGCCGCTTTGTTCTTTCAATACGCAATTCGTCGTGCCGTAGCGATCAGGCGTCGAGGATTGCCTCGGCTTCTTCGCGATAGGCGTCCATCACGAACGGAATGCCGGTGACGTCGGCACATTCCCTGGTCAGGCTGAAGATCTCCTTGCGGGTGATCGAAGGGACGCTGAAGCAGCGTGCTCCGGCCATCAACTGCTGCAGGCCGATGGACATCTTCTCGGCGTAAGAGAAGATGCCGATGGCCCCCAGCGGGATGTTCTTCATCTCGTTTTTGCCCACGATCTCGGCCACCTGCTCGTAGCAGATGAAGATCTCTTCGACCTTGCTGCCGTACTGGGCCACGTTCTTGGGCAGTCCGCCGTTGTTCATCCAGTTGGTCACGTTCTTGCCGACCATGCCCGGGATCATCAACGCCCGGCCCATGCAGACGGCCTTCACGTACGGGGCTCCCAGGGCGAGGCACTTGAAGATGTGGTCCTCGGCGCTGAAGCCGCCGGCGAAGGCCATGTCGGGCACGCGCTCGCCCTTGGCGGCCAGCTTACCGGCGAACTGGGCGGCGGCCGCGTGCAGGTAGATGGCCGGCACGCCCCACTCTTCCATCATCCGCCAGGGGCTCATGCCGGTGCCGCCGGGCGCGCCGTCGATGGTCAACAGGTCGATCTTGGCCTTGCTTCCCCACTTGATGGCCATGGCCAGTTCACGCAGCGGATAGGCACCCGTCTTCAAGGTGATCCGCTCGAAGCCCAGGTTGCGCAGCCGGTCGCACTCGGCCATGAAACCTTCCTGGTCGACGAATCCCAGCCGGCTGTGGCGCTCGAATTCCTTGATGGCGCCTTCCTTGAACGCGGCCTGGATCACCGGATTGGACGGATCGGGCGTGACGATGTAGCCGCGCTTCTGCAGCTCCAGCGCCCGTTCCAGCGAACCCACCTTGATCTCGCCGCCGATGCACTTGGCGCCTTGGCCCCACTTCAGCTCGATGGTCTTCAAGCCGTGCTTCTTGCTGACGTACTCGGCCACTCCCAGCCGGGTGTCTTCGACGTTCATCTGGACGAGGATCTCGCCCAGCCCGCGGTGATAACGCCGGTACGTCTCGATCCGGCGGTCCATGTCGGGGGAGGAGGCGATCTTGCCCTTGGAGTCGAGTTCCAGTTGGGGGTCGATGCCGCAGACGTTCTCGCCGCAGACCAGCGTCACGCCGGCGATCGCCGCACCGACGGCGAAGTGCTCCCAGTTCTTTCGGGCGATCTCGGTGGAACCCAGCGCGCCGGTAAAGACCGGGGCGGCCATCTTGACCTTCTGATCCCAGCCGTACTCGGTCCCGATGTTGACGCTGGGGAAGGTGCACGTATCCGGGTTGGCTGTCTGGCCGTCGGGCAGCCCCGCTCCGCCCAAGGCGTAACCTTGGATGTTCAAGTGGGAATAGTCGACCGGGTAGTCCTTGTCGGCGCCGGCGGTTACCTCGCCGTAGGGGCCGGGATAGAGCAACTCGCGGCCACGGAAGGTGGCGCGAAACACCTCGCAGTTGCCGGTGCAACCGTCCACGCAACGGGAACAGAGTCCCGACTGGGGAACTACCGAACGCGAGCGGTTCGATGACAGGGTTGCATCATTGGCATTAGGTCGCTGAAGATTCACGACAATTTCTCCTTGGCACGGTTTCTCCTTGGCACGGTCCTGACGACTGTTTTCGATCCGTAGCGGATCACGAAGTTATTTTGGAGCGTTTCGCCGACATCGACTGGCGGCGGATTCTGCCCCACTCTACGGATGGGTGTCTCCGGCGATGCATACCTGCCCCAGCCACTTCGACCTCCCACACGTTGAATGATATCGACTGAAGAAGCCGGCGTCAACAAACGAAGCGGTAACATAAGCAACTCTAATAGCAAGTATTAGCGCCTGGCTGCCTCGCACACGAAAACCAGGCGACCGTCGCGGACTTGACAGAGCCGCCACCAGACCCGGCTGCCGAGTTAAGGGGAGCCTGGGATTCTGTGCGCGTTTTGACGGATGTGCTCCGACGAATTTCGCCCGTTCCGAATTCCGGCCGTCACGCCCGGTGGAGTTGGGCTTCCCGCTGGTAGAATGGAGGAAGCGGCCTTTCCCAAAAAAGCCCCTGGGGCAGGAGGCGATCATGTGGGTCTATGTCGTCTATTGCGGCATCAACTTGTTGATCGGCTTCATCTTCATCGCCATCGGTTATCGCCTTTACTACCACGCCGCTTTCAAGAACACGAAGCAGACCCGCACGCAGGTGATCAAGATCTTGCCGGGCACGTGTTTTTCCGCGTTCGGGATGGTGGCGATCGGCGTGGGACTCTGGACGTTCTTCCCCAAGGTCCTGCCGCCCCCGGAGAGTCCCGAACTGGAAAAGCCCGCGGCGGCCGTGGGACAAACGCAAGCGTCCCCACCGAAACCGCAGGAGGTGGTGTTGACGTTGGCCGGTCCGTTGGTGGTGCGGCAGGAGCCCTGCCCGGAGACCTATGCGCCGGTCGACCGCACGGCATCGATCGGTCATTCGCCGATCGTGACCCTGAAGCCACCCGAGCCGACCTTCGCCCCCAGCGGACTGTCGCCGATTCCCGGGCGAGAACGGTAGGGGAGAAGAGCAGAGGAACCGTATTGCGGCAAACTCCGGGGTGGCACGCCCTGAGGAACGAAGGGCGTGTTTTCCCGACATGCCACGCCCTTCGTTCCTCAGGGCGTGCCACCCATCAGACCAAGCTTCATCTCGCGGAGCGAGATGGCTACTATGGGATCATTTCCCTGCCTCGCTCAGCGCGTCTTGACGAGTTTCGGCAACCGTCCCGCCAGACCGATGCGGTCGCTTTGGACGATCAACACGCCGTCGACGCCCTCGATGGCGGCGATGCGTTCCAGGGCCGAGTCCACTTCGCCGACCGTTCTGACCAGGTTGGCAGCTTGGGTGGCGGCGGCGTCGGCCAACGCGGCGTCTCGGGCGACGACCGTGGCCAGATCGCAGTCTCCCAGACTCATCGAGTGGCCCATCTTGCCCGAGGACGAGCAGATCGCGATGGGCGTGTCGCCGGCCGCCAGCGAAAAGGCCAGCCGATCGGACAGCTCGGGCGTGCCCGTGTGCAGGCCGATGATCACCGGCCGCGCGGCCTTCAGATAGACGTCGCCGCCGTTTTCCACGATCGCCTCGGGGGCTCCGGCCGCCAGACCGGCCTCGGCGGCACATTGGGCCATCGCGCCGGCGACCGCGGCCATGGGCCCGACGCCCACCGGTCGGGCAGCCCGGGCCATGCGCCGGGCAACCTCCGGGGCCTCGGGCAGCAACTCGATCGGTTCCAGCGAGTCGCGAAAGGCCGGATGGCGAGCGATATACTGCTCCAGGATCCGCCGCTGGCGGAGAATCTCCTCGCAAACGGCGTCGAACTGCTCGCAACAGACGCGGAACACCGCCTCTTTGTGAGTGAACGTGCGGTAGGTTCGTTTGTGGGTCACCGCGGTGATTCGGGGGCGTGAGAACAGCAGAGCCGCAATTAAAGTAGCCGTCTCGCTCCGCGAGACGAAGCTTCATCTCGTAAAGCTTCATCTCGCGGAGCGAGATGGCTACAAACCTGGAGACCCTAAAACGTCGACGCGCACGCGGCGTACCCGCAGACGCGAATGCACGCCAGGCACTCGATGCAGTCGGCTTCGTTGTAGCCCACCTCGCGCGTGGCTCTGTTGGCGATGTACAGTGCTCCGGTGGGACAATGGGCGACGCAGTGGCCGCAGTGCGTGCAGCGATTGGTGTCCCGGTTGACGCCCTTGCCGGTATCGTTGATCGTGACGTCGAACGTCCTGACGAAGTCCATCCCCCGTTGGATATCCGCCTCGGTGCCGGTCACGTCCAGCACCAGGTAGCCTTCCTCCTCGGGCGTGACCTTGGCGCGAAACACGCTGACCACGAGGTTGTGATCCTTGACCAGGTGGTAGATGATCGGCTTTTCGCTGTCGCACTTGGGGAAGAACAGCATCCATTTCTTCTTGGTTACGGTTTCGCTCATTACGGTTTCTCCCTTGCCACCAGGGGTTTCATGACGGTGTCTTTCGGCAGAGGGGCGATGGGTTCGGCAAGGTGGAAATCGCCGCGCCGGATCTCGTCGGCCAGCAGGTTGGCGACCTCCAGCGCCTTGTAGTAGGAGGAAAGCGAGCCGACGATCACTTTCTCGCCTTCCACCTCGATCTCGCCGCTCCGCAGTTGCTCGTAACTGACGTGGCAGATGACCTTGCCCGTGTTCTGCGGGTATTCGTTGCTGTAGTCGACCACCGGCGCGAGGATGTCGCGGTCGCGGACGCAGGTTCGCCGGAGGATCTCTTCGTTCAAGATGGGAATCGGAACGCCCACGCCCAGGCCCACCGAAATGCCGTACCCGCGGAAACTCACGCCGCGGACGAATTCCGGACGCATCCGCTTCATGTCGCCGGTCAGCGCCAAGGTGCCGGCTCCGCCCATGGGTACGCCGCCGGGCGTTCTCGGGCCGCCGCCGGCGTGCTGGGTGCCTTCGGCGTAGACGTGTCCCTGGGCCCCGGCCAACCAGACCTTCGTGCCCACGCCGATCGTTTCATAATAGGGATCGTTCAACAGCGGCGACAGTTGGCCCGCGGAACAGTAGTTGGCGTTCTTCCGTTTGGCTTCCAGCGTGCCCATGTAGGTGTAGATCGGTTTCTCCGAATCGTTGATGGCCACGTTGTAGTTCTGGTAGCAGTTTCGGGGGTTGACCATGATGGCCTGATTGAGGTCGTGGATCGTGAAGTAGGTCCGCATTTCGCGCAGCGGATAACAATCGGTCCCATACGAAAGTGCGAAGAGCTGGAGTGTCTTGCCCGCCACCAGATCCTCGATCACGTGTCCGCCGCCGTAACGGAACTCGCCGGGGTAGTACATGTTGCACGGGTCGCCGTGACGGGTCTCGGTCGCCCCGAGGTAGATATCGACGGCCGCCACGCCCGTGTACACCAGCACGTCCTCCACCCAGGCCTCCGACATGCGGATCTTCGGCTTGGAATGTCCGAAGTTGAGGAAGCAACCGGAGGAGCACATCGGTCCGAAGGTGGCCGTGGTGACGACGTCTACCTCTTGGGCAGCCGCCTCGACCCCCTTCTCGTCGACGTAATCCATAATCTCGTCGGCGGTCAGCACGACGGCCTTGCCCGAGGAGATGCGATCGTTGATCTGCTGGTAGGTTTTCATGGCTGGTTCCCTTCGCCGCAATCCGAACGAATCCGGTGAACATTCTCCCGTGCCGCGCGGGCTTGACCCGGTCTGCGCACGCCAAGCCAAGCATTGTACATTACCGTACCCCTTGCCGTCAATGAGCCGTGGGTGTGGCCGGTTTCGCAGGCAGTGCGTACAATTCAAGTCAACGCCGGAAGCACCGTTCGGTACGGCAATCGCCTCGGCGTCGCGTTGGCGCTTTTCCACGACCTCGCGGCGGTTTCTCTTGCATCTTCCTCACGTGTCGCGAAGAGGCAACCATCGGGGCCCATTTCACGAGCGTAAGGGCCGGCCAGGACGCCGGCGTCTTGCCGGAAGTGATTCCGGCGGGACCAAAGCCCCAACTGTCCACCAAGCCGTTTCAAGCCGAGAAAGATTTTGCAGCCATGAGTTCACGCGGCATCGCCGACGCCAACAATCACAGCCGGAGAAGCTGGTTCCGCAGCATCCGCACGCGGCTGGCCTTATGGTTCAGCCTTGCCTTCGTGGCGGTCATCGTGCTCGTCCAGTTGGCAGATATTTTGGGAATACCCTTTACCTCACACGAAGGGAGATGGGGAGAACGCAAAGCGGAGATGTTTCGAAGCCTGAGCCTGATCGCCGACCTGAAGCAAGAGCGAATCGCTCACCGGCTGAAGGAATTCCGCGACGACGTTCGGCTATCCGCCACCAGCGACGTCATGGAGAAGACCGTGCTTGCGCTTACCAGGACCGCCGACCGCATTGCGGCAACGGCCTGCGGCGACGAAGAATTCCGGTCGCTTCTGTGCAAGGAAGAAGCGTTCGGAAAGCTGAAGCGATACCTGGACTTCATCAAGCAGATTTACGGAGCATACGCCGATATTCACGTCATCGACGCGGCGACTGGAAGGGTGCTTGTTTCGACGGATGAAACGGCGGTCGCCGACGATCTTTCCGAACAATCCTACTTCCTCTCTGCGTTACGGTCGGATGAGCCGTACATCAGCCCGATCACTTTGGCGGCCGGGAACCCCAGACCGATCTTCTACCTCAGTTACGCCATCCATGAGCACGAATCCGATCCGCAGACGCTCGAAGACGGGGCGGGCCGGCCTGTCGCCGTCTTGACGTTGGAAGTGGACACCGACGACATTATGAAGCCGACGCTCCACATGGGAGACGGCCTGGGCGAGAGCGGAGAGGCCCTGTTGGTGAACAGGGAGGGAAAGATCCTCACGTCGTTGAAGCATCCGCTGCCCGACGGGACCGTTCCCAAGCCGCTGGAACACGAGATCACGGCCGAGCCCGCGACCTATGCCGCCGGCGGGGAAGAGGGAATCATGGATTCCCGCGACTATGGGGGTAAAGCGGTGCTGGCGGCATACCGGTACATTCCCGTCACGCCCGATCGGGGATGGGGACTGGTGGTCAAGATCGACAAGGCGGAACTGTTCGCGCCGTTGCGAGCCGATCTGATGCGCACGTTCGCGCTGGGTCTGATCGGCGTTCTGGTCTTCGTCGGCCTGGCCGCGGTCCTGGCCGGGAACCTCACGCGCCCGCTGCGCGCGCTCAGCGGAACGGCCGAGAGGGTCGCGGCCGGCGACTTCTCGGCCCGCAGCCCCGTGACGACCTCGGACGAAGTAGGGCTGCTGGCAAGGATGCTCAACGCCATGATCGAGCACGTCGAGAATTGGCACACCGAACTCAGCGATCAGGTTCAGCAGCACACCGCCGATCTGTGCCGGACCAACAAACAACTGGTCGCCGAAATCGCCGATCGCAAACGGGCCGAGCAGGAGCGGGAAGGACTTATCAGGGAGTTGGAGTCCAAGAACGCGGAACTGGAACGATTCACCTATACCGTCTCCCACGACTTGAAGAGCCCGTTGATCACGATCAAGGGATACCTCAGCCTGTTGAAGAAGGACATCCCCGGCGGTGACGCCCGCACCGTCGACGAAGATCTGACCATCATGACCCATGCGGCCGACCGGATGGCGCAGTTGCTCGCCGATCTGCTCGACTTGTCGCGGATCGGGCGCCTGATCAACCCGCCCGAAGAGGTGCCGTTGGGCGACCTGGCCCGTGCGGCCGTGGACCTGGTCGGCGGCCAGATCGAGCAGCGAGGGGTCGAGGTCGACATTTCCTCCGATCTTCCGGTCGTCTTCGGCGACCGCCCCCGGCTGTTGGAAGTGATGCAGAACCTGGTCGACAACGCCGTGAAACACATGGGCGATCAA
>DATLAN010000268.1:0-6724 GCA_035527455.1 Thermoguttaceae bacterium
GCAATTACACGGCGGGCAAGCCCGCCCGCTAAACGACTGCCGTAAAGGGCCGCAAAGCTGCGATGTCCCGACACGTGGTTATTGGGAGAACTACCATGCGACGAATGCTTGCCTGCACGTTGATCGGCGTGGCAATCTTCACGACCATGCCGTCGATGGCGTACGCCACCGACCTGATCCCGCCGGCCGAGCGGATCAAGACCGATCGGCCGAGAGTGTTGCTGCGGCCGGCGGCGACCCCGTTGGCCGTTTCGCTGGGGCAACTCGAAGCGATTCCCCGCGACGCGGATTTCCACGCCATGCTGAGCCAACTGCAAGGCCATCAAAGTGCGTCGGCCCAGGCGATGGTCTGGCTGCTGACCGGCGAGGAAGCGGCGGCGGAGAAGGCCATTGCCCGCATGCGAGCGTACGAGTTTCCCGGCCAGGTGGATACCTTCCACATCTACTTCCACCTGCTCGAATTCGGCCTGGCCTACGATTGGCTCTACAACTACCCGGGCTTCACCAGGGAAATCAAGGCGGAGGTTCGCGCGAAGGTCTTGCCGCTGGCCCGGTTCGGCTTCAAGCAGACCAATGACCACGTGTTCCACAACTACATCTGGATGTCGGCCGGCGGCACGGCGATTTGGGCGTTGGCCACCGCCGGCGAAGACGACCAGGCCGATCAACTGTTCGCCCAGATCTCCCAGAGGCTCAATCGGGGGCTCTTTCCGGCCATGGAATATCTCGACGGGCTGCCCTGCGAGCCGATGGGCTATTGGGCCTTGTACGATTTCAGCCCCGCCGTGCTGGCCGTCCTGGCCGCGCAGAGCGCGTTCGAGACGGATCTCGTCGGCGCGGTGAAACGGGATCATCACGACTGGCTCGATCGCCACTTCGACAACCTCGTCCAAAGCACGCTGCCCGACATGCGATACATCCCCTGGGGCGATTTGCAGGGAGGCCCCAACGGCGGCGTGACCTACGAGATGGCCGGGGTGATCGACGCCGCGACTTGGGCACTGAAATCGCCGCAGGGGGCCTACTTCAGCCGCTGGCTGGCCGGTCGGCGCGGACTTCGACGCTTCTATGGCGACACGGCCGTCTTCTACATGCTCTACACGCGCAACCTGGCCACCCAACCGGCCGTTCCCCGGGCGGCGTTTCTGGCCGGCAACGCCCAGAGCGGGCACTTCATCGCCCGCGGCGGATGGGAGGACGCCGACACGGTCGTCTCGCTTCGCAGCACCGATCACTTCGGCGACCACAACCATTACGACCAGGGCAGCTTCATGATCTACCGCAACGGGCTGCTGGCGGTCGATCCGCCCGTCTACAATCACATCCGCGGCCCGCAACAGCAGACCGAACACCACAACACGCTGTTGCTCGGCGGCAGTCCGCAGCGGCCCGCGCGGGGACAGTGGTTCAAGACGGTCGAGGACTTCCAGAAGAACCTTGAAGCCGGTGCGAAGCTGGAGACCGGCGACGTGCTCTTCGGCAAGGACGCGGGCACCTGGGCGGCGGCTGCCTGCCAATTCGCCCAGGCGTACGAGCCCGAGGTGGTGGAGCGTTGTGTGCGGCAATTGCTCTTCGTCCGCCCGGGGATCGTGGTGGTCGTCGATCACTTGAGCGCACCGGCCGGGCGCGATCTGCCCGAGGTGCAATGGCTGCTGCAAGTGCCGCAGCCGCCGACGATCGAAGGGGCCGTGCTTTCGGCGTCCAACGGCACGAGCTGGCTGCGTTGTCGGAGCGTTCTGCCCGGCGCAACCGTGCCCGGCGTAACGGCGACTTCAGTGAACACCCACTGCGCGGCTTTCAGCTATCCCGGAGCGAAGCGGCTGACGCTGGTCCACCTGATCGAAGTCGGCGACGGCCGACCGCCCGACGCAGCGGCCGCGATCACGGCCGAACAAGTCGGCGCGGCCGTTGAAGTCGCGGTCAATGGCAGAACGTTCACGTTCGCCGCCGAAACACCGTTCGACATCACGGTCAAACGCTGAGTGTTTGCGCAAGAATAACTTGTACACTTCTTGCGCGAGGGTGGCACGCCCTGAGGAACGAAGGGCGTGGTTTGGTAGATTTTGCACGCCCTTCGTTCCTCAGGGCGTGCCACCCCATGGAACAAGTTGTTTCTGCGCGGCGCCTCTCGACAGTTTTCGCCGCGGCGGTAGAATGCAGTACGTTGGCGGCCCGAAGAAGTTGACGAAAGGACCTCCTCCCATGGTCTTGCTTGAATTCAGCATGTTTCCCCTCGACAAGGGGGACAGTTTGAGCCCGTTCGTCGCCCGCAGCCTCGACATCATCGACCGCAGCGGCCTAGACTACCAGTGCCACGCGATGGGGACCACCCTGGAGGGCCAGTTCGACGAGGTGCTCGACGTGGTCAGGCAATGCTTCGAGGCCATGTCGGCCGACTGCGATCGGATCGAGTGCTCCATCAAGATCGACTACCGCAAGGGCCGCCGCGGCCGCTTGGAGGGAAAGGTGGCCAGCGTGGAGGAGAAGCTCGGCCGGGCGGTGAAAAAGTAGGCGAGTGAAGGCCGGCCGGGCTATAATGGGGTTAGAGTACAGTTTCTGCGCGCGGTGCGCATGTTTGACGGAGCGAATTGTGGCCAGAATGTTTAGCGGGCGGGCTTGCCCGCCGCTTGGTTGCCGCCAGAGGCCACGTTGGAGTCTGAGTACCGCGAAACGAACAACTGACGCATTGATTATCCCCTCACCCTACCCTCTCCCCAGCGGGGCGAGGGGAGATCGATATTCGAGTTGGCGATGATCCATACACCGCTCAGCAGAGAGCTTCGCAAGCACTTGGGCGCCGAGAACGTGCTCTCGGCCCCGTCGGAATTGGCCGTCTACGATTGCGACGCGCTGACGATCGAGCGGCGTCGGCCCGACGCGGTTGTCTTTCCTCGTTCCACCCGGCACGTCGCCGACGTGGTCAAGACCTGCTGCCGCCACGACGTGCCGATCGTTGCCCGGGGGGCGGGCACGAGCCTGGCCGGCGGCTGCGTGCCCAGCGAGGGCGGCGTGGTGGTCATGCTCACGCGGATGAATCGGATCCTCGAGATCGATCTCCGCGATCGTCTCGCCGTGGTCGAGCCGGGTGTGCTCAACCTCCAACTCACGCAGAAGCTGGCCGGAACCGGCTACCACTACGCGCCCGACCCGTCCAGCCAAGGCGCCAGCACGATCGGCGGCAACGTGGGCACCAACGCCGGCGGACCCCACACGCTCCAGCGCGGCGTGACCGTCAACCACGTGCTGGGCCTGGAAGCCGTGGTGGGCGACGGCTCGATCGTTCGCTTGGGACCCGTCGAGGACCCGGCCGCCTTGGATCTGGTCGGCGTGCTGGTGGGCAGCGAAGGGACCCTGGGCATCGTCACCAAAATCTGGGTGCGGCTGACTCCCGATCCGCAGGACTATCGGACGATGCGCGTCATCTTCGACACGGTCGAGGACGCGGCCGGAGCGGTCAGCCGGATCGTTTCGGCGGGCATCATCCCGGCGGCCATGGAGTTGATGGACCAGGGCATTCTGGCGGCAGTCGAAGAGGCGTTCCATTTCGGCTTCCCTTTGGACGCCGGGGCCGTGCTCGTGATCGAGGTGGACGGCCCGGCCGCGGGGCTCGATCGGCAACAGCAGCAGATCGTCGAGTTCTGTCGCGCCTCCAAAGCACGAGAGATCATGCAGGCCGACACGGCCGAACAGCGGGCGTCGCTCTGGAAGTGCCGCAAACTGGCCATCGGAGCCGTGGGCCGCCTGAGCCCCAGCTATGCCATCCAGGACGGCGTCGTGCCGCGAAGCCGGCTGCCGCGCGTTTTTCGTCGGATCGCCGAGATCAGCGAGAAGCACCAACTGCGGATCGTCAACGTCGCCCACGCCGGCGACGGCAACGTCCATCCGATCGTGCTGTTCGACGAAAACGATCCCGAGCAGGTCGAGCGGGCGTTGGCCGCCGGAAGCGAGATCCTCGAAGAGTGCCTTCTGTGCGGCGGCAGCATCTCGGCCGAACACGGCATCGGCGTCTCGAAGATCGATTACATGAGCCGGCTGTTCGGCGACGCGGACTTGGAGGCCATGAGGCGCGTCCGCCGGGCCTTCGATCCGGCCGAACGGCTGAATCGCGGAAAGGTCCTCCCGGCGGCGCGGCGGAACGATGAATGATGAACGATGAATTAGGAATGACCACTGAAATCCTGCCTTTGACCGAAACGATCTCACCGGCCGATGAGGCCGCCGTGGCTGCTGCCGTGCGAGATGCCCACCGGGATCGCAGGGCGATCTATCCGATCGGCGGGGGAACCGGCCTCGATTACGGCGCGCGCCCGAGCAGGCCGGGCATTGGGCTCTCGCTGGGTGGGCTGAACCGCGTGATCGATTACCCGGCCGACGACATGACGATCACCGTCGAGGCCGGAATCACCGTGGCCGAGTTGTTCCGAGTGCTGGCCTCCAAGCGGCAACGGCTCCCGGTCGATATTCCGCAGGCCGACTGGGCAACCATCGGCGGCGTGGTGGCGACCGCCCCCAGCGGCCCGCGACGATACGCGTTGGGGACGATGCGCGACTACGTGATCGGCCTCCGCGCGGTCGACGGATTGGGCAGCGCCTTTTCCAGCGGCGGTCGCGTGGTCAAGAACGCCGCCGGATACAACCTCTGCCGATTGCTGGTCGGTTCGCTGGGGACCCTGGGCGTGATTACCCAAGCGACGCTGATGGTCCGCCCGGTCCCGGAGACCTCGGCCTTGTTGGCGTGCGACGTGCCCGATCTCGACACGGCCGAGCGACTCCTGGCCGCCCTGATACACACGCAAACCGTTCCGGTGGCCGTCGAGTTGCAGGCCGGGAGTTTCCCACAAGACACTCCCATCCTGGGACCGATGTCCGAGGGCAACGCGGCGCGATTGATCGTCGGCTTCGAGGGAACCGCGGCGGAAGTCGAGTGGATGGTCGAGCGGCTCGGCGAGGAATGGTGCACCTCGGGCGTTTCCCTGGCGGTGACCGTCGACGACCCGGAAGCCGGTCCCTTGTGGCGTTGGCTGACGGAGTTCTCCGCCGACGTGCAAATCCGTGTCCGCCCCGGCGCAACGACCGGCGTGATCGGGCGGCTGCTCGAATTGGCGCCGCAGTGTTCCATCGTCGCCCATGCCGGCGACGGCGTGATCGGAGTCCACTTGTGCGCATTGGAGCCGGCTGCACTCACGTCGCTCGTTACGCAGGAGCTTCGTCCGCTTGTGGAAGAGGTCGGGGGCAACCTGGTCGTGCTGTCCTATCCCGAAGAGGCCGAACTGACCCGGCAGGAGATTTGGGGACCGCCCGGCAGTGCCGCGGCCGTGATGCGGGCGATCAAGGATCGGTTCGATCCGGAAGGCATCTTGAACCCCGGGCGGTTCGTTTTCGACGAGCCAAACGTTCGATGAGCACCATCTTCGAAGACAATCCGAACGGTTCCGAAGACCGCAACCCGGCGGCGGGGATCGACCACGAGTTGTTCCTCAAGTGCGTCCATTGCGGCCTGTGTACGTCGTCCTGTCCGACGTACACCGAACTGGGCGACGAGAACGACGGCCCTCGCGGCCGGATCCAGATGATGCGAATGGTGGCCGACGGCCGAACCGCCCTGACCGGCCGGATGCGCCGCCACCTGGAACTCTGCCTGGATTGCCGCTCGTGCGAGACGGCGTGTCCCTCCGGCGTCGAGTACGGCCGGTTGATCGAGCCGTTCCGCCTGGAAGTGAGCAAGGCCGACCGGCGGATCGAGAAACGGGTGGACTGGTTCCGCGAGTTGATCCTCTTCCGGCTGTTTCCCTATCCCGGTCGAATGCGGCGGCTGCTGACGCTGGTCCGGTTCACGCAGCGCAGCGGGCTGTTCGGTCTGGCCGAGAAGACGGGGCTGTTGAAGCTGGTGCCCGGCCGGATGGGGCGGATGATCCCCCTGTTGCCGCCGCCGGCCAAACCCGGTCGCAAGCTGCCGAAGTTTCTGCCCGCCGTCGGCCGCAAGCGTGCCCGGGTGGCCTTCTTCGTCGGTTGCGTGGCCGACGTGTTCTTCCGGCCGACGCACTGGGCCACGTTGCGGGTGTTGCAGCAGAACGGCTGCGACGTCTTCATTCCGTCCGAGCAGGGCTGTTGCGGGGCGATCCACTTCCACGCCGGCGACAGCCGCGGCGCCCGCGAACTGGCCAACCGCAACCTGGAGGCCTTCGAGCTGGACCGCTACGACGCCATCGTGGTCAATCACGCCGGCTGCGGGGCCATGTTGAAGGAGTACGGGCGGCATTGGAAGGACGGACTGCAACCGCACCGAACGAAATTCGCCGAGAAGGTCAAGGACGTTCACGAACTGCTCGACGAACTGGGCACGATCCCACCCGGCGGGCGCATCGAGGAAGTCGCCACCTACCACGACGCCTGCCACCTGGCCCACGCCCAATCGATTACCGAAGCCCCCCGGCGGCTGTTGGCCAAGATCCCCGGGCTCGAGTTGCGGCCGCTGCCGGAAGCGGGCATCTGCTGCGGCTCGGCCGGCGTGTACAACCTCGAGGAAGCGGAGATGTCGGATCGGCTCGCCCGGCGCAAGCTCGAAAACATCCTCAGCACGGGCGCCCGAATCGTGCTGGCCGCCAACGCCGGCTGTCTGCTGCAGATCGCGGCCCAGGTCCGGCGCAACGGCCATCCCCTGCGCGTGATGCACCCGATGGACCTGCTCGACCTCAGCTACCGCGAAGAACAGCCCGAGTAGCCG
>DATLAN010000269.1:0-10681 GCA_035527455.1 Thermoguttaceae bacterium
GATATCCTCTCCATGGGCTTTGGCCTCGCTGAAATTGAAGAAGTCCCTATCTAGCCGCACCAGCAGCGGGAAGCCCTCTTCCGAGGCCGTTGCCGGCAAATTCGCGCCGTCAGGCGTGGTGAGCAGGTAGACGGAGCCGGATTTCGACGTTGTGTCCGCCCGGCTCAAGACGACCTTGCCGGTGAGCTTGCCCGGGGTGGCCGCCAGCTTGGCACGGTCACCGGGCGACTCCGCCCTTGGCTGGCCGGCAGAGGGGCCCGAGCGCTCGGACCAGGCGGCAAGAGGGCCAGCAGGACGAAGACGATGCGGAGGTTCGTTCGGGTCACGGTTCCTCCCTGCCACAGGACATGCCGGGGTGACCACTACGACGACCAGTTTACCAGTCCGACATGGCCGGGCACCAGAACCCCAGGCAACTGGTCCCGGCCGGCCCCCATCGCCCACCTACGGAGTGAATCCGGCGGCCTTCGCAAACGAGAACCCCGAAAAGCGCTCCCACAATTCCCACAATGCGGCCGGGGAACCGGAAAGCGGCAATTCTGGGAATATCGAGAGCGCTTTGGAGCAATCTGAAAACGCGAATCGCGTACAGGTGAAGATATGACCGACTTGGCCGAACTGCTGACCGATCCTGTCCGAAGCCTTCGACCTGGCACCCGACGGAGAGGAATACGTGGTCGATGAAAAGTTCCGCAAAGCAGCGATGGAGCCCGGCGGGCTGGATGAATGCCAACCTGCGGACCACGTTTGGCAAGATCGTCCGTCGCGCCGGCCTGCAACCGCGGCCTCGACTGTTCCACAACCTGCGGGCGAGCCGGGAAACGGAACTGGTCGAAATCTATCCGGTGCAAGTGGTGACAAGCTGGCTGGGAAACACCCCCAGCGTCGCCATGCGGCACTACTTGATGACGACCGACAAACACTTTGACGCGGCCGTGAGGGGGACGCCAGAATCGCCGCAAAAAGCGGCGCAGTCGGCGCACGCGATGAAGCGCACGGAGCCGCAAACGACTTGGGCCGCGCATGAAAAAACCCCGGTTTTGCCAGGGTTTGCGAGTGGATGCGATTCTACGCTACCACCCGAAATGGCGGGGACAGGATTCGAACCTGCGACCTCGAGGTTAGAGCCTTTCCGTTGGGACCGCCAAAAAGCCCGAAAACGTCGGGGAAAAACGACATTCTACCGCTTGCATCGGCTTTTGCAAGCTGTATCGTCCAATTGCGTCTTTTCCCGCGTTTTGGCGGTATTTCGAGAGGGGCCCGGGCGCAAAACGGTAGTTTACCGTCTTGCGCTCAGACCGAAGCCGGTCCGGGAGATTCCGCCCCCCCACGAAATTCGTCAAAATGTGCGTCTGGCTGGCACGGTCTCCATTTCCGCGCGACTTCAGAGATGTACCCTACCCCCTCCCCCTTTGAATTCCGCGCCCAGAAGCGCACTCGTGTCCGTCCGGCCAACCTGTCAGAACTCCGCCTGAACATCTCCTTCGGTGCCAATCGTAGCGGAGGAGGATGAGAGTGGCGGTCGCAGGAGAAGCAAACCTTCAAGACTCGGGGATCGAGTACAACGCGACAGTTTGCGGTTCATCGCGTCCGGTTACGTGTATGCCTGGACGGGCAGCCGATCCGCCTCGACCTCAGAAATCGCGCGACGACAGTCTACCGCCACCTCTGTCTTGCGCAAATCGCCGCCGTTTCGACGGACAACCAGCTTTCTTCAAGAAATCCCAAGTCGGTCGGACACACAGTTGTCATACCCCTGTGGTAGCTTGGTCGTCGGCAACCGTCTTTCCGGTTCACCAGCATTCAGGAACTGTGACCAGAAGGCGGCCTGCCGAGGGGGTTGAATTGCCCAGATTGCCAGATCGTGAGAATCTGTCGTTGGAGGATAGGTTTCCTCTTCGTCCGGTCCGAAAAACAGTTGGAATGCTTACAGAACCAGTTAGTCTGAGCGCAGTCAAGACCTGACACAGTGCTACACCGCAAGACGTTAAATCAGATGCGGGAAGAACCGCCAATTGTTCGACAATGGATGTTGCTCCGGATTCTCTGCGCCCATCGTCATGGCCTGACGCTCAAAGACTTGGCCCGCGAGATGAACGTCAGCGAGCGAACCATTCGGCGAGACTTGTTGACGTTTCAGATGGCCGGATTCCCGCTGCAAAAGACGGCGGGAGAGTACAACCGCAAGTCCTGGCGAATCGACCATCGCGACGGCCAGCCGGAGGTTTCTTTCGCCTTCGACGAGGCCGTTGCACTTTATCTCGGCCGCCATCTGATGGAACCGCTGGCCGGCACGCCGTTTTGGGAGGCCGCCCGGCGTGCGTTCAGGAAGATCCGAGTCTCTTTCGGTCCGGGGGCTCGCAACTACGTCGACAAGTTCCGCGCCATGTTCCACCAGACGGCAGTTGGCGTAAGAGACTATTCCGACAAGACCGACCTGATCGACGACCTGATCGACGACCTGACGCAAGCCATCGAAGATTGTCGGATGGTGAATATCACGTATCAGTCGCTCAATGCGACGGAATCAACGGCCTACGACATATACCCGCATGGACTTGCTTATCACCGCAATTCCCTGTACGTCGTCGGCTGGGCTCCGCGCCACGAGCAGTTCCGCATCTGGAAGGTCGACCGAATCGAAGCAGCCCATCTGGAAGACCTGCGTTTCGAGCGTCGGGAGGATTTCGATCTGGAAGCGCACTTTGCCAAGTCGTTTGGGGTTTTCCACGGCGACGGGGACGTCCACGTGAAGATCCGCTTCTCCTCACGGGCTGCCCGGTATGTACGGGAGGGTACCTGGCACCACAGCCAAACCCTCACGCCGCAGAAAGACGGCAGCCTGCTGGCCGAGTTCGATCTGGACGGGACCGAAGAGATCAAGCGGTGGGTGTTGAGCTTTGGACGGGAGGCGGAAGTGGTGGGGCCGGAGGAATTGCGAACAACAATTGCGGAGGAAGCCCGGAATATGTTTGCAGAACATACGCACGAACATCGAGCCGAGGAAAAGTATGACCGAAGTCACCGAGTTTGATACTACATTTCGTCTCCTGACCGGCCACGATCCGTTTCCCTGGCAGCGAGAACTCTACAAGTGGCTGATGGGAGGCGATATCCCTTCGTCGTGCGACATCCCTACGGGACTTGGCAAGACGGCTGTCGTGGCTGTTTGGCTGATTGCCCTGGCCCATCGTGCCGCCAAGCTGCCGCGTCGGCTGGTCTATGTCGTCAACCGCAGGACGGTCGTCGATCAGACGACCAATGAGGTCGAGAGGCTGCGGGCGAATCTGAAAGACACTGAGTTGGCACAACGGCTCAGTGAGTTGTGTGCCATCTCGCTACAAGACGGCGAGCCGCTGCTGGCGATCAGCACTCTTCGGGGCCAATTCGCCGACAACCGGCAGTGGTCGGCCAACCCTGCCCGGCCTGCGGTCATCGTCGGCACTGTGGACATGATCGGCTCGCGCCTGCTGTTCTCCGGGTACCGCATCGGATTCAAGAGCCGGCCGCTGCACGCCGGATTTCTTGGGCAGGACGCCTTGCTCGTACATGATGAGGCGCACCTGGAGCCGGCGTTTCAGAAGCTCGTCGAAGACATCGAGCGAGAACAGCACGAACGCGAACGAACGGGCGAACTGCCCTGGCCCAAGTTGCGCGTGATGGCATTGTCCGCGACGGCGAGAGGCGGTAACGCGAACGCGCAAGCGGAAGAATGCAAGCCATTCGAACTGACGAAACAGGAAAGGAAGCCACCGGTTGCGATTCCCGATCCGCCGACGGAGCCGATCCACCATTTGTGGCGACGGTTGAAGGCGAAAAAATCACTTCGGCTGCACGAGGTCGCTGGGGACAAGGTAGTTGAGCAGATTGCGAAGCTGGCGCTGAAACACAAGAATTCCAGTATTGCCGTCTTGGTCTATGTCCGCACCATTGACGATGTGTTGAAGGTTTGCGCCAAACTCACAGACAAGAGGGATGGAGTATCGCCCGATCGCGTCCAGCAACTGACAGGCACGATGCGCGGCCTTGAGCGCGACCGCATGGCCAACCCTCGACGGACCGATGGGAGCCGTGTCTTCGCTCGATTTCTCAAGCGCCCGAAGCCTGACGCCGACGAACATGAGCAATGGAGAATCGAGCCCATGTCGGGCACTGTTTACCTCGTATGCACTTCGGCCGGTGAAGTCGGTATCGACATCTCCGCCGACTACATGGTCTGCGACCTGTCCACGTTCGAGAGCATGGTCCAACGCCTCGGCCGGGTACACCGCTACGGTGAGCCGACCGAACACGTGGCGCGCATCGACGTGGTGTATCCGGCATCCTTCGGCAAGATCGACAAGAAGACCGGCGAGTTGAAGACTGATGAGATCGACAAGCGACGGCAGAAGACTCTTGACCTGCTGCGCAAGCTCCCGGAAGCTGCTCAAGGCGAGAACGGCGACCCGATCTATGTCGCCAGCCCCAAGGCCCTGATGGACCTGCGGCAACGTTCCGACCTGCCGTGCAAGATCGACGGCACCTTTGCGCCCGAACCGACGATCCTTCCAGTGACCGACATCCTCCTTGACGCCTGGGCGCTGACGACGATCCGCGATCAGATGCCCGGCCGGCCGCCGGTCGCGCCCTACCTGCACGGTTTGGCCGCGTGGGAGCCGTTCGAGACACACGTCGCATGGCGCGAAGAAGTGGAGATTCTGGAATCCGAGGAGTTGCGCGAAAGCTACAAGTCCGTCGACCTGCTGGAAGACTACCCGCTCAAACCGCAGGAACTGCTGCGCGATGCCACGGATCGCGAAGGCTCAGGCGTCTTTGCACAACTGACCAAGATCGCAACGAAACATCCTGATGCTCCGGCCTGGATCATCGACTCGCGAGATCGAATCGCTCCGACGACATTGCAGGCGATGATCAATGGCGGCAAGGCCGCGCTCCACGATGCTACCGTGCTTTTGCCGCCCCGCGTCGGCGGCTTGAGCAAGTCGGGCACGCTGGATGGCGGCACAGATCATGACGATGCCCTGCAATATGACGTGGCGGACCAGTGGTATGAAGACAAGGAGCGCACCATCAAGCGACGCATTCGCCTCCGAGGCGAATCGCGCGACCCGGTTCCGCCCAAGAACATGCGATGCGTGCGAACGATCGACACCCATCCCGACGCGGATGAAACGGACACGGGCGAATCGACGCCGAACCGATTCTGGCACTGGTACACGAGGCCGCGCTCGGCGGATGACGATCTGTCCAAGTCTTCCACCAAGCCGGTCGAGTGGAAGATCCATGTCAGGGACGTGGTGCGTCAAGCCGATCGGATCTTGGCAGGACTCTCGTTGCTCGAAGAGATCGCGCAGGCCGTTCGGGTCGCGGCACAGTGGCACGATCACGGCAAGTGGCGTTCGCGGTTCCAGTTTATGCTGGGTAACCGAGCGTATCCGGAACTGGTGTTGGCCAAGTCGGGGCGCAGCGGGGAGAAACTGCCGGAAACGGTTCGGCACGAGTTCGGTTCGCTGCTGGACGTACGGGCTGACCCCGAGTTTCAGAAGTTGAACGACGAGACGCAAGATCTGGTGTTGCACCTGATTGCGGCCAGCCATGGCCGGGCCCGACCGCACTTTTCCACGGATGAGGCGTTCGACTCCGAACGTTCTCAAAGCGAGGCGGAAGCGATGGCCGCCGAGGTTCCTCGTCGCTTTGCCCGGTTGCAGCGCAAGTACGGCCGCTGGGGTCTGGCGTACCTCGAATCCCTGCTCCGCGCCGCCGACTGGGCCGCCAGCGCCGAGCCATCCGAGTTTTCTGACTGAAACCAAAGAGGTGTCGCAATGACCGACCACGCCAAGCCGTCGATCACCGCCAACGTCGACGTAACCAACCCCGGCCAGTTCTTCGCCGGCTGCGGCCTCCTGGAACTGGCCAACCGCCTGTGGCCGGGCGCTGAGGGGTGGTTCAACGCCGATGGAAGCGAGTTTCATATCGCGTGTAATGGAACACTTGACGAGTTAATAAATGCGTTCAAGAAGGTCGAGATTTCCAGTTCGCTTACACCCGACCAACAAAAACGACTCGCCACATTACTCAGTGTTGCAAAGACCAGTCTAACAACCAAGGATCTAGACGAGAAAAAGCAGCTTCAGGCAGCATGGAGAATTGAGCGGTTGTGTGTGTCGCCCCCGTTTAACCTCTGGCTTGATTGGTGGCGGGACGACCAAGGGAATCGAACGGAGCTAAAGACCTGGGCAGCAAAGCAAATGGTGTCCGAGATGGCGTGTAGGATGATGGTTGCGATTCAACGTAATCTTGCGGACAATCCTCAAGGAGATGGCAAGCTGTTTCATCCTGTGCAAGATGACTCTCTCCCATTTAACTTCGATTCCGATCTGTGCAGAACTGGGAACGCGCGAGATGCGGGCTTTAGTGCCGACACGCTGAACCTGAAATCCGAATATCGACCACTGCTGGAACTGCTGGCCTTCATTGGTTTGCAGCGTTTCCGTCCTCGCACCGCAGAAAAGCAAGAGCACTTCACCTATTGCGTCTGGAGCGTTCGGCTGCCTGTATCGGTTGCTGGAGCCGCCGCATCGGGAAACCTTCAGTTGACAAATAGTACTCAATACTGCTTTAAGTTATTTCGACGCACGAAATACATGAAAGCGTTCCTACCCGCTCAACCCTACCAGAGGAGTGTAGACAATGTCTGAGCTAAGCAAGTTCGATCACTACCTAACCGACGCCGGCCCCGCCGCCCTCGTCATCCGTGAGCACCTGATGCCGGTCGAAGGGGCCGACGGCGTGTTGTTTCCTGCCACCTTCGCTGCTGGTGATGGGTTCCCCGGCGGGTACAACATCAACACATTCGCCGATGAGAAGGGCAGCAAGAATGTTTGCCTGATCGACAGCGTCGGTTCGCAGGCGAACCGCCTCGAACCCCTGTTCATGCAGGCGAAGTACCAGCACCTCGTCCCGCGAATCGTGGTTAAGGCGGGCGAGCACGAAGTGAACATTTTGGAAGCGGGCCACCGTGCCGGCGACGCGCTGCTCCGCTGCTCGCAGTTGCAGCAGCAATTGCAGGATGCCTTCAAGGCGGTGTTGGCGGGTGACGCCGAGCCGCTGGCGAGGATCGCGCCGACTTCGCTGGTCTTCGGTGTATGGGATTCGCGCAATACGCAGGCGAAGCTGCCGCGACTGGTTTCATCCACCATCCGAGCTTTCGATGTACGCCGACTGACTCGGGGCGCCGTGTATATTCCGCCTGTTGATTACGCAGAGATGGATGTATTCAGTGAAGAGGAAAAGGCAAAGGCTGAGGGCAACAACAAGAGCCCGTTGGCCCAACGCGGATTCGTCCACAATCCGGCGTCGGGATCGCACGGCGGTGTGATTGCCGACGGCGGTATCCGGCGCGACGCCACGCTCGGACTTGCGGCGGTACGCCTACTGCATGCCGATCGGGACGAACAGAAGACTCTCGTCCTTCGCCGGTACATCCTTGGGCTGTCGCTCGTGACGTTTACCTCGAAAACGGAAAACTATCTGAGGCAGGGTTGCATGTTGGTTCTCGCCACCGATCAGCCTCGCGAGTTCGTCGAGATGTACCCGGATGGCAAACGCCTGCCTTGCAAGATTCCCCACGACGTGGCGCTGGCGTATGCCACCGAGGCCGCCAAGGCGTTTGGCGTCGGGGAGAGCCGCACCGTCATGTTCGAGAAGGATCGCGCCAGGCGCGACGTGAAAGCCGATGGTGATAAGAAAGCCAAGACCAAGCGTAGCAAGAAGAGCGATGCAGCGACAGACGAGACGGAGGTTGACTGATGCCGACCTTCCTTTGTATCACCGTTCGCTTCCTCCAGCCGTATTGCCATGGCCGAGGCGACGGGGGCGATCCGGAGTGGCCGCCATCGCCCCTGCGTTTGTTCCAGGCGATGGTCGCATCGTCAGCCGGACGCTGGAACGAGAGAACCAAGTTGACGAGTGCTGCTTCCGCGCTGAACTGGCTCGAAACCCAAACGTCTCCCGAGATCGTGGCCGCCGATGCGGGATGTTCGGACCGGCCCTATCGCTTGTACGTTCCCGACAACGTGGCGGATAAGGTGGCCGCGTCGTGGTCTAAGGGGCGAGAGGCGAGCATCGCCGACTACCGCACGGAAAAGGATGTCTGTCCGATGCGCCTGTCAGGCGAAGCTGTTCACTACCTCTATCCCCTTCCCAACGGTCAATGCCCGCACTCGGACATCCTTACTGCTGCGGCGCGCAACATCACACACTTGGGTTGGGGCGTCGATGTGGTCGCCGGTGACGCGGGCATCTTGTCGGGTGAGCAGGTGGCGGCGCTGGATGGGCATCGTTGGCAACCGACGCCGGTGGGCGGCACGCCGTTGCGCGTGCCGACTGAAGGAACGCTGGACGACCTGTTGCGTAAGCACGAAGCGTTCCTCAACCGACTGTCAAGCGATGGATTCAAGCCGGTGCCGCCGTTGAAGGTCTTCCGCGTACGTGGCTACCGGCGCGATGACGAACCGCTCCAACGTCCCTATCGCGTCTTCGAACTCCGCTCGGTCGACGGTAGCCGCTTTCGCTACCCGCACCGCAAGCTCGTTCACATCGCTGGGATGGTTCGACACCTGGCGATCGAGGCGATGAAGACATCTCCACCGACGGCCCGTGGGAGTGATTGGGTCGAGACCTATGTCGCCGGGCACGCGACAAAGGACGAGCCGGAGCATCGGCAGTTGTCCTATCTCCCGTTGCCGTCGATCGGACATCCACATACCGATCCGGGCGTGCGGCGAATCATGATCGTTGCGCCGTTGGGCGACGACGCATGGCTCGACCACGTGACACGGCACCTGGCGGGCCGGATGTTGGAACCCTTGCGGGGCGATGAGTTCGCAGGTGGCGACCCTCCCTTGCTTGTGCCCGTCCGACACGACAACATCGCTCGCTTCTACACCCAGCCCGCCAACGCCTGGGCCAGCGTCACTCCGGTCGTCCTCCCCGGACACGACGACCACAAGCCCGAAAAGACTCGCAAGCTCATCGAGAAGGCCCTTCGCCACTCCGGCGTCGATCAGCCGTGCGAGTTCGAATGGAGCGCGTTTTCGCGCTTCCCTAAATCGCTCTCTGCACATAAATATGATCGCGACAAACGGCCGACTGGATACATCCGTCCGAATCACTTGCTCGACCAAACCGCGGTTCATCTATACCTTTGTTTCAGGGACAGCCTGAAAGTCCCCGGCCCCTTGATGATCGGCTCCGGTCGACATTGCGGTTTGGGTGTTTTCGCGGCATACGAATAGCCGAAACGCCACCATCGCTTTGCTCTTTGACAATTCAACCAACCTTACATTCCTAGGCACGACCGGTCCGGTTCAGCCATGTAGGCCTGATGGCTGACCGGCTTCAACGCGCTGTGGGGCGGTTGCCGCTGCGCCGTCCCGCAGCGCCGGCCCGTCGGCGTCGGCGACGGATCTGCTGCCGTGCATGGATGGCATTGTCCCGTGTATCGCGTCTTCAACCGGAGGGCTGTGCCATGATTACCACTTCTGCGGACGTTCATTCAGACACGGACGTGCCCGATCTGATCCCCGCTCGGATGCTCAACGAGTTCGCCTATTGCCCGCGATTGGCTTACCTGGAATGGGTGCAGGGCGAGTTTCGCGACAACCTCGACACGCTCGAAGGACGCTTCGGCCACCGCCGGGTGGATCGACCGTCGAACAAGGAAGTGCCCAACCCCGAGGACACTGCGCCCGAGGAAACTGCGCCTGACGGTCAAGAGCCCGACACCGAACGCATCCATTCTCGGTCTGTGTTGCTTTCCGCGCCCCAAGAGGGGCTGATCGCCCGAATCGACCTGCTGGAGGTCCAGGCGGGTATCGCCATCCCGGTCGACTACAAGCGGGGCCGGGTGCCTGACGTGCCCGGCGGAGCCTGGGAACCCGAACAGGTACAACTCTGCGCCCAAGGACTCATCCTGCGCGAGAGCGGCTATCTCTGCGAGGGAGGCATCCTTTACTTCATCCAGTCGCGACGCCGTGTCTCGATCCCCTTCAAAGACGCTTTGGTCGATCGCACTCGGGAACTGCTCACCGAAATGCGAAGGATGGCCACCGACGGGAAAATGCCGCCACCGCTGGCCGACAGTCCGAAATGTCCTCGTTGCTCTCTGGTGGGCATCTGTTTGCCCGATGAAACGGGCATGCTGGCAAAGTCTTTTCACGACGGAGCCGGTGACGCCAAGCCCCAAAGCGACCGGGCCGAGGTTCGCCGACTGATGCCCGCCCGCGACGAGGCCCTGCCACTTTACCTTCAAGACCAGGGGACCACCCTTGGCAAGAGCGGCGACCAGCTTACCGTCAAGCGGCAACGCGACGTGATTCGTAAGGTCAAGTTGATCGACGTGTCTCAGGTCTGCGTCTTCGGCAACGTTCAGATCACCGCCCAGGCTTTGCGTGAGTTGTCCGCCGCCGGCATCCCGCTGTGCCATTTCAGCTACGGCGGCTGGTTCCATTCGATGACGGTCGGCCACGTTCACAAGAACGTGGAGCTGCGCATCGCTCAGTATTCGGTAGCCGGCGACCCATCGCGATCGCTGGCCGTTGCCCGACAATTCGTGGTCGGGAAGATCAAGAACGCCCGTACTCTTATGCGTCGCCACCTGAAAGAAGACGCCGGCGGTCTG
>DATLAN010000270.1:0-5264 GCA_035527455.1 Thermoguttaceae bacterium
ATGGACCACGGCTTCGTCGTAATCGTATGCACGCACAGCCGGGAGAAATCGGTCAGAGCTTGCGCCGGCACGATCGGCCCTCCATGGTTGGGGGTCTCGGGAAACCTCCGGAAAACCGATATTCTACCAGCGTGCGGTCCACTGTAAAGCAGCGGACGGCGGCCGAGCGATCGGCGAGACGAATCGCTAAGACAATCAGCCCCGAAGGGGCGAAATAGGACAGAAAATCGTGGTGCGTTTCACGCACCCTACGGATTGCAGAAAGGACGAGATTTGCGCAGACCCCTACGACGAAGCCGACGACGGAAAAAAGGCGGCCGACACAGGCCCGAGGCCCGTCGTGAAGCCTGCGCCGAACCGCCGATTGTGTTGATCAGGCCGACTTGGCTGCCGCCCTGTACTGGCGCTTTTTCTAACGCGGCACTTGGCCGCGGCCAAACGGCGGGCAAGCCCGCCCGCTAAACGGTGTTTTCACAACTTGTTGTGTCGAACATGCACACGCCGTGCGCAGAAGTTGTGACATAAGACTCTAAAGAAGCAGCCTACTTCTCAGACCGTTCGGGTCTGGGACCGCGGCGTTCTTCCATGGCTTTTCGTGCCTCGGCCCGTTCCGCTTCGCTCAGTTTGCCGTCGCCGTCTTTGTCGAACTTCTTGAGAAACTCCGGCAAGGGGCGGTCGCCGCCAGGCCTCTCGCCGCCACGGCCGGCCTCGAAATCCTTCCGGGCAGCGGCCTTCTCTTCGTCGTTGAGCTTGCCGTCGCCGTCCTTGTCGAACTTCTTGAGGATTTCGGCCATGCGGGCTTCTCGCGCTTTGGCCCTTTCCTCGTCGCTGAGCTTGCCGTCCTTGTCCGTGTCGTACTTCTTCAGGAATTCCGGCAACGGGCGGTCGCCATCGGGCCTCTCGCTGCCACGGCGGGCCTCGAACTCCTTGCGGGCTTCCGCCCGCTCCGCCTCGCTGAGCTTGCCGTCCTTGTCTTTGTCGTACTTCTCCAGCAATTGCTTTCTGAAGTCCTCCGGGTTCGGGCGCTGGGCCGAAGCCGGCTGAGCGGCGAAAACACCCAACGCCAGCAGCACTGTACTTGCCGTCCACAATTTCATCGTCCAGACCTCCTCGTTGAGAAAAAGGGTTGTCCCGTCCACCGTTCGGGGGGATTTCGTGAGACGGTGGACCTCCACACAATAAAATATTCAACCCCGCCGACGCAAATCGGTTCCGGGAAAATGCCCCATTTCGGCCCATGACGGGCAAGTTTCGGCGAAGTCTGTCCGCCTTCGTCATCCCTCGTGCGGCGCAACCTCCCCCCTGGACCGGTTGCGATGGGCAGCTATATTCAATACTCGCGACTCGACGCAGTTGCAGACTTCACACGGCGGTTCGAACCGTCTTCCCTCCAGGCCAGAAGGAGTCCACGGCATGTCGGTACCCGGGACCATGGGAAAGATCCTCTTCGTCGATCTCGACACGCAAGAACTCTCGGTCGAGACGCCCAACGATCACCTCTACCTCGATTACCTTGGCGGCTACGGACTGGGGGCCTACTATCTCTACCGGCTCCAGAGACCGGGCGTCGATCCGCTGGGCCCCGAAAGCCACTTGGGGTTCTTCGCCGGCCTGCTGACCGGCACGCCCGGGGTCACCGCCAACCGATACGTCGTGGTCGCCAAGAGTCCGAAGACGGGCACGTTCGGCGACGCCAACTCCGGCGGCTCGTTCGGTCCGGCCATGAAGGCCGCCGGGTTCGACGGCGTGATTTTCAAGGGCATCAGCGCCAAGCCCGTGCTGCTGCTGCTCGAAAACGGCCGGGCCGAACTCCTCCCGGCCGACGACTGGTGGGGGCTGGATACGATCGAGGTTGAAGATCGGGCCCAGGAACTCTACGGCAAGAAGGCCCGATCGGCCAGCATCGGACCGGCAGGCGAACGCATGGACCTGCTGGCCTGCGTGATCAACGACAAGGGCCGCGCCGCCGGACGCGGCGGACTGGGCGCCGTGATGGGTTCCAAGAAGGTCAAGGCGGTCATCGCCGTCGGCGACGCCGAAATCCCCCTGGCCGATCCCGACGGTATGAAGGCGTCGATGAAGCAGCACCGCGAGTTCATGCAGGGCCATCCCTTCCACGACGCGCTGGTCCAATACGGCACGGCCGGCTTCATGGCCAGCAGCGCCGCCTCGTCCGACGCGCCGATCAAGAACTGGGCCGGCACGCCCGAGGATTACCCCGGCGCCGGCAAGATCAGCGACGACGCGGTCATCGCCATCCAGCGGCGCAAGTTCGGCTGCTGGCGGTGCCCGATCGCTTGCGGCGGCCATACCCAGGTCGAAACCGGCCCCTACAAGTCCGACACCCACAAGCCCGAGTACGAAACGCTGGCCGCCTTCGGCTCGATGTGCTTAAACGACAACCTCGAATCGATCAACCTCTGCAACGAGTACTGCAACCGCTACGGGCTCGACACGATCAGCACCGGCTGCACGGTCACCTTCGCCATCGAGTGCTATGAAAACGGCCTGCTGAGCGGGGACGACACCGACGGGCTGGAGCTGACCTGGGGCAACCACGCGGCCATCGTCGAGGCCACCCGGCAGATCGCCCTGGGCGAGGGTTTCGGCGGCCGGGTGCTGGCCAACGGGGTGCAGGCGGCGGCCGAGCGGATCGGGGCGGCGTCCGAGCCGTTCGCCATCCACGTCCACGGCGAGGAGCTGCCCATGCACGACGCGCGGCTCAACCCGGGCATCGCCACCAGCTACAAGATGGACGCCACGCCCGGCCGGCACACCCAGATGAGCGCCTGGACGGTCGAGGCCCAGTTCGCCCCGCCGGGCCTGGCGCCGCCGATCGAGGACAAATACACCTACACCGGCAAGGGCAACGTCCATCGCATTGTCAGCGCCCATCACCACGCCTCCAGCGCCGCCGGGCTGTGCATGTTCGCCTGGGCCAATCTCCAGCCCACCTGCCTGACCGATTCGCTGAAGCACACCACCGGCCAGGACTTCTCGCTGGAAGACGTCCAGGTGATCGGCGACCGGATCGCCGCGCTGCGGATGGCGTTCAACATCCGCGAGGGCGTGCGGAACGTCGATTTCAAGGTGCCCGACCGCATGATCGGGTCCCCGCCCTTGGCCAGCGGCCCGCTTGCCGGCGTGACCGTCGACCTCGACACGCAGGTCCGCGACTATCTCGAAGCCATGGGCTGGGACCCCGAGTCGGGCGTGCCGACGAAAGAGACGTTGGAGCGGCTGGGGCTCGACTTCGTCGCCGCCGACCTGCACCCATAAATCCTTAGTGTCTCTTCGTGTCCTTCGTGGATACCCACTTTTTCTCGATTTCGATTTTCCCGGGCCAACAATTCGAATCCTTGCGTCACCGGCCGCCGGTCGTCAGGGCGAGCCCTGACCTACGCGACTACCGCCGTCGCCGTCGCCACCAGCCCACGGTGAGCCCGAGGGTGCCCGTGGCCAGCAGCAGCAGGATGAGGGTCGAGGGTTCGGGGACGACCGAACCACGCAGGTTGAGCGTGATCGTCTGGCACGAGCCCGAGCCGAGCCTGTCGGAGAAATTCAGGGCATAGCTCGCGGCGAAGTCCCCCGGTTCACTCGGGCACATCCACGCCGTAAAGGAGTGCGATTGGCCGGCGGCCAAGTCGGTAAAGGGCGACAGGCTCGCGGTGAGCGGGCCCGTATCGCCGCTTCCGACAATGCTCAGCAGGTCGAGGTTCATGCTCCATTTCGGGTCGGCAAGGTTCCAAATCGCAAACGGCTCGCCTGGCACGGAATCGCCCGGGTTGACCGTTCCGAAATCAATGTCGTGGACGAGCATCGGATCGCCGGCGAAGGACGCGACGGAGGGCGCGAGCATGGCCGCCCGTATCGTCGCGGCGGAGGCGTTTGTTGTAATCGGTATGATCCACGACGTGCCGTCGAACCACTTGCCCGTCAATACGCCCGTGCCCAAAACCTCGTCGTTGGCGAGAGTCAATCCGCCCGTTGTCCGGAAGTCGTAGCCGTGTAACGCCACGCTGCTGGTGTCGCGGGCGGACAGGTAGCCGGAAATGGTGCCGCCGGAGACGTGTACGCTGCTGGTGTGCTCGGCGTACAGGGTGTTGAAGGTGCCGCCGGAAACGTTCACGCTGCTGCTGCCGTAGGCCGTGAGACTGTCGAGGCTCGCGCCGGAGATGTTCACGCTGCTGTCGTTGTAGGCGTACAGGCCGCCGACGCTGCCGCCGGAGACGTTTACGTTGCTGGTCTCGTAGGCGTACAAGTCGTTGACGCGGCCGCTTGAAATGGCGATCCGGCCGGTATTGTACACCCTCCCCGTGCCAACGGTCGTGCCGCCGTCGAGTCGCATCACCCGCAGCAGGGCCTCGTCGTTGACGTAGGCTGTTCCGATATACCCGCCCGCCAGAACATCTGCCGTGCTGGAGTCCCACAGTACGCCCGTCGTGTGGCCTGTGGCGACATTCAGGTGCTCCGTCCCTCTCAGGCCAAAGTCCGCCCGGGCCGTGCCTGCCAGTACCACCGCCACCGCCGCATTCAAGAACACGATCGACCTTCTCATTTCGCCACCCCCTTCAAGATTGCGGGCGAAGCATCGCCCCCGGTGAAATCGGAAAAACCGACCCACGGCAGGTGAGCCAATTACAGAGTTGCATCCCGAGGCGATTATCGCGTCAGGATGCCCGTCGCTGCCTCATTAGGAGAGAGTGCAGTGATTGCCCCATGGAACTACCCCTTAGCTTACCGGAACACCCACCCTATGTCAACCGGTCGAAAAGTACCTCCCGTTTCGTATCCCAAGTACCACGCCTTGCCCGTTTCCGAGGGCCGGGGGAAGCGATGCGGGCACTTTTTCTGACTGGACTCTGCAAATGGGTCCTCTCTCCCTCTGGGGGAGGGGGAGGGTGAGGGCGATTCGGCGGGAGATGTCTTGCCGTGTTTGCGTGTCTTTTCTATGCCCTCACCCCCGGCCCCTCTCCCGCAAGCGGGAGAGGGGAGGTAAGAACTTCGCTTCGCTGCCCTCGCCCCCTGCCCTTACCCCCCGTGCGTTCTGCAATAAGTCCAGTTCCTTTGGTATTTCCGTAAAACTCGCGTTATATTCTCTGGGGTGCCTCGCCCTGCGCGTAGAGATGGTTCTGCGCGGCCGGCAGCGGCGTTCGGCGACACCGAACGGCCTTTCCGGCCCGCCCGCCCGAGATTTCCAAAACAGGAGGAACCGCGTGATGAAAGCCTTGGTTTTGAGTCCGTTTGTCTGGACGATGTTGTTC
>DATLAN010000271.1:0-7219 GCA_035527455.1 Thermoguttaceae bacterium
CGGCGAGGATCACGGCCAAGACGTCCTTCATGTTGCATCCTTTCGGCGAACCGGCCCAAAACTCGGACGTTGCCCCGTAGGCCATCTTATCGACTTGGGGAGATTCGATCAAAGGGGTCGTAGCGATTCGGCGGGAGTGCACGGCCGGAGTGCCAGCCATATAGATAGAGTATTGCTTACGCAGAGGGAGTCAAGAAAGAAAAAAAATCACGGGTGGCACGCCCTGAGGAACGAAGGGCGTGGAAAACCTGCCAAACCACGCCCTTCGTCCCTCAGGGCGTGCCACCCAATTGGACAAGTTCTTTCTGCGCGGAACCTTAAGGAGACTCTGTTCCCGAAATCTCCAACTCCGCCGCGTGGGGCCGCAACGCGTCGATCACGAACTGGACGTGCTCGCCCGGCTCGACGCCGAGCAGTTCGATTCCTTGGTGGATCAACTCGCGATCCACTTTGGCGGCGAACGCCTTGTCCTTGAGCTTCTTCTTGACGCTCTTGGGCTTCAGCGACGCGATCCCATCCGGCCGCACCAGACAGCACGCGATCACGAACCCCGCCAGCTCGTCGCAGGCCAGCAGGGCTTTGTCCATGGCCCTCTTCGGCGGCAGTCCCCACCTGGTCTGGTGAAAAGAAACCGCGTAGGCGATCTCCTCCTCGCCTTGCTCTCGCAGCCAGTCGACGATCCGCTGGGGGTGTTCCTCGGGCCATTGTTCGTAGTCCGCGTCGTGCAGCAGCCCGGTGATCGCCCAGGTCTGCTGGTCGGCGGCGGCGTCGCCATACTGGACTGCCGCCTGCTGCATCACGACCTCGACGGCCCGGGCGTGCTTCAACAGCGAGGGGTTGGTCGTCCACGCCTGAAGCTGCTTGAGGGCCTGTTCGCGCGTAAGGCTCATGAGCGTTCTCCGAGGGCTCATAGTACCTCATGTCACTTGATCTTGGCAGTTGGGTGGCTGGGGTCGAAGCACGAGGAACGAGTGCTGAGCCCCCAGAAAGCCAGTTCTGGGGGCTCGGTGCTCGTCCCTCGCACCTCGACCCCAGCCACCCACGAAGTCGACGGCAATGAGGTAGTAGTGAACCGATTTATCGGGTCCAGTTTTCCGCCTCGGCCAGCCGCTGGACGTACTTGGCCAGGATGTCGGTTTCGAGGTTGACCTGGTCGCCCACTTTCAGCCGGCCCAGTGTGGTCACCGCCAGGGTGAAGGGGATCAAGGACACGCTGAACCGGTCGGACTCGCAGTGGACGATGGTCAGGCTGACCCCGTCGACGGCGATCGAGCCCTTCGAGGCCATCTGCACGGCCAACTCGCGGGAAACGGAGAACCAGAAGTCGGACCACTCGCCCATGTCGTGACGTTCGAGCAACCGCCCGGTCCCGTCGATGTGGCCGCTGACGAAGTGTCCGCCCAGCCGGTCGCCCACGGCCAGGGCCCGTTCCAGGTTGACCAGGCTGTCCAGCCTCAAGTCGCCGAGGTTCGTCCGCGAGAGGGTTTCGGGCCCGGCGTCGAAGGCCATCGTCTTGTCGTCCGTCTCGACGACCGTCAAGCAGCAGCCGTTGACCGAGATGCTGTCGGCCACGGACGTCTCGGCCGCGATTTTCGGCTCCCGGATGATCAGCCGGCAACCGGGCGGGTCCAAGCGAATTTCGGCCACTTTGCCCAACGCTTCCACGATTCCGGAGAACATGATCTTGCCTTGAGTCGTCAAAACAGCGGGTCTTCCTGTTGGCGCCGTTGCACCACCTTGGCCCAAGCGAGCCGCACCGGCCCGTACAGCGCGAACACACAACAAATGATCGGCACCGAGTAGCCGCGAATCACCATCACGGCCACCAGGGCGAATACCAACGCCACCACGTGGCCGAAACTCTTCTGTCCCCGGAGCAACTGGTTGGTCACGTGCGGGTAGGGGATTCGCGAGACCATCAGCAGGGCCACCAGCACGGCGAAGAACGGGAGTATCGTCTGCAGCACCACCTCGATCTCTTCGGCGAAAGCCAGCGGGTTCTTGGCGTTGCGCAGCGTGTGGAACATGATGCCGAAGCCGGCAATCGCCGCCGCCGCCGCCGGAGAAGGCAACCCGTTGAAAACCAGGTGGTCGTCATCGTCGCTGGTTTCCACGTTGAATCGGGCCAATCGCAACGCCGCACAGGCGGCAAACCCGGCCGCCACCACCCACATCGCGTCGTTGTACAACACGCCGTCCAAGGAAGTGAACCGGGGGCACATCTTCACCAGCAGAAATCCCGGGGCGACGCCAAACGTGACCAGGTCGCAGAGGCTGTCCAACTGCGCGCCGAAATCGCTGGTCGTCTTCGCCAGTCGGGCCACGTATCCGTCCAAAGCGTCGAACACCATGGCCACGAAGATCAGCCATCCGGCGAACATCACGTTGTCCAGGTCCACCGCATCCATCATCATCGTATCCGGCTTATCCACCCGCGATGCCACCACGATCGCAAAGAAACCACACACCAGGTTCCCCAGCGTGAACATCGTGGGCAATACGGCTACAGTTCGGATCGGTCGCATGGGAGTTGTCAGTTGTCAGTTGTCAGTTGTCAGTTCCCCGCGTACCGTGCCAGCACGCTGCTGCCGGCTTTGACCGGCTGACCCACTTCCACTTCGATCTTCAGGTCGTCCGCTTCCGGCAGGATCAGTTCGGTCCGAGACCCCAGCTTGATCATGCCGAACTTGTGTCCCCGCGCGACGACCTCGCCCGGCCGCAGGTTGCAGACGATCCGCCGGGCGAACATGCCGGAAATCTGGCGAACCACCAGCCGGCGATGCGGCGGCTCTTCCTCCTCCAGGCCGATCCAGGTGTTTTCGTTCCGCAAGACGCTCTCCGCTCTCAGGGCATTGAGGAACTCGCCGGGCGAGTACCGCAAGGCAATCACCCGGGCCGCGGACGGTGCGCGGTTCAAATGGACGTTGAAAATCGACAGGAAGATTCCGATCCGCACGGCCGGACCGCCGACGAACTCGTCGTGCTCCAAGTGCGTCACTTCGGCAATCTTCCCATCGGCCGGCGAGACCAACAGCCCGGGCTCCTGCGGCACGCGACGCGGCGGATCGCGGAAAAAGTAGACGACCAGGCACAGAAGCGCGCCGGGCACCACCGCCAGGTACCACCAGTAGAAAGCCAAGACGACGGTCAAGCCCAGCAACGGCCAGCCCATCAGTTGCAGCTCGGCCAACCCCCATCGGGCGAAGGGCAGCCGCTCCCGCCAACGGAACGGATCGTCGGCCTCGTCCCAATCGCATCGGCACCGGTTGCGGCAGAACTTGAGGTCCCGCGGGTCGAAAACCTCGTGCGGGGCCCCGTCGCACTCACCCCGCCGAAGCAGGGCCATCCGCCGGACGTAAGCCGGGCGGAACCGCTTCAGCCACCACCGCCGCCACCGCCCCCAGGCCATTTCAATCCGATAGCACACCCCACCACCAGGTTGCACGCCGACGAAATTCTCCGGCAGCGGTTCCGGCTCGGCTCGGGCAGGAGAGACTTCGGTCGTGCTCATCGGCTCGTCAATCAGGGGAAGATGAAGACGGCGAGAATTCATGATATCGCTTCCCAAAATGGTTGGGAAGGAACGGCGTCTCTTACCGGGCGTGAAATCGAGGGGCACATAACGCTTTGTGCCGAAGACGCTGCTGAAATGAATCTCCGGCCGCGCCCGCTGGTCAACTGCCCCCGAATCGCGCAAAATGGGTCCTTTCCCTTATCGTGTATTGGTTCAGTCGGAAATGGAAGGCTGCACCCCGTGAGCAACGATATTCTCAGGGTAGTACCGGTGCCTCTTCTCTGTTCGCGTAAATGCCTGCAAGAACACGTCTTATCCGATCTTGGAATAGAGAAGAGGCACCGGTACTACTCTGTGTTTGCGTGCGAGGCCCCGACTTCATGTTCTTCCATTTCCGACTGAACCAATACACCTCGTGGTCATAACAGAGCAGGCCGTAGGAACCGAAGTACACGTAGACACGCTCGTCATCGACCTGCGGCGTCGAGGCCGCCGGGCTGTTGGCCTTGTGCACGTTTTCGATCGACACCTCGGGCGCCTCGTTGCGCCACGCCGGTTTCCCGGATGCCGTGTCGAAAGCGAGCGTGACCAGGCGACCGTCCTCTACAGCCGTCAGAAAGATCCTGTTCCCGGCAAGCACCGGCGAAGAGAGACCGTGGCCAGCGGGCGTTTTCCAGGCGAGTTGACCGGCATCGAGCTTCACCGGCGGTTGGCACGTGTGGGCAACGCCCGAACCTCCGGGCCCTCTGAGCTGGTTCCACGAGTCGACTTCCGCTCGGGCATGATCCAACCCGTCGCCAGACGTCGTGCCCTCGACCTTCGGATCGCCGTAGTCCTCGCCTTCGAGATCGGCCGGAAGGACGTTGGTCTCCGCGGCGGACAGCGAAGTTGCGCACAGAAGCACCATCATCGAGAAAGCCGTCATTTGTCGCATCCTTTTGTGGAAACTGGTTCAGTTCGATTCTGGTCAGATCCGGACCGTTTGCAATCCGCCGCAGTCTGTTGCCATCCCGCCGCAATCAGAAGTGGTAATCGGTGCGACAAGTGGTAGAAGTGGCAGTCGCTGCCGCGGCCCGGTGGCATCCGCATCCACCGTCGGATATGATGGGGGCGCCCGCATCACCCATTCACGTGTCGAGGCGGCGCGATGGGAGGAAGAATAGAATGAAGAGCGCGACTTCTTTTGCTGCGATCCTCCTGCTGCTTCAACACATCGGCGCTACTCCAACGGCTATTGCCCAATCCGCATCCGGCAACGGATGGGAACCATCCTTCAAGGCGGGCATGATCGATGAGTCAACCGGCAAGCCGATCCGCGGCACTGAAATCGTGCACCTTGTCGCGCACAAGGGCCGATTATACGCCGGCAACGGCTACTGGATGGACACGCGTGGAGGAGAAAACATTCCCTGGTCCGAGGTGCTCGTACTGAACTCACGGGATGGAACCTGGAAGGTTGACCTGGCCCTGGGACCAAGGCATCTCCGCGTGACGGCGCTGAAATCCGTGACTTTCACGACGGACGCCGACGGCAAGGCACTCGCGTCTCCCGTCAATCTGCTGTTGGCGGCTTCCGATATTCAGGGCGGCAAGCGTGAATCCAACATCTGGACTCGCGACGACGAGAACAACGCGTGGGTCAAAACAACGCTGACCGCCGGTGACGAACTCAGACGCTCGACGCGAGCCTTCGCGATCCATCGCGATCAGCAAACCGGAGTCGACCGCATTCTTGTTGCGGCCGGTGCGCCGGGCATCTACAGCGGAGTCTACGACGCCGGACTGCCGGGCAAAATCCGTTGGGACGAAAAAGCGGAACTCGGGCCGGTGAGCATCCGGCCGATGTCGTTCGTCGAAGCGAACGGCAAGCTTTACGCGTCGGCCGGCGTCTCGGTCTATCGTCGAACCGACGGACCGGCTCCAGCCTGGGAGAAGGTCTATTCCGACGACACGCGCGAACACTGGGAACTTGGCGGCATCCGCGGCCTGAGCGCCGTGCCGTCTCCGAACGGAGTCGGCGAGTCGATTCTGTTCTCGCACACGGACCGAATCATCCGTGTCGACCCAAACGACCATTACAGGGCGACCGTCGAATTGAGAATTCGCCCGCTGTTGGCAAGAAGCTGGGGAAGCGACGTCAACGGCAGCATCATCGCGGCCTACAGCGACATGATGCCGCTGAAAGATCCCGCGACCGGACGCACCGTGCACATCATGGGCGTCCAGGGCCAGATTCAGCGGCGGGAGAAGAGCGAGCAGTATCGCCCTGACACCTACGGCGGCTGGTATGCGGGTGGCTCGTATCTGATACGTGAAACCGATCGGAGTTATCGGCTGAAGGAGGTCAACGGCCGCTGGGAACCCGGCAAACCCAAACTGGTGGCTCCGCGAACCTTTGCGATCTCGCCCTTCCCGGAAGACGCTGGCGGGTACGTCTACTTCGCCGGATTCGACTGCAACTTTTTTCCAGCACTCGACACGGCCTGGGTTTTCCGAGCGGCCATTGAAGCCGTGCTCCGTGCTGACCCGTGAACTGATCGTTGCCCGTTGGATCGAGTCATTCGCTCCCGACGGTCGCTCAATCTCTGAAAAAGCCATACCACCTTTAAGGTTAGTAAGTTCCATGGTCAGATTTCAGAAAGGAGCGTTTCGATGACACGCATTAGCGCACTTGTATTGGTAACCGCATTGCTCGCAGGGTTCGGTTCGACAGGGCTGCCGTCGGCGGCTTCGGAACAGACGGTCGATATTTGGACGGCCGCCGCGAAAGGCAACCTGGAAGCCATCAAGCAGCAACTGGCAGCAGGTAAGGACATCAACGCCAAGGCTTCCTCGATAGGAGCGACGCCGTTGATGGCGGCGGCGATTACGGGGCAAAGCAAGGCCGCGGAACTGCTGCTGGCCCAAGGGGCCAGGCCGGATATCAGGAACAGCGAAGGCTCGACGGCCCTGCACATGGCGGCGTTTTTCGGGCATGTCGAGATCGTGAAAGCCCTGGTGGCCAAAGGGGCCGACGTGAATGTCCGAAATGACGGGTCGGAAACTCCGCTGGACACGGTAAGCGGTGCATGGAGCGAAGAACTCAAAGGAGTCTACCAGGTAATCGGGGACACTCTGAGACTGGAACTGGATCTCGAGCAGATCAAGTCGGCCCGTCCGAAGATTGCGGCCTTGTTGACAAAACAGGGCGGCAAGAGCGGCAAGGTCGAGGTGAAGGGCACGGGTTATCGAGGTTCGTACTTCGTCAACGGCGAGATCCACGTCAACACGTACGGCACGCCCGAGGGCAAGCCGCTGACGTCGGGACATCAGGACTTCAAGCCCTCCTGGTCGAAGACCGGCGACATGCTCGTCTTCTTTCGCAGACTGAAGAATGACCCCGTCACGGTCAATTGGAAAACCGCGATCTGCATCATCAACGTCGACGGGACGGGTTTCCACCAATTGACCGACGGCACCCACACGGATTTCAATCAAACCTGGACGCGCGACGGATCCAACACGCCCATCTGGAACCGGAAGAACCCGGAGACGGGCAGCTTCTACGTGATGCAGAGCAAGGTGGGCAATAAGCCCGGCCAGGAGATCGCGCTGACCGACAAGAGCTACCACACCTGGGCATACACTTGCCTGATCGACGGCAGAATTCTCGTACAGTCCGCACACCCGAAGCACGGTTGGGGCTATTTCCTGATGACGCCCAAT
>DATLAN010000272.1:0-6750 GCA_035527455.1 Thermoguttaceae bacterium
TCGTGAAATTCGTCTTCGCGTGGAACGGCCTATGCTCCGACTACGTTGAAAGGAGCATGAGCTACACGGTAGCCCTGGAGCCAAACCGGCCGGCCGAAGCTTACGTCTTCCACGATTCAATCGGCGAGAATTACGTTCTTGTGACGTGCTGGAGGGAGGATGGAGACACATACGGGGTGTCCGCTCAAATCCTCGGCTCAACTTGGTACGCCAACGCCTACGGACACGTTCCGATACCCGACGTCGCGACCTTCGACTCCGGCGAGATACCGGCCGAGAGCACGCTGCCGCCTGACCAGTCTGCCACCTTCCGCGTTTATTTTGCGACATCCTAAGCAGACCAGTTCAACAGAAAGGGTCAAGAGCCAATGAGCGATAACGACTTGCTCTGCGCTTTGCTTGCAATCCTGATCGTCGGCGGACCATGCCTGTGGATCATGTGGAACAACCGAGAGCTATAAACCGGTATTGACCCGGACCTGCCCGGCGCAGATAATTCATGCATCCCAAGCGTTTCAACCAATCGGTATCCCCAGCGCCTGCCGATGGAGAAAAGAAATGGTCAAAGTAAACGCCCCGGCAATGTCCCTCGACGCCAGCGGTTCGCTGGCCGGCGCCCTAGTCTTTTCAAAGTGGAAAGGGCGGAACTACGTCCGCCAGTTGGTCAGGCCGGCCAACCCGAAGCTGCCCAAGCAGGTCAGCGTTCGGGCAATGTTCAAGTTCCTCTCCCAGGTGTGGAAGCTCTCGGTCAAGCCGAGCTACGAGGGCTCGTGGGAGGACCTTGCGAAGGCCAGCGTCATATCCCCTTTCAACGCCTACATGCAGAAGAACATCCGCCGTTGGCGAGAGTTCAACGCGCCGTCGATGGAGTACCCGGCCACAGAAGACGGAACGGAACCCGTTGCCGTTCTGACGTCGGCAACCGGAGCGGTACGTCACATTGACGTGCTGTTCACGATCACCACGCTCAACGACGTGTGGGGAGTGATGCTATTCAGGTCGCCGACGGGCACCTTCACCCCGTCGTTCGCCAACTGCATCGCCGTCCTCGAAGTCGATGACACCGGCGAGCTGGTGTACACCGACAGCAACCTCGCCGCCGGCGAGTATTTCTATGACGCCAGGTTCTTCACGAAGGCCGGCTTGTTGGGAGACGAAGAGGGAGAAGTAAGCGGAACGGCCACCTAGGCCAACAAGGAAGTAGGTCCTCCGAAAGGGTCGGGCACTCGACGCCGGCCTTCGTGCCGGCCGGCGTCGAAGCCCGAGCATAAGAAAACGATCTTATGGTCAAGGTCATCGGCCCGGTGATGAGCCTCGGCGGCTTCCAGCCGTTACGCAAGCCGAGAGTGAAATACGAAGAGGAACCGCCTCCCCCGCCGGTCGAGAAGGTCGACGTCACATATGAAGAATTTGTCCCGTACCCAGACTGCACCGGCACCTACGAATACCTGGAAGACCATGACGGAGAGCACGCCTACAAAAGAACCACCGAACCGTACTATTTCATCTACTGGAACGCGGTATGGTTGCGTTGGATAATAGCACTTGAAATCGACTATCCGCCACCCGATGACCACTGGTATCGAGAAGCACCCATAAACGGAGACTACGAAGGCAACGGGGAATTCATGGGATACCCGCTAGCCTCAGAGCCTTACGTCTAACCCCAAAGGAAAAAAGAACATGCTCGAGATCCTTCCGCACCAACAGATCATACTGAACGAGTTGGAGGAGATGGTCGATGCGCACAGCGTACCCGGCCAGTACGATAAGATCGACTGGTCGAACTTCCTAGCCTTCCTGACCAAGCTGATCGAGACGCTGTTGCCGATCATCATTCCGCTACTGGTCAAGCCGCCGGAAGAGCTCGACAAGAGCAAACCGTAGCGTTCCCCCGGGCGACACCCTGGCCGGCCGAAGCAAGTCAGGCCGGCCAGGGCCTGTTTTATCAATCAACGAAAGGAAGAACCGCATGGAACCGCTCATCATCGCCCTTGCACTCCTTGGCCAACCGGCCACGTGCGAGCTCCCAACAGTTTGCGAGCCGACAACCGTGGAAGTGAACTGCGTTCACTTCCAGCAACGCCGCCCCGCCGTACGCGCTCTGCGAGCGATCGGCCGCGGCCTGAATCACCTGCGCCCGTTCCGCCGCGATCGCCGCTGCCGTTAGACGATCACTAAAACCATTCCACGCTCGACAAGAGATCTTGTCGATCACAGAAGAGAGACAAACCATGAAGCCATTACCGAGCCAAATGATCCTCCCTTTCGTGTGTTGGCTGTTGCTGATCGTCCCACAAGCAACGGCCCAAACCCTAACCCCAGCGCCACACGTCCAATTCACCTTGCCCCTGACACAGTCCCAGAGCGCCAGTGCACAGTTCTTGCCAGCGCCAAACGGAGATCTCTGGCTCGTGTACGCGACGAGCTCGGGAGAGCTGCGGACTTATGCTTTAACCCTGACGAACCCGACTCCACCGCCTGATCCGGTCCCACCGCCGCCGCCAATCCCGGTTAAGCTAACCATCGCAATCGTTGAAAACCCCCAACTCACATCGCTGGCGGACCGCCAGACGCTTGCGGACCCAACCTGGAGAAAATGGGCAACAGAGAAGCACGACTTCATCGGGATCATCCCGAACGACGTTATCGACAAAAGGACCGGCCAGCCGCCTCCACGGCTGGCCCCGTTTCTCGACCGTGCCCGTTCCCACAACCTGCCGTGGATCATATTCACTAACCCGGCCGGCGTCATTATTTGGGAGGGCCAGGTACCGACGACCGCGACGGAACTAACCAACCTCATCAAGCAATTCGGAGGATAAACCCTTGCCAACTCTCATCATCACCGACGCCAACGCCGACGATCAAGTCCGCCTTTTGCGTGCCCGACTGAACGGGCATGAACTCTACGGCTGGCGAGGTTGCCTCAAGCGAACAACCGAGTATGGCTGCATCGAGGGGGTGCAGCCGTCGGACTTTCTCTTCCCAAGAATTCCACGCAGCGAGTGGAAGCGACTTATCCTCGAAGGACGCGGAACCTTCCTGAGCGACCTCACCCGGCCGGTCTTGCCGCCGCACGACCAGGGGAATACGAACTACTGCTGGGCGCATGGATCAGTCCGGGCCGAGGAAGCGATTCTAGTATATCACGGTCAAGCGCCGAAGATTCTCTCCGCCGAATCGGTCGCCGTTCCGTTGACCGGAGGAAAGAACCGAGGAGGTTCACCGGATGAGGCACTCAAGCGCCTCATGTCGCACGGCTGTAGCGAGCAGAAGTTCTGGCCGGAGAACGACCTGAACATCAAGCACGCCAAGGAAGGATGGATTGACAACGCACTCGATCACGTCATTCTCCGCTGGGCCGACGTGGAGAACTTTGCCGACCAGATGACTCTTGCCCTGCACCGCATCCCGGTGGCCATCGGTCTCAACTGGTGGGGACACCTAGTCTGTCAACTGGACCCCGTAATTCTGCCCGATGGAAGCGTAGGAATCGGTTGCGACAATTCATGGGGACCAGACTACGGCGAGAACGGATACTTCTTGCTCGACGAGAAGCACGGCACCGCCGACCTCGGTGCCTTCGCCCCGATCTCGACGACCTTCGCCGGCTAAGGCCCGCCGCCGGTCTTCAGGGCTTTACGCTCCTGGCGATCGATCCACTCGAGCAGAGCGATCGTAATCGCTTCGGTACGATCGCCCCTATGTCGGAAACGATTTTGAGTCTTCAGAACTCGATCGAGCCTGTCAAGCACATGAGGGCAGAGCCTGACACAAACGATAGGGTACAGTGAACGAAGCACGATTAACCTCCAGGGTCCGGAGCTGATGTAATACCCGACGTATTGTAATACGACGATCGACGTAATACAGCGGACCGCCAGAAAAGTCAATACCAAGATCACGGCCGGCCGGGCGTCTGGAGCCGACGCCCCGGCCGGAAGCCGGACAAGCACGGACGCTCCGGGCTGCGCCCTCCGCTACGGCGGTTGTTCCGGCCGGCGGGCATCGCACCGGATGCCGGAGCTTCCATGCCCGCCGGCCGGAACAACCGCCGCGCGGGGCGGAAGCGGGGCGGGGACGGTCGAGCGTTCCGATCGGGCGCGCGTCGAGGCCGAGGCGAGGATCGAGCAGCGTTCTCCATCGCAAGCGGCCGAGCTGCAGCGGCATCGGCTGTCCATCAGAGCGAACCGCGTTCCATTGCGAGCGCAGCCCGAACCGCCGCGATGCTCACTGCCTGCGATCGACGAGCGATCACCTCACAGCCATCTTGCATTTTGCCACAGCTCGAGCGCGAGCGGGCCCCGCCCGCAAGCCGCCGGCGACGCGGCAGCGAGCCGCCGGAGCCGGCCGATCCGGGCCAAGATGCCGAAACGCCCTCTCCATCGCCGCCAGCAGCGCAGCCGGAGCGTTGCCGAGCCGCCGCCGCTCATCCTGCGTCAAGCCGCCGCCGACGGCGACCGGCTGCGCCGGAGCGACGGACTCCATTGCCGCGACCGCGAGCTTGTGGACGCGGGCCAGGTCGAATGAATGATCTCGCATTGCATGGTCCTCCAACCGTCCGACCTCCAAGCGGACAAGGTCGATCGAGGGTCGCGGGCTACGGTCGAGCGGCATGGTGCGTGCTAGTCGGTTTTGCAGGGCGGATTCGCCGGGAAGTCGTTTTTTTCGGACAGGGGTAGAACCCCTGCCCTGCAAAAAACGAGAAGAGACTGAAGTCTCTCGTTCCCGTCGAACCGCCCTTGCAAAACCGAGAAGACCCTGAAGGGTCTCAAAGCACGCACCATGCCGCTCGACCTCCGCCGCGCGACCCTCGATCGACCAAGTCCGCTTGGAGGTCGGACGGATGGTTGGAGGACCATGCAATGCGAGATCATTCATTCGACCTGGCCCGCGTCCACGCTCTTGCGGTCGCGGCAATGGAGTCAGTCGCTCCGGCGCAGCCGGTCGCCGTCGGCGGCGGCTTGACGCTGGATGAGCGGCGGCGGCTCGGCAACGCTCCGGCTACGCTGCTGGCGGCGATCGAGAGGGCGTTTCGGCATCTTGGCCCGGATCGGCCGGCTCCGGCGGCCCGCGGCCGCGTCGCCGGCGGCTTGCGGGCGGGGCGCGCTCGCGCTCGAGCTGTGGCACAATGCAAGATGGCTGTGAGGTGATCGCTCGTCGATCGCAGGCTGTGAGCATCGCGGCGGTTCGGGCTGCGCTCGCAATGGAACGCGGTCCGCTCTGATGGAGAGCCGACACCGCCGCAGCTCGGCCGCTTGCGATGGAGAACGCTGCCCGATCCTGCCCTCGGCCTCGATGCACGCCCGCCCGAGAACGCCGACCGTCCCCGCCCCGCTTCCGCCCCGCAACCGGGCCTACGGCCGTCACGCTTACCCCGCGCGGCTTCCATACCGCTTGCTAACCGTCATTGCCGGCCTGCGGCCGGCCGCACGGGTTTTTTTTTGGCGGCGGCGTACAGCGCGCTCCGCTTGGGCCGCCGCGTCCGGCCGCGAGCGGCATCCATGCCGCCATTGCGGCCGGAGGTCGTCATTGCGCGGGCATCCATGCCCGCGCTTGGGTATTTCGTCTAGGTCTTCACTGAACGCGGCTTTGTTTCTGGCGTATCGTCCCCTCCGACCGGGCTCGTATACCTCGCCCGGAACTGCCGCATCCGTGCGGCGGTTCTTGCGGCTCCATCCGCCGCCGCAAGCGAGACGGAAACAACCGTACACTCCACCCCCCAGGAAAGGTTGTTTTTTTCCTGAAGGAAAAAACAACCCTCGAAAAAGACGGCCCCAAAAAAGAGCCTAAAGGACACCGCTATACCATTGTACACCAAAAGAAAAAAACAGCCTTTTCTGTTGCCGGCCGAAAACCTACTTGCAGGAATTTCCCGGAAGGCTTATAACCCAGTGATCGGCAAGGCTTTGTGTGCAGGGCCAAGCAGCCTTGGGAGCTGCTTGGCCCTCTCTTTTGAGCAACATCCACTTGACAAAACGATCCGTACCCCCCAAAACATGCCTTGCTGTCGATGCCTTGATGCCGATGTCGATACCGAAGCCCTTGATGCCGTAGCACGAGTGCCGTCCCTCGACAGCGCAGCTATCGTTAACGTCAGCGGTGTCTTTCTAACGATGGGTTGAAGACTTTCAGACGTAACCCGTAACACCCCGTTTCAGGAGCCTTGCAAATGCCCACATGGTCAAACCAACTGCCTTCCACGGACCGACACATGGGATTCGACCTTCGCCGAACTCCACAGGACCATCCGCTTACCGCAATCGTCACGACAGAAGACATGATCGGCTGCTACACGCACTACTGGGGAGGAAGAACGGTACCGTGCGAGAAACCGGACTGCCCAGCCTGTAATGCGAGCGTGCCCTTTCGCTGGCACAGCTACGTGGCTGCGTTCGATACAAAAACCCGCGATCACTTCATCTTCGAGTGCACGGCCAACGCGGCGAAAGCGTTCGAGGATCACAAGGCCGCTCACGGCACGCTACGCGGCTGTTACTTCATGGCCTGCCGGCCAAAGAGGTCGAAGAATTCAAAGGTAGAGATCACGACAAAGCCGGCAGACCTTGCGAGAAACACCTTGCCGAATCCGCCAGACCTAATCAAAGCCCTCTCCGTTATCTGGCGCCTGCCTGGAGCGGCGTTGATGGATGCACCACCGCACGGCAAGACGCGCGGGATAAAACCACGCGGCAAAACCCTAACTGAAATGCGAGAACAACCCTTTGACGTGGCCGATCCGCCGAC
>DATLAN010000273.1:0-2068 GCA_035527455.1 Thermoguttaceae bacterium
GGCCTCAGACGACGCGGCCTGGCCCTGAAGGGGGAGCAGTGCCCTTGACCGGATTGCACCAGCATCCGAACAATAAAAAAAAGCAAACAGGCCCGCGGGGGAAGTGGGGAAGGAGCGACGGTAATGAAACCCGAAATTCGCAACGGCGGAATCGTAATCATCGGCTTGGCGGTGACGATCATCCTGGCGTGTCTGCTGGCGGTGATCTTCGGATGCCAGCCGCCACCCAGTGCGGAGCCGGAACCGCAGCCCGTTGCACTGGCCGTTGTCGATTTCGTGTCCGACGCCAAGGTCGATCCGGACGATCGGCAGGGCAACTGGGGACCGAGTTGCGGTTGGGCGGCCATGTGCGTCGTGCTTACGGAGCACGGGTTGCCGCAGACGGCCTTGGCCTGGCGGGCGAATTACTACGGGGCGACCTACCAGGGCACGATTGAGGATGCAGCCCGCGAGTCTGGTCTGGGTTTCGCCGGCACCGAAGACGGGGACATGGACTTTCTTCGATGGTGCAGCGATACGAACCGCAAAGCCAGCGTGACGTGGAAGGTCCGCAGCGGGGCAGGCTGGGGCGGGCATCGCGTCGCGTTCTATCGCTTCTACGACGGGCGAGCCTATTTCGTTGACGTGAATTCACCGGACAAAATGAAGTCAACTCCGATCGAGGATTTTCAACGATGGTGGCAATGGTCAGGAGGCGACGCCTGCACGGCCTACGCCTACGCCAGCCAGCCACCCACACCTTGCAAATGGGAGAAGTTTCGTGCGAGACAATCCGATTCCGAAAAACCGGCTGCCCCTGAGGCGGCTGGTGATCGTCCTGGGCCTCACGCTGATCGCGTGGCTGTGCCTGCCCGTCGCCTCGGGCCTTTCCAACGGCTCGCAGAGCGCATTCGGCAGCAGCGTGCAAGTCGAGGCCGGTGACCAGGTGGTCTATCAGCGGGCTGGGCTGTTCGGCCGCAAGCTGATTCCGTGCATCATCCGCCGGAACACGCCCGAGCCGCCGGACGTGCGAGTGGACGAGCCCCCGCCGCTTGTACAGTCCCCGGTGAAGGAGCCACCGATGATCGAGAAAGAAAAGCCATCGCCTGCGCCAACGTGGCCCTTCGCCTTAGGGGCTGTTGTCCTGGGAATACTCGGCTCCGGCCTGACCCAGTTCTTCCGCCGCGTTCAATCGTTCAGTTGACCAAACCATCATCGAATTCAAACAGGAGTAAATCATGTTTCTGACTGGACAAACCATTCTGATCGCCGTGCTCTCAGGCATCTCGGCCTGGGCGCTAATCAAGCTGGGTGTGGCCATCGTCAATCGGGTGCAAAAGTGGAGCCGTGACCTGAGCAACGTCGGCTTTGCTTTGTCGAACGTCGCATTGCCGAAGCTGGCCGACATCACGGCGCTCGTTGCCTCGCGGGATTTGGGCGGTGCTATTGCGGAATTGCACATCTTGAGCAAGCAGCTACGCGAAGGCGACCCTGAGAAGATCGTACTGGAGTGGACGAAGAAGCACTTCGTCAAGGTTCTTCCCGAACGTCTGAAAGATCCCGAGATCCTCGCCCTCGTGCAAGAGGCCGTCGCCGCGCAACTCGCCAAGAAGTAGTTTCGCCGTCGTTGACCAATCGAACGGAAAGGATGGCCGGCATGGGAATGGCCGAATGGGGAATCGTGGCAGGAATCGCGACGCCGGTGATTGTGGGCCTTGCCGCGATCTATGCGAAGCTGGCCATCCTCTCCGTCACCGTGAAGCAGTTGGGCAAGAGCTTGATGAAGATCGAGGATAATCATCTGCCTCATATCTACGCGCGGCTCGGCAAGATGCCGTGCCCCACACATGAAGTGCGGTTGACGGCGATCGAGAAACGAATCGAACGGGAGTAGATGATGCGAGACAAACGCCAATTCTACCGTGACCTGGTGACCCTGCTGGTCGCGCATCCCGAATGGGACACGCTGAGCGACGGGGCGGTAGCAGCCGAGATCGACGGCCTGGCACTCGGGTTGGGTTGGGAAGTCACGCCCGGCCGGGTGCATTCGGCCCGTGTGTGGCGCGACCCGCCGCCCGAGCCCGAGCCG
>DATLAN010000274.1:0-2921 GCA_035527455.1 Thermoguttaceae bacterium
CTCCGAATCCATCAACCAACGCAAGGTCAAGGTCAAGGTCAATACGGCGGCGAAAGAAAACGTGTTGTGCAGGGCGGACGCGATGGCCAGCCATGCCAAGTTGGGCAGCCGCAGCGCGCTGCGACCGAGCGAAATGCCCGCTTCCGCCGCAGCTTCCGCAAACACCGCCGTCACCTCCAAGGCAGGGTGCGAGGCGACGGTGGCTCCGGCCGAAGCAAGGGGACTTAACAAACGCCTCCGCAACAAGTTATCAAAATGTGCGAACCTGCGGACTTCAAACTTGAATCCGCGTCAAGACAAACTTAGTGCCGTTGGGCACAGCCCTGACGAATTTCCCCGCCAAACGCTCGATTTCGTCAGGGCAAGCCCTGACCTACGGGCGATGCTCAGAGCGTACCCTTCGTGCTGGGCACGTCGGAGACACGCGGGTCGGATTCCGCGGCCGTCCGCAGCGCCCGGGCGGTCGCCTTGAAGACGCCTTCGGCGATATGATGGCTGTTGCGTCCGTGGTGGACGATCACGTGCAGATTGCACAGGGCGTTGGCCGCGAAGGCCTGCCAGAAATCGGCGACCAGTTCGCTGTCGAATTGGCCGATCTTGGGCGTGGGGAAGCGGACGTCGAAGACGAAGAATGGCCGGCCGCCGAGGTCCACGGCGCTGGTCACCAGCGTTTCTTCCATCGGCACGGTCGCGTGTCCGAACCGCCGGATGCCCGACTTGTCGCCCAAGGCGTCTTTCACGGCCTGCCCGAGGCAAATGCCCACGTCCTCGACCGTGTGGTGCTGGTCGACCTCCAGGTCGCCGGTGGCTCGAATCGTCAGGTCGATCGCCGCGTGCCTGGCCAGGAGCGTAAGCATGTGGTCGAAGAAGCCCACGCCGGTGGCGATTTCCGCCCGCCCGGAGCCGTCCAGCGAAAGCTCCAGTTCGATTTGCGTTTCCGCCGTTTTTCGTTGAATTCGTGCAGTACGTGACATCGCAATTCGTCGCAGCAGGAAGTAGGGTGGGTCGAGGGACGAGGCCCACGCAGGTTCTTTCATACGATCGCGGCCAGACGCTCCAGGCACGTGTCGATCTGCTCGTCCGTGCCGACGCTGATCCGCAATCCGTCGCCCCAGTTAGGATAGTTCATGTATCGGACCAGAACGCGGTCCTCTTTGAGCCGTTCGTAGAGCGGTTGTACGGGCTGTGCCGGATGTACGTTCCAGGTGAAGTTGGCCTGCGAATCAACCGTTTCGAACCCTAATTTCCTCATGCCCTCGGCCAGCCGTTTCCGCGTGGCGAGGATCTTGGCCCGATTCTCGGCCAGCCAGTCCTGGTCGCCGATGGCGGCGGTGGCCGCGGCGATCGACAGCGCGTCGCAGTTGTACGAATCCTTGACCTTCACCAGCCCGTCGATGATGTGCGGCTGGGCCACCACGAACCCGAACCGCAATCCGGCCAGGGCGTACGACTTGCTCAAGGACCGGGAGACCAGGATCTTCTCGCACCGCCCTACCAGGTCCATGCAGTTCGTTTCCGCGAAATCGGCGTACGCCTCGTCGACCAGCAACGGGCACGGCAGCCGCCGGGCGAACTCCAGCACCGCGTCCGGCGGGATGACCGTGCCCGAGGGACTGTTCGGATTGGGCAGGAACACCAGCCGCAGGTCGTCGCTCGCCCGGGCAAAATCCTCGCCCAGCGACCAGTCCGGCCGGAAATGGACCTCTTCGCTGCGGGCGTCCTGGAGTTCGGCCAGCGTCTTGTACAGCACGTAGCTGGGATACGGCAGCCGCAGCCGTTGTCCCTGGCCGACCAGCGCCCGGGTGGCGATCGTGAGGATGTCGTCGCTGCCGTTGCCGCAGAGGATCCAGTCCGGCTCGACGCCCAGCACTTCGGCCGCCCGCTGCCGGAACGGTTGGGCCATGGCGTTGGGATACTTTTGCAATCCCCGCCGCAAGGCCTCTTCCACCGCCCGGCCGACCGCCGGCGAGGCGGGATACGGGTTCTCGTTGGTGTTGAGCTTGATGAACCCGTCCGTCTGCGGCTGTTCCCCCGGCACGTAGCCGGTCATCGCGTCGATGTTCGGTCGAAAGTAGGTCATTCATCCTCCAGCCGTGCGATTCCACAACAACACAATCGATCCCAAGTTGCACCCGCCCGTCACTTCACCGGCACTACAGATCATCAGGAGTTAGCCCGGTACGTTTGCCAATCCGAGCCAGCATGCGGGAACCAATCTCCTCGCCATCACGAAAAGCAAACACGTAATTCTGCCAACCCGGCCGCTCCAGGACACGATGAGAGGTCCCGGATTGTCGCTTCACGGACCAGCCGATGCGCAGCAGGGCGGCAAGCACGGATCGTCCCTTGGTTGAGGGCCATTGCGTCATGTCGGCACTGCAAATACGTCGCCCAACTCCGGTACTTCCTCTCCATGCTCCAAGCGATCGGCCAACACGCGTAGCGCCAAAGCCTTTACTTTGAAGATGGCCTCTTCACGGTCTCGACCGTACGTCATGACACCAGGCAGATCCGGTACTTCGGCGATCCACCGGCCGTCGTCCTCACGTTCGATTTCTATAATCACGGGTCGTGCCTCCTCCGGCTCCTTTCGACTCACTTGCCGAGACTACTTACTTTCTCACTGGCCCTTGAACGTTGATCGAAACCCAGCCGGGTCTTTCAGCGCGCATCGTATTTCCTTCGCCCATTCGGGAGCCCCAATTGAAATCGCAAGCGCCGAACGAAGGTCATCTTGGTAATAAGGGTCGGGTTCGCTGAAGTCCAAGAAGAACCAGATGGCCTCCCGAAGCGACTCCTTTGCATGGTCGGTCGTCATAATCACGGAGCCGTCCGGAGAGCCAATATCATTATAAGGGTCCGCGTCGATTTCGTCGATGATGTCATGGACGCGTCCACAATCAGGTCCCCACGTACAAAAA
>DATLAN010000275.1:0-4253 GCA_035527455.1 Thermoguttaceae bacterium
GGATTTCGGCGCCTTTGTCGAGATCCTGCCCGGCAAGGACGGGCTCTGCCACATCAGCGAATTGTCCGACGAGTACGTCTCCAGCGTGGCCGACGTGTGCAAGGTCGGCGATTCGATGCAGGTGAAAGTCATCGCCGTCGACGACCAGGACCGCGTGAAGCTCAGCCGGCGGATCGCCATGCGCGAACTGGCCGAAAAGGGCTCCGACGGACACGACGACGCGTAGAGCGGATTCGTTCGGCTGCGTGCACGCAGATTGCGGATGACCCATTGTTATCCGCTTTTGCGTGTCGCGGAGCAACAATACCCCTCCCGGGCCTCCCTACCGGTCGGCGGAACTTATTGTTTTGCAAGGCCTTGCGCCAAAGGTCCCGATCAGGTCGAGGCCGTTTTGCGCCATTGTTTCCCGCCCCACGCCACCCGGCCCTTTCCCGGCCGCCGTCCGCTGCGCTGCGCAAGTCCTTATCTCCCAAGCACTTCGATCGTCCGCACCCCCTTGACACCCCCCGGCGTCTCGGTTCCATTGGGCCCCTTGTTCCCTCGCCGCAAGTGGCTTCCCCGCAACGACTTAGCCTATTCTTGCACACTTTTTCGAGATTTCGCCTTTTCCGGAGCAACAATTCCCCGCCCCACCCCAAGATCGCTCGTAGTGACCGCATTCATGCGGTCTTCCGCCAAGTCGTCATTCACCACGACCGCCCTCCGGTATCTATACACGCATCCACTACCCTACCGCGCCGCCGCTGCCGAATCAACATCCCATTTTGCACCACCCGCTCGCACCCCTTGACACCTCCGGCCGCAGGTCAGGATAATGGGGGGCAGTATAGGAGACCACACAGACAGTCGTAGGGTGCGTGCTTGCACGCACGTGTCCAGCAATGTGCCAAGCTGCGGCTCCACCGGCCAATCGCCCGATCCATCGATTGCGGCAAGATTGACGGTACCGGCCGTGGAATATGGGGTCAGGAGGCGTGTCATGAGTTGCCATTGTGCTGGACTGGCGTTGCTATTCGTACTGGTGCTGCCCGGCATATTGCTGGCCGATGACGCAGCTAATGGCATTGACCAGGGCGCGTTGCCGGAAGGGGCCGTTGCGCGGTTGGGATCGACGCGCTGGCAAACGGAGGCTTATGCCAGGGCAGTCTCCTTTGCGCCGGACGGCAGTTTCCTGGCGTGCGCCGGCGGAGGGGAGTATGGCCCGACGCAGAAACTCGGATATCAGGTCGTCACCCTTTTCGACGGAGACACAGGGCACGTACTACGGAGGCTACGAAGCCCGGGCGATATCATTACAGCCTTGTGCGTCTCAGGATCCGGCAAGCGAATCGGGTTGTGCAAGTTGGACGGGATGGTCTGCGTGTTGGATGCGGCCAGCGGCAGCACGTTGTGGCAGGTCAGTTTGTTGGCGGATATCGACCAGTTCGTGGTTGTCAAGGAAGGGCCGGAGCCATCGCCAGGCGTTCGCTGGAAGCCGGACCTGTTCAGGCTTTGCTTCTCTCACGACGACCGGTGTCTTTTCGTGACTACCACGGTGCGGACCGTGTGGGGCTTCAACGCGGAAACCGGTTCTGCAGTGCGGAGACTCCATGAGCCTCGCGCCAAGATGATGGCGCTGCTGCCTGACGGGAAAACCATGGTTTCCGCGCGGGACGACAAGACGCTCGGAGTTTGGGACCTTTTTTCCGGAGAGGAAGAGAAACGGGTCGCACTGGAGTCGATCGAAGCCGATCCGTTCGTCTACTCGGACCTCCGTCTCTTCTGGCCGTCGCCCGACCGGCGGTTCGTGCTATTGGGCACTCAAAAACGTATCATTGCCGTTGACCTTGGCAATGGAAAGATCATAAAGACTCTCGCCCAAGCCAGCGGAACCAACGCGCTGTGGAAACACACGGTCACGTTTTCTCCGAACGCAGCGCATATGGCGATGGGGGTGGAATACGGGAATAGTTCACCCGTTCGGATCATCGACACCCGCAGCTTAGAGGCGACCGGCGAGTTGAAGATCCTCGGCCCCGACTTCGCAACAATGACGTTTTCTGCGGATAGTGAACGACTTGGCGTGGCAACGGGAAGGAAGTTTCGCTGGTGGAACGTGAATGACGGGAAGGAGATTCCCGCGGAGCCGGCGCATCGGTCCCCAATCATGGCTGTGACTTTTTCACCAGACGGTGGCATGGTGGCCACCTCCGGCGTCGACCACAGTGTGCGACTGTGGTCAACGCAGACCGGAAAGCAACTTTACTATTGGCCGACCGGCAATAGGGGCTATTCGGCCTCCTGTTTGGCTTTTTCACCGGACGGGAAGCTCTTGGCCGCGAATCTGGGGCAAAACACTGCCTTAATTCGTTGCGAAGACGGCCAAACGCTGCATCAGTTGCCTGCCTCCGGTTCCCCGCAGAAAGTCAGCCGCAGTTCTTGGCCGTGTACACTGGGTTTCTCAGAAGACGGAAAGAACTTGGGTAGCGTCCGCTCGGCCCAGTCGCCGAGAACGGAGCGCTGTTTCCAACGCTGGGATATCCGAACGGGCGAACTTGTCCAAGAAGTGAACCTCGACGAAGTTGACCCGATCCGCGTCCGATACCCCGAAGAGGGTGGCTACACTTCCCAGGCGGTGTCGCCCGACCTCGGAGGCGCCGCGGCTTCGCTGTTCAGTGGCCACACGTACGTGCTCTGGAATGCTCAGACTGGAGAAGGTCTTTGGCGAGTCGATTCGCAACCGGGTTTTGCCAACGCCCTGTTTTCTCCAGACAGCAAATCCGTGGTGTTCGGCACGCGAGACGGCAAGCTACATTTTCTGTCCGCCGAGACCGGCGCCGTTCTCCACCAAATCGCCGGGCCGAAAGGAGAGGTCTTTCCGCGGGCCTTCCTGGACGGAGGACGTTGGTTGGTAGCCGAACATGATGACAATACGAGTCGGTTTTGGGATGTAGACACCGGACAGGAGATCCGTCGGCTTCAAGGACATCGGATTCGCGCCCTTTCGAAGGATGAGCGGTTTGCCGCTTCAGTCACAGAAGACTATTCGGTCTTGATTTGGGACCTGACGACTTTCCGCGACAAGGTGATCGACCCGAGAGAGGAAATCCCACTTCTTCCGCGTGATCCGGCAGACACGGTCACGACGCCGCTTGTGGCCGGCACATCGGCGGCCAACGAGTCGAAAGACGCCCAAATACGCGTGCTTCTGGGAAGTGCCGCCCCCGGCAAAGTCGTTGACTCGGAAGCCGAGGTGGTGAGAAAAGCCGTGGCGGCACTAAGAGCCATAGGTGCCCGCTGCGACTGCGACCCGGAAGGCAAGCCGATCGCCGTCACGTTCTCGGACGTCTTCCGATACCGAGTTTCCGTAGACGAAGCGATGGTGCATGTTGGGAAGCTGACCGACCTGAAGGCGCTGAACGTTATTTACGGCGGCATTACCGACGCGGGAATGACGCATATAAAGAACCTCAAGAACCTCGAGTCCTTGCATCTCCCCGGAGCGATGTTCACTGACGCCGCACTTGTGAATATTGAGGGATTGACCAAACTCAGAGGCATTTCCTTGAGCGGCACTACGATTACCGACGATTCGCTGGTGCATCTTGTCGGGTTACCGGAACTCGAGGCGATTAATCTTGCCGATACTGCAATCACCGATGCCGCGCTGAAACGATTAGAGGGATACAAACAACTCAGTTATCTCGTTCTTCGTGGAACGAAGATCACGGACACCGGATTGGAGCAACTCAAGTCTCACGCGAATCTCGCTCGGCTCAGCCTTGAGGGAACGAGGATCGCCGGTCACGGACTGGAAAGCCTTGAGGGAATGACGCAACTTCAGGTGCTGAGTCTGGCGGAAACGGACATTGATGATGTCGGACTGTCCCGACTCGGGAAGTTGACTTCCCTGGGCGAGTTGTATCTCAACGACACCAGAATCACCGACGCCGACCTGAAACATCTGGCCGGTCTAACGAACCTCACGAAGTTGGTTCTAGACGGGACTGGTATCCGTGGACCCGGACTGGAGCATTTGAGCCCACTGACTCGATTGGAAGAACTCTACCTCTGTCGCGCTCCAATGACCGACAAAGGCGTCCTGTACGTGAAATTCCTGCCCAACCTGCAGCGCCTTCATGTAGACGATTCGGCAACGACCTCCGACGGCCTCGATGAACTTCAAAAGATACTTCCTGGTTTGAGGATCTACGCAAAGACAATCGACGCGAAAGCTGGTGAGAAACCCAACATGCAGTAAGTTTGTAGGGCGG
>DATLAN010000276.1:0-2134 GCA_035527455.1 Thermoguttaceae bacterium
TCGTGAAGAAGTACGGCTTGACCTGCGCCATGGCCAGCGGCGCCGGGATGGGCATCTCGCGCGGATTCAACCGCGTCGAACTCCACGACGAACTCGTGGCCAGCTACGAGGAACTCATCCCCCAAGCGGCCGACGCCGGGCTGCCCAACGTGATCTGCTTCTCCGGAAACCGGGCCGGACTCGACGACGAACAGGGCATCGAGAACTGCGCCTTGGGACTGAAACGGCTGATGAAGCTCGCCGAGGCCAAGAAGGTCAACGTGGTGATGGAACTGCTCAACAGCAAGGTCAACCACAAGGACTACCAGTGCGATCACACCGCCTGGGGCGTGGAGGTCTGCAAGCGGGTCGGCTCCGAGCGGTGCAAGCTGCTCTACGACGTCTACCACCTGCAGATCATGGAAGGCGATTTGATTTCGACGATCACGCAGAACATCGAGTACATCGCCCACTTCCACACCGGCGGCGTGCCCGGCCGCGCGGAAATCGACGACACCCAGGAGATCAACTACCCGGCCGTGATGCGGGCGATCGCCGAGACCGACTACCAAGGCTTCGTCGGCCAGGAGTTCGTGCCCAAGGGCCCCGATCCGCTCGAGTCGCTACGTCAGGCGGTGCAGATTTGCGACGTCTAGGGTGAGGGGCGAGGGACGAGGGGTGAGGGACGAGAGACGAGGGACGAGAGACGAGGGACGAGGGGTTGGGGATTGGGGATTTGCCGCTTGCGGCTTCGCATGCATCTCGCCCCGCGACACCGACGTTCATAGCAACCCGATTCACGGCCCCCCTCCCATGTTCCCCTTCATCCCATGTTCCCGTTTTCGTTCCGCGTTCCACCCGAAGTGGCCCAATCCAGGAAACCGATGGCGGCCAGTTCGGTCCGGAGCTTCTCCCACTCGTCGGGCTGAAGCGATCTGAGCGGCAGGCGGTTGGGGCCGCAGTCGAGGCCGAAGAGCTTCATGGCGGCCTTGAAGGCCGGCTGGCCGCGGTAGCGAACCATGATGCGGACCATCTCGACGGCCAGGGCCTGGCAGCGTCGGGCTTCGGCCAGATCGCCCGCCTCGAAGCGGTCGATGATCTTGCCGTACAGCGCCGGGGCGAGATTGTAGGTCGTGCCCACCGCTCCGCGTGCGCCGACGGCCAGCGCGGCCAACAGCATTTCGTCGCAACCGAACAGCACGTCGAACCGCCCGACGTCGAATTCCACGCAGGCCTGAAACTCGAATACCGTGGGAGCGGTGTACTTCACACCCACCAGCGTCGGCAGCCGCCGGCCGCCTTCACGGAGGAACTCGAGCACGTCCACGCCGACGCCGGAGAGGGCCGGAATGTGGTAGTAGTAGAACGGCAGTTGCGGCGCCGCGGACGTGATTTCCGCCATACAGTCGATCAACGTTCGGACCGAATCGGGTTTGAAGTAATACGGCGCCACGGCCGAGACGGCGTCGGCCCCGATCGCTTGGGCGTGGGCGGCCAGCGTGCGGGCCTCGCGGAGGCTGCTGTGTCCCACCTGAACGATCACGGGCAGCCGTCCGGCCGCCGCTTGGACGTAAGCCGCCGCGGTGGCCTTCCTCTCCTCGGTGGTCAACAGCGGGCCTTCGCCGGTGCTCCCGCAGACGTACAGCCCCCGGATGCCTTGCTCGACAAGGTGATCGACGATGGGCTCCGTCAGCTCGAGGCGGAGCGTTCCGTCGCCGTGCATCGGCGTGAAAGCCGCCGCGATGAGTCCTTCAATGCGAAATTCCACGGTCGTATTTCCTCCAAATGTCCTTCGGCGATAACCCACGGGATCGCGGCCGCAACCAAACGGCGGGCAAGCCCGCCCGCTAAACGTTTCTATTGTAATTGGCTACGTCCAACGTGCGCGCACCATGCAGAAGTGACGTGAGACTTTGATTCCCAATCCCCAGCCCCCAGCCCCCAACCTACCCATGAACCGTCAACCCACTCAAATCCTTGCTCCTGCCCGGCAGAATCAGACTCGCCAGGTAGCCGACCGCGAAGCAGCCGACGATGCCCACGGCGGCGTAAAGGTAGAAAAACACATCGGTGTATCGTTGCACACAGAAGAGAATCACGACTCCGGCGACCGCGCCGATCAAGGCACCCCGCGCGTGGGTCCGCCGGGTGAGCA
>DATLAN010000277.1:0-22010 GCA_035527455.1 Thermoguttaceae bacterium
ACAAGGAAAACGACCATTGCCATCATTCCAAACCTGAAGGAGGTAACATGGCAGATTCAGGTAACAACGATACCCCGTTGCTGAACGAACTGGAAAAGGGGCCTTGGCCCAGCTTCGTCACGGAAATCAAATCCATGGCGAAAGAAAACAAGATGTGCCAGGACCTGCTGGGACAACTCGAGAAGTCCTACCGGGACAAACGAGGCTACTGGAAGCACGGCGGCATCGTCGGCGTGATGGGTTACGGGGGGGGCGTCATCGGGCGCTACTCCTTCCTTGCGGAGGAGTTCCCCAACGTGGCCCACTTCCACACCTTCCGGGTCAACCAGCCCATGGGTTGGTTCTACACGTCCGACTCGCTGAGGACGCTCTGCGACATTTGGGAACGGCACGGCTCCGGCCTGACGAACATGCACGGCTCGACCGGCGACATCGTCTTTCTGGGCACGGTCACCGACGAACTCGAGCCCACCTTCGCCGCGCTGACGGAGAAAGGCTTCGACCTGGGCGGCTCCGGCTCGGACTTGCGTACGCCCAGTTGCTGCGTGGGACAGGCTCGCTGCGAGTGGGCCTGCTACGACACGATGCACCTGACCCAGGATCTGACGATGCAGTTCCAGGACGAGCTGCACCGGCCGCCCTTCCCCTACAAGTTCAAGATCAAGTGCGCCGGCTGTCCTAATGACTGCGTGGCATCCATAGCCCGCGCCGACATGTCGATCATCGGCACCTGGCGGGACGACATCCGGATCGACCAGGCCGAGGTCAAGAATTACGTCGACGCCGGCCTGGAGATCCACAAGGACATCTACGCCAACTGCCCCACCCGGTGCATCGAGTGGGACGGCAACGAGTTGAAAATCGACAATGCCAACTGCGTCAAGTGCATGCACTGCATCAACGCCATGCCGAAGGCCCTGCGGCCGGGCACGGATCGCGGCGCCACGATCCTCCTGGGTGCGAAGGCCCCGATCGTCGAGGGCGCGCTGCTCTCGTCCGTCCTGGTGCCCTTCATGAAGCTCGAACCTCCTTATGAAGAACTCAAGGACCTCCTCGAGCGGATCTGGGAATTCTGGGGCGAGTACGGCAAGGCCCGAGAACGCACCGGCGAACTCATGCAGCGCGTCGGGCTGGGGAACTTCCTCGAAGCCATCGAGGTCGAGCCCGTGCCGGAAATGATCGCTCATCCCAGAGAGAACCCCTACGTCTTCTACGAAGAGTACTTCGAAGAAGGCGACGACGAAGAGGAGGAAGAAGAAGAAGACGAATAGGGTCGCATACCGGCGGACCCGGCAAATCTGAACGAAAAGAACTTCATTTTTGGGAGATAATTCATGGCAACGGATAGAAGGACGGATATAGGGCCTCCGAACTACGAACAGTTCCTGCCCCCCGTGATCAAGAGCAACTACGGGAAGTGGAAGTACCACGAAGTGCTCAAGCCCGGCGTGATGGTCCACGTGGGCGAATCCGGCGACAAGCTGTTCACCGTGCGTGCCGCTTCGCCGCGGTTGTTGAGCATCAAGACGCTGCGTGCCTTCGCGGACCTGGCGGAGAAGTACTGCGGCGGCCACCTGCGGTTCACCAGCCGCAACAACGTCGAGTTCCTGCTGACCGACCAGTCCAACATCGAGCCGCTGATCGCCGATCTGAAGGCGATGAACTATCCGATCGGCGGCATCGGCAATTCGATCTCGAACATCGTGCACACGCAAGGTTGGGTACACTGCCACTCGGCGGCCACGGACGCATCCGGGCTGGTCAAAGTGGTGATGGACGACTTGTTCGAGTACTTCGCAGAAATGAAGCTGCCCGGCAAGCTCCGCGTCGCCGTGGCCTGCTGCTTGAACATGTGCGGAGCGGTCCACTGTTCGGACATTGCGATCCTCGGCATCCACCGCAGGCCGCCGAAGATCGAGAGCGAGACTCTGAACAAGATTTGCGAGATCCCCAGCGTGGTGGCATCCTGTCCCACGGCGGCGATTCGTCCGGCGACCGTCGACGGCAAGCCCTCGGTGGAAATCGACGAGGACCGCTGCATGTTCTGCGCGAACTGCTTCTCGGTCTGTCCCGCCCTGCCGATCGCCGATCCGCTGAACGACGGCGTTTCGATCTGGGTGGGCGGCAAGGTCTCCAACGCCCGCACCGAGCCCACGTTCTCCAAGCTGGCGATCCCCTACCTGCCCAACAATCCGCCCCGCTGGCCGGAAGTCGTCCAGGCGGTCCGCAACATCGTCGAGGTCTGGGCCGACGGCGCTCGCAAGTACGAACGCATGGGCGAGTTCATTGCCCGAATCGGGTGGCCGCGCTTCTTCAAGCTGACGGGCATCGAGTTCAGCAAGGCACACATCGACGACTTCAAGCACGCGGGCCTGACCTACAAGCGGTCCGCGCAACTCAGGCACGTGTAAACAGGAGATGCCCATGGCTGTCGCTCCCGAAGAAGTCGCGGACGCGATGTTCGAAATGGTCAAAGAGTACCAGGGCAAGAAGAAATTCAAGCCCGGCGATTTGACCAAGGCGATGATCCAGAAATTCGGCGACGCCGAATGCGACAAGAAAGTGTGCAAGGCCGCCATCCGGATCCTGATGGACTCCGGAAGGTGCGTCTATACCTATTTCGGCGGCAGCTTCATCGAGATGCCGCCCGAAGAAGGCAGCACCAGGTAAGTGTTTGCGCAAGAATAACTCGGTCGCTTTTTTGGCGAGGGTGGCACGCCCTGAGGAACGAAGGGCGTGGTTCGGCAGGTTTTCCACGCCCTTCGTTCCTCAGGGCGTGCCACCCCGTTGAACAAGCTCTTTTCGCGCATCCAGATCCGCGCAGTTTTTGTCGAGTGCGAGTCCCGAGGTAATCCATGGCTACGAAGAAGGTCACGAAGAAAAAGAAGAAATTCGGCGGAGGCGCCTTTTCCGGCGCGTCGCGGGCACGCGAACAGTCGCCGCTGCGGCCCAAGAACAGCGAAAAGATGCCGCCGTGCCGCAACGTTTGTCCCAGCGGCAACCGGATCCGCGATTTCCTGACAACCATCGCCCAGGCCGAGCGGCTGAAGAAACCCGCCGAACAGGCTTTCCGAGAGGCCTGGGAAACCTATACCGATACCAGCCCCTTCCCGGCGGTTTGCGGCCGTGTCTGCCCGCATCCCTGCGAAGACAACTGCAACCGCCAGGAACTCGACGGCGCGGTCAACATCAACATGATCGAGCGGGCAATCGGCGATTTCGGGTTGGAGCACAACCTCGCCCTGAAGACCCTTTCCGACGAGAAGCGGCCGGAGAAGGTCGCCGTGGTGGGCGCCGGTCCCGCCGGACTCTCCTGTGCCTATCAACTCGCCAGGCGCGGCTACGGCGTGACCCTCTTCGAGGCGGCCGACAAGCCCGGCGGCATGTTGCGATGGGGGATCCCTCGTTACCGGCTGCCGGCCGACGTGCTGGACGGAGAAATCCGGAAGATCCTCGACCTGGGCGTCGAGTTGAAGTGCGGCACGCGCATCGGCCGGGACTTCTCGCTGGACGATCTCCGCAGCCAATACCAGGCCGTTTTCGTGGGAATCGGCGCCGAAAAGGGCTTGAAACTCCGGGTCGAGGGAGAAGAAGCCGACAACGTTCTCTCCGGCGTGGAGTTCCTCAACCGCATCCACCACGGGGAGAAGATCGACGTCGGCGACAACGTGATCGTGGTCGGCGGAGGCGACACGGCCGTCGACGCCGCCCGAATCTGCAAACGCCTCGGCGCCGACGTGACCATCCTCTACCGCCGCACCATCAAGGAGATGCCGGCGATCGACCAGGAGATCGAAGAGGCGCAAGAGGAAGGCGTCAAGCTGGAATACCTGGCCGCTCCCGTCGGGTTCAGCAAGGAAGGCAATCGGATCACGAGCATGAAGTGCATCCGCATGGAACTCGGCGAGCCGGACGAGTCCGGAAGACGGCGCCCCGTGCCCGTCGAGGGTTCCGAGTTCGAGATCCCCGCCGCGACCGTCATCCCCGCCATCAGCCAGGCACCGGACTTCGCCGGTTTCGACTCGCTGATCGAAGGCAGGGACTGGATCCAGGTCAACGGGCGCGGCCAGTCCACCAAGGTCGAAGGCATCTACGCAGGCGGCGACGCGGTCAGCCTGGCGCTGGTCACCACCGCGGTCGGCCACGGCCGCCGGGCAGCCGAGGCCATCGACCGGCATTTTCGCGGCGAAGAAGAGCCCCGAGACGGCGAACTGCCGGTGGTGAAGCACGACCGCATGCGGCTGGACCACTACGAGAAAGCAGAGCGGGCCCGAACCGCCGTGCTCCCCGTCGAGGAACGTCTGGCCGGCTTGGAGACCGAGGTCAACCTGTCCGCGTCCCAAGAACAGGCGATCGCGGAGACCCGGCGCTGCATGAGCTGCGGTTACTGCTTCGATTGCGAGAAGTGCTGGCTGTTCTGCCAGGACCAGGCCGTGGACAAGCCGATGCAGAAGGGCGTGATCTACAAGTTCAAGCTGGAGAACTGCACCGGCTGCAAGAAATGTGCGGAAGAATGCCCTTGCGGCTTCATCGACATGCTGTAACGCTATGAGCACCCCCCGAATTCTCATCGCGGGTTTGCGCGGCGGCAGCGGCAAGACGATCGTGTCTCTGGGACTCGTGGCCGCCTGGCGGAAGAGGGGCTACCGCGTGGCTCCCTTCAAGAAGGGACCCGACTATATCGACGCCGCCTGGCTGTCGAGGACGGCCGAGAGGCCCTGCCGAAACCTGGACCTCTTTCTCATGTCCCCGGAAACGGTCGTGCGGTCGTTCGTCACCGCCGCCGAAGGGGCCGACGTGGCGGTGATCGAGGGCAATCGCGGTCTGTACGACGGGATGGACGCCCGGGGCACCTACAGCACGGCCGAGTTGGCCAAACTGCTCGACGCCCCGGTGGTTCTGGCGGTGGACTGCACCAAGTCGTCGCGGACCGTCGCGGCCTCGGTGCTGGGATGTCAGAAGCTCGATCCGCAGGTCGATATTCGGGGCGTCATTCTCAATCAGACGGCCGGTCCCCGGCACGACGCGGTGCTGCGCGAAGCCGTCGAAGGGGACTGCGGCGTGCCCGTGCTGGGGGCGGTCGCCCGGATGCCTCAGCAGCTTTTCCCGGAGAGACACTTGGGCCTGGTTCCGCCCCAGGAGCACGAGCAGCAGACGCACTCGATCCGGCGAGTCGCGGAACTTGCGGAACAGTACCTCGATCTGGACGCACTCCGGGATCTGGCCCGGCAAGCTCCGCCGCTGCAACTTCGCGAGAAGCCCGCGCTGAGCGAAGAGCCCGCGAAGCCGGCAGCCGTCCGGATTGGCGTGTTTCGGGACGAGGCGTTTCAGTTCTATTACCCCGAGAACCTGGAGGCCCTGGCCCGAGAGGGCGCCGGCGTGGTCGAGGTCTCGCCGCTTCGGGACGCCGGGTTGCCGGACGTGGACGCGCTGTATATCGGCGGCGGCTTCCCGGAAACGCTGGCGCCCGCCTTGGCGGCGAACGAGTCGTTTCGCGATTCGTTGCGCCGCGCGATCGAGCGGGGGATGCCCGTCTATGCCGAGTGCGGCGGGGCCGTTTTCCTGGGCAGGAAGCTCCTTTACCACGAGCGGGAATACGCCATGGCGGGCGTGCTGCCCGTCGATTTTCTCTTCCACCAGAAGCTGCAGGGTCACGGTTACGCCGTGCTCGAAACCGTGGAAAACAACCCGTTCTACGCGGTCGGCGAAACCCTGCGAGGGCACGAGTTCCACTACACGTGCATCGAGCCGTCCGCGGCCGAAGGTCTGACGTTTGCCTTCAAGGTGCGTCGCGGGCACGGCTTCGACGGCCGACGGGACGGCCTGTGTCGGTACAACGTGCTGGCTTGTTACACGCACGTCCACGCCCTGGGAACGGAAAGTTGGGCACCCTCGCTGATCCGGGCGGCAAAGCGGTTCAGGTCGTGCGCTTAACCCGCAATTCCGGCATTTTCGATGCCATCCGCACAAGAACCGGCTCGAGCACGGACAGTGCCCCGGGTAATAACCTATCTTTCGCATAGAGATTCTTCCGGGGCAGTCTCTTGGGGGCAGTCCAGCTCGCACCTAATCGCACACCGGGATGTTGGCTCCCATGAAGCGAGAGACGATCAAGGCCCGAGTTCTTCTGCCCCTGACGTTGGTTTTGATTGCCGTGTTGGCCGCGTCTTGGTGGGGCAACTACCGGGACGCGAAGAGACACAACCGCGCAGTGCTCAAGGACCATCTGACGGCGACCGAAGATCTCTTCGCGACCCACTTGGAAGAAGTCGACATGACCGAGCAGATGGCCGCCTCGCGCCGATCCCTCTGGACCGTCGCCGCCGTTTGCGCGGTCGCCGCGGGGCTGTTGATCGCGTTCTTCTCCGTCTTTCTCGGACGCGTCGAGCAACGACTCGAGTCGAATCGGCGGGAACTGATCGAGGAACATCGTCTCAAAGCCGACACCCAGGCCCGGCATGCCGAGGAGATGAAGCAAGCCAAGCAGGCCGCCGAAGAGGCCAGTGAAGCGAAGAGCGCGTTTCTGGCCAACATGAGCCACGAAATCCGCACGCCCATGACGGCCATCCTCGGCTATGCCGACGAACTGCTGGCCAACGTCGGCAAACCGGAGAACGTCGAAGCGGCCCAAACCATCCGCCGCAACGGCGAATACCTGCTGGCGATCATCAACGACATCTTGGATCTCTCCCGGATCGAAGCCGGGCGGTTGGAACTGGAGCAAGTCGCCTATTCGCCGGCCCGCGCCGTCGCCGAAGTCGTGACCATGATGAAGATGCGAGCCGAAGCCAAAGGGCTGTCGCTCGAGGTCCGGTTCGCCAGCCCGATTCCGGAGACGATCACTACCGATCCCATTCGACTGAAACAAATACTCACCAACCTGGTCGGCAACGCGGTGAAGTTCACCAAGACCGGCGGCGTCCGAATCGTCGCGCACCTGGTGCAAGCCGCGAGCGAGGAGCCCCGACTTCGATTCGACGTGATCGACACGGGGATCGGCATCACGCAGACCGAAATTGGCCGGCTATTCCGGGCCTTCACGCAAGCCGACGTTTCGACAAGCCGCAAGTTCGGGGGAACCGGCCTGGGGCTGGCCATCAGCAAACAGTTGGCCCGAATAATGGGCGGGGACATCACGGTGAACAGCACGCCCGGCAAAGGTACCACGTTTACCGTGACCGTTGCCACGGGCTCGCTCGACGCCGTGCCCTTGGTGGACCATGCGACCGGTGCCGCCATCGCCGATTTGCCGCCGCCCAAGGCGACCGAATCCCCCCTCCCCTCATCGTTCGATTGCCGGGTGCTCCTGGTCGAAGACGGTTTCGACAACCGGCGGTTGATTGCGCTGCTGTTGAGCAAGATGGGCGCCGACGTGACCGTTGCAGAAAACGGGCAAGAAGCGCTCGAAGAGATTGCCGCCCGGCTCGCCCCGGACGGGAACCGCGACGCCGAAAAGGAACCCTTCGACCTGATCCTCATGGACATGCAGATGCCGGTCATGGACGGATACCAGGCGACCGCCAGGCTGCGGCAAGACGGCTATCGGGGCCCCATCATCGCGCTGACCGCCCACGCGATGAGTTACGATCGGCAAAAATGTCTCGACTCCGGCTGCGACGACTACGTGAGCAAGCCGATCGACCGCGAAGCACTGTTTTCCGTGGTGGCCAGGTACGCTTCTCATGCCGCGGCCGAGAATGCGGCGATTTGACCCGAATCCCGGCGACTTCGTTCCTCGGGGCGTGCCACCCGCGGCTTCCCAAACCTCGATCCGGCGTGTAGGATAGCGGTTTGACATCGAGGAGGAATCCCATGTTTCGTGCTTTCTCTCGCCCGTGGCTCCTTCTTCCGACGCTGGCGATTTGCCTGGCGGCCGGTTTTCCCGAGGTGGCCAGGGCCGGTGGGGGGCCGGAAAACGTGTTCCTGGTGGTCAATCGCGACAGTCCCGGGTCGATGACCATCGCCAACCACTATATCCGGCTCCGCGATATCCCGGCCTGCAACGTCCTGGCCCTGTCGTGGGACCCCGCCACCGACAAGACCGACGTCGATGCCTTTCGCCAGCGGATCTTGCGGCCGGTGCTGACCGCGATCGACCAACGGCGGCTGGCCCAGCAGATCGACTATATTGTCTATTCCAGCGACTTTCCCTGGCAGATCGGCGTAAAAGCCGACGTCGACAGGGCCCAGGCCGAGTTGCAGGCCGTCGGGGCGACTACCTCCGACGACTCCCCCGACGTTCGCCCGTGGCCGCAGCACCTCACGCCGTACGGGTCGATCAACGGCCTGACTTACCTCTGGCAGCCGGTGATGGCCGGCAAAGCCACCTATATGCAACTGGACGCCAATCGTTACATGCGATTGCCCTTTCCCGAGCAGAAAGACCAACCCACGCTGGGGTTCCGCAGCACGCAACAGTTCGGGCGGCGAGGCGAGCTGCTCGACGGCGAAGGACGGCGCTACATGCTCTCGATGGTGCTGGGCGTGACGACCGATCGCGGCAATACGGTCGCCGAAGTGCTCGGCTACCTGGAGCGCAGCGCCGGCGCCGACGGCACGCACCCTCGCGGCACCATCTACTACTGCCAGAACGACAACGTCCGTTCCACCACGCGCGACAAAGTGTTTCCCCGGGCCGTAAGCGAACTCGAAGAACTCGGCGTCGCGGCCGAAATCCTCCAGGCCAGGGTTCCGCAGAAGAAGGAAGACATCCAGGGCTGCATGATCGGCTGGTCCGGTTTCAAGTGGCACGCCTACGGCAACGTCATCCTGCCCGGCGCCATCTGCGAACACCTGACAAGCTGGGGCGGCGTGATGTCGGAGCCGGGCTACGGCCACAGTCCGCTTTCGGAATTCCTCCGCTACGGAGCCGCCGGGGCCAGCGGTACCGTCTACGAACCCTATTCGCTGCAAGCCAAGTTCCCCCTGGCTATGATCCACGTCCACTACGCCCGGGGATGTACGCTGGCCGAGGCCTTCTACCAGTCGGTCTACGGGCCGTACCAATTGCTGATCGTCGGCGATCCGCTTTGCCGCCCCTGGGCGAATATCCCCGAAGTCGCCGTCCAAGGCGTCCAAGGCGACGCGACCGTCCAAGGCACGCTGACGCTCGAACCGTCGGCCACGATCCCCGGCGACTCGAAGGTCGACCGGTTCGAGTTGTTCATCGACGGGTGGCGCCGCGCCGCCTGCCGCGTCGGCGAGTCGTTCACGTGGGACACGACACGGTTGGCCGACGGCTATCACGAGTTTCGGGTCGTGGCCGTGGAAGCCGGGTTGATCCAATCGCAGGGTCGCAAGGACTTGCCGATCTACACCGCCAACCATGGCCGGAAGATCACGGCGTCGATCGAGCCGACCGGCAACGTCAAGGCGACCCGGCCGCTGGTCGTAACGGCCGAGTCTCCCGGCTCGGTCGGGATCGTCGTCCTCCATAACAGCCGCGAGGTGGGCAAGATCACCGGCGAAAACGGCCGGGTGACGATCGATCCGACCGCGCTGGGCACCGGTCCGGTCCGACTCCGCGTCGTCGGCATCGGTCAGGGCGGCCCGTCCGGCTACGTAATGGCCCCGCCTTTCGATTTGACGATCGCAACCGAATCGGAGTAGGCTTTCTGTAGCCATCTCGCTGGGGCGCCCGTGTCGGCCGAAACGGAGGAGGATATGTTCACGCTGCAAAACGAAATCCTTTAGGCGTCCGACCTATTTCCATAGAGAAGCAGTAGCCGTCACGAGACGGTTTAAGGCCGTCAGTGAAGTGAGCCGTCTGTCTTACGGACCCAGCGACGAACGTCTATGTATGAGCGATACTGGTCGAAGGCCAACCTCGCTCGGGCCTTTTCATCAGAAGTTGCAGGAAGTTTATTCGCGGGTGGGAATGGGGTGTCGAGGACCTCGGCCAACTCCATCCATTTTGAGACAGTGCCGTCGAGCGGCAAAATCACGAAATGGCACATATTCGGCGGTGCCGGGTCATACTGAGCCACAAACGAGGAGCTTAACAACCCGCAAGCATTGATCGCCCCAAGGTCAATTATTGCGACGTGGAAGTAATCCTCTCCGCCCGACTGGAGAGCGATCGAACAGACTTCGGAGTGAATACAGGATCGCAAGTTTACTGACAACCCCGAACGTTGTTGACCCCAGTATTGCCAGTGGCGCTTGCGGAGTTTAAGGCCATACTCAGGCTGATGTTCATCGTCACCCCCATAGCACTTCGCGACATGATCCTTCTTGAGGTTTCTAAAGAATTCTCCCTCGTTGATCGTATCACCCGGCTGGTTGCCTGGCGCAGTCTGGTGGTCGATGCAGCGCTGATACATACCCGGGTGTCTCACTTGCCCTGCACGAACTCGGTGAACGATTCTACTGCATCGTACGCGTTGTGGAGGATGCGCGTTTGGACAGGCTTCGGCGCGTGAACGTCGCTACGACGCAACAACTGATACACTTTCACCGACGGCCAGGGCAAATCGATTGCCTCAACCATCCACTGAAATCGCGATCCGACGAAGTACCAATCAATCATCACTCTTCCCAACGGACCCACCTCCAACTCCGCTTCAGGCTTGTCCGTCTTGCCGGCTGCGGCGTACGCTGCTCGAACCAACAGTCGGGCGCTTTCAATAGCGAACGGGTTTGCTGCCAGTTCTCCTTCTTTCGCATTGCGCAGGGTTGGCTCTTGTTCCTCAAACCATTTTGGCAATTCTGCCAGTCCAGGCTTGTCTACCTTTCCCATCAGAAGGCGACTTCTGGCCGCGGCAAGTTCACTCGTACGATCGAGATGCTCCCAGATGGTCGAAATCGTCTTCAAAGCTTCCGCGGGCAGCAGGTTGTCATACGCGAATCGAATAGCCTCATCAGCCTTGTCCAGAGCATGTTGCCATCGGACCATCGGACCCGATTGGATATCTTCCGTCCTGCTACGTTCCCGTGCAACCTCGCCCTCAAGGATTTTCCGTCCTTCCTCAGTCTGTACCGCAGCTTTGAAATAACCCGACCCGGTCCAAAACTCCCCCACGCCCTCAATGTTTAGCATTCTCGACACCCTTGATGGCGGTGACTTGCCCTTCAAGAACGCTTCAATCATCAACGATCTGTACTTTTCCACATTCTCCGTAAGAAGCTGCTCATCGACTGTCCGCGGCCTGTATTTGGGAAGGGTCTTCATTCAGCCACCCTTTTGTCAATAGTTGCTGAGGTAAACGGTAACGTAATCGACTTGGCGGAAAGTGTTTCCTTGATGATGGAAATCTTCCTCTTCGCGGATTCGGCCTTCGCACACAGATCGGCAACTTGCTGTTCAGTCAGGCGGATTTCTTTCCTTGATGACGTGCCATCCGGCTCCAGGGTATCCAGGCGGAACGTCGTTATAGGGAATGCGCCCTCGATCGCAGATCTTTCTTCGTTGAAGACCGGTCGCATGTCGCAGATGATTTGCAGGTCCTCTAATTCAGCGCCCGTCGCTTCTGCAAGCCTCTGTGCCTTGTATTGCCGTGTGAACCCGGCTGGCGCTGCCGCGAGCTTTTCAAGTCGTTCACCAAGCTTCTCCCGATCGTCCTCAGGAACGCCCTCAGAAAACTCACTGATAGCTTTCTTCAGCAGAACCACCGTTTCCTGTAGCGGTTCATCCGCGTCACGAAGGATCTGATTCAAGCGCCAGACTATTCGGGACACGTCGGAAGTGTTTTCTACTGAACAAAGCGTATCCTCGACAGTCCTGGAAAGCGTACTTCGATCCAAGAACGGTCCCTTCTCAGCCAAAGCTCGGGCCAACGCATCCAGCGCGTCATCCTCTATTTGGAGGATCGTCTTGGCGTCAGAGATGAAATCCTCGTCCTTCGCTAAGTGCTCGACGAGGACTTCGAACGGAGGTGTGTCAAAAGCAATTAAACGTCGTGCCATTTGCAAATCTCGACCGGGTCCTGGTCACACACGAAGTGCGAGCCAATAGATGGCAGTAAGAATGGGGAATGTAGTATACCGTCACCGTAAACATCGATTGTTGACGAAATCGGATCGAGAATCAAGCCGTGATCGACCCGAGTGAGAGTTCCGTACGCCCCAAAGCCCTCAATTAGTGTATCTTACGCCCGGCTTCGTGTTGAGGTTCGCGATGTTAAGCTTTTCAAGATTCCGCCTATGCGAAACCGGACAAGATCACTGATGCTCCTGTCCTAAGGGCAAGTTCTTGTGAAGTAATAACTTACGATTCAGACCGCCTGCCCCAAAGGGGATCGTCCCAAATCGTGACTGATAGGGAATTTGAATCAGCCCTGAGTCTGGCCTAACCGGCCAGGGTTGTCAATCATCGGTCGCAAACGGAGCCAGGAGAGGCTTTGAAGAAACTCTGCAAGGTGGGTTGGCATGTGCCCTTCAGATGGGTATGGGAGCCTTTTTTTCGCATCCCATCGAGTTGACGAGGCCCACCAAAGGCCTCCAGGGGTTTTCGGTTGCGTTTCGCGCGCAGTGGCTTCATGCAGTCTTTGTACACCCAATGCCGGGACTGCGCTGCGCTTGTTCCGGCCTGCACGGCTACACGGCTATATCACAGGAAGTAGTTCTGCCCGCTTGTCCCGGCTCGGGGGACGACAATGCGAAGGGCTTCTGCGGCCGATTCTACTGGTTTGTCTTGACCGGGTCTATTCGCCCGGCTGCAACCTTCCGGCGTTGCGCAGTTTATCCATAATTACTATCCGGCACTTCTTGCTTAAGTCGGCCGACCGTCAAGACCGATACGAATTCCGCGCGGGTATGTACCGCCATGCCGAAGCTGCGCGCCATTTTCGCCAACGGAGAGATTTCCTCACACGGAGGGGTACCGTCATGTGGCTTTCGCCCATTGCTCAGTTGCTCGTTCTGGGGGCCGCGGGATTTCAGGTCGGAGCCGGCTCGCCGGTATCCACGGGGGTCCTGCCCGAGCCCATCGCTACCCGCCAGACCCTCTTCGCCATCCCCTTTATCATCGAGCCGGCGGCCGACGCATCGCGGGATCCCGTCGAGGTGCAATTGTGGGTGTCCTCCAATCGCGGGGCAAACTGGGAAATCTACAGCAAAGTGAGGCCGGCGCAACGACATTTCGTCTTCCGTGCCCCCGACGACGGAGAATACTGGTTTTCGGTCCACACCTTGGATCGTTCCGGGGGCATGAGGCCGCGTCCGTCGGCCGAGCCCGAGCTGCGGGTGATCGTCGATACGGTGCTGCCTAAGCTACAGCTCGAGGCCCAGCGGGGCCAGGGCGGACAGATCACGGCGCGTTGGCGGATCGAAGACGAGAACCTCAAGCCCGAGGCCCTGACGATCCAATACCGCACGAGTCTCGACGGCCCCTGGCAAGCGGTGGCGATCGACCGGCAGAAGGTGCAGACGTCCGGGGCCGTCCAGACGGGTGAGGTGCCTTGGTGGACTCGGGACGGCGGCGGCGACGTGCAAATTCGGGTGGAGATAGCCGATGCGGCCGGCAATCTGGCCGTCAGCCACGCCCAGGTCGGACCGAGCCTGAACGTTCCGTCGATGCCGGGACTCGCCGGCGGCAGCGGGACATCCCCCTGGCGGCCCGGCGCTTCGCAACCGGAATCTCCCGGTGGCTGGCCGACAGACCGTACCGACGCGACGTTCGGCCGAACGACGCAATCCTTCCCGGAGGCCGGGTCCTATCAACCGCCGCCGAACCCGGTGACCAATCCACCGTTTTCCGGCCAATCGGACGATCGGACCTTTTCGCCGACGGGTTCGATCACCAGTCGCACCAATCCGGCATTTCGCGACCAATTCGAGCCGCCGGACGAGCAGCGAGGTGGTTTTCCCGATCGTGCCGTGCCCGAGGGACTTCGGCCGAAAATGGTCAACTCGCGGCTGTTCGAGCTGGATTACGAGTTGGGACAAGTTGGGTCTTCCGGGGTCGCCCGAGTCGAGCTGTGGGGAACCCGCGACGGAGGGCAGACCTGGAAGAGCTACTCGCTGGACCGGGACAATCGCAGCCCGATCCTGGTTTCGGTCGACGAGGAAGGCATTTACGGTTTCTGCGTGGTCGTGACCAGCGGCGCCGGGCTGGGAGGCATGCCGCCACGACGCGGTGATCCGCCCCAGGTCGTTATCGGCGTCGACCAGACGAAACCGACCGCACGAATCATCTCAACGGAGCAGGGGACGGGGTTGGAATCGAACTCCCTGGTCATTTCCTGGCAGGCCGCCGACACCATGCTCGCCGACCGGCCCATTTCGCTCTTCTTCAGCGAGAACCTCGCCGGTCCGTGGACGGCCATCGCCACCAATCTGCCCAACTCGGGACACTACGCCTGGCCGGTAGAAATGCTCCGAGCCCAGGCGATCTACCTGCGGTTGGACGTGCGGGATGCGGCGGGCAACCTGGGCACGTCCGAGGCGACCCAATCGATCGTCCTCGATCGAGTACGCCCCTCGATCCAGATCCACGGCGTTCGTCCGCTCGGCCAGTCCCAACGAACGATGCCCTGGCAGAACTATCGCTAAAAAGCCGCGACCGGTGATCGCGCCAAAAAGCCGCGACCGGTGGTCGCGCCAAAAAGCCGCGACCGGTGATCGCGCCCGACGCACCGCGGCTTGTCGCTGCATTTCGATTCCGGCGCGACCACCGGTCGCGGCTTTTTGGGAAAGATCCTATACTGACGGCATGGCGACCAAAACGCTGCATGCCGTGGACTACCTTGCCAAGCCGGAGAAGCACCCCCCGCGTCCGGTGTGCGTCGTCTTCGGCGACGAATCGTTCCTCAAGCGGCAAAGCGTGATACGCCTGCGCGAGGCCGTGCTGGGCGGCGATGACGCCGATTTCTCTTGCGCCGCGTTCGAGGGCGGCAAGGCCCTGTGGCGAGACGTGCTCGAAGAACTCAGCACGGTGGCCATGTTCGGCAGCGGGAAGCGTATGGTGGTCGTGGACGAGGCCGACGATTTCGTCACCCGGTTCCGCCCCCAGTTGGAGGACTACGTCGCCTCCCCGGCTGCCGGCGGAGTGCTCGTGCTGGAACTGAGGACTTTTCCCGCCAACACCCGATTGTACAAGGCCGTGGCGGCCGAGGGCCTGCTGATCGACGGCAGTTGCCCCTCCGCCGGCCGGCTGAGCGGTTGGCTGTCCGCTTGGGCCGAGCAGACGCACAGGATCCAGTTGACCTCGGCCGCTGCCGGGATGCTCGTCGAGATGATCGGCCCGGAGATGGGACTGCTCGACCAGGAGTTGGCCAAGCTGGCCCTGACGGGCGAACCGGACGCGGCGTCGGCCGCACGGAAGATTACCCCCGAGATGGTAACCCGTTCGGTGGGCGGCTGGCGGGCGAAGACCGCTTGGGAAATGATCGACGCCGCCTTGGCCGGCGGCGCCCGCGAGGCGATGCTGCAACTCGACCGGTTGTTGGCGTCCGGCGAGAGCCCGGTCGGGGTGTTGGGCCAGATCTCGGCCTCGCTTCGACGGCTGGCCGCGGCCACCCGGTTGGTCCTCCAGGCCGAATCGACCGGTCGCAGGGTCACGCTCCACGGGGCGTTGGAACAGGCGGGCGTCCGCTCGTTCGTGGTAAAAAAGGCCGAGCAGCAACTCCGCCGGCTGGGGAGAGAACGGGGAGACCAACTCTACCGCTGGCTGTTGCAGGCCGATCTGGATTTGAAGGGCGCCAGCGCCGTGCCTCCTCGGCTGATCCTCGAACGCCTCATCGTCCGCCTGGCCGCGCCCCGAGAGGCCCTGGACAGCCGCTAACCCGCCTGAGACTCTCCCTCCTGTTCAGTTTTCCGGCCCCGCGTTCCGTCAACGCCGCATTGCCGGGTGCCGTGCCCGCGCTTGCGTAAGCATCGCACCCAGCCCATCGTTCCAGGTCCGATGGAGAATCGGTGGGGTATTCTCACCTATTATCACGACGCTGTCGGGTATCGCCACATTTCACCCTTGCCCCACGCAAACGTTTCTACTATGATCCGCCCCCTCCTCTACGGGAACCCCCTCTCACGCGGTACACCACTCGATGTACAGATCGTTCCGGATGCTCGGCTCGGCCGTTGCGGCAACCGTCTTGACGGCCGGCTGCCACTGTTCGCCCTGGGCGGCGGGTCCCCCGTCAGGCACCGGACCGAATGCACCGGCAACCGTTGGCCCCGGCTTCGAGAATCCCGCTTCGCCGGCGCCAACCGCCAACCCCCAAGCGATGCAAGAGGTGATGGCGGAACTGCGGCAGTTGGGCGCCGAGGACCCCACGGCCCAAGAGGAACTGATCGCCGAGTTGCAGCAGATCGATCCCGCCTGGTGGCAGGACTACTTGTATCGACGACGTGCCGCGCACCAAGCCGCGCAAGCCGTCGCCGGCGATGCTTCGGGATACTCCTCTTACCTCGACGGCACCTTTGACCCACGTGGGAATCGGTTGCCGCCGGCCCGCGACGCCGCTTTGGCGCCGCGCGACGCTCCGTCGGGCGAATACCCCAACACTCTCCAGCCCCCGATCGACGCCGGCCGGATTAACCGGACGACGGCGAATCGGCAGGTTTTCGGCGGTCCGGACGAGTTCAACCGTGTTGCCCGGGATTCGCTGCGGGACGATTGTCAGGCCCATCTGGTCACCGCGGCACGTTTCTTGGAATCTCAATCGGAAGACCCGCCCGGCCCAGCCGACTCTCCCGACCAACTCGCCCGACAGGCGCGCTTGCGGCTGCTCTATCTGCTGGCCGGACAACGCGAGGAGGCTTTACGGTCGATTCCGGGCAGTACTCCGTCGATAAGCGAATTCTGGACCAAACAGATCTACGCCCTGGACACGTGGCTGGACACCAAACGGATCCCCGATCCCACGGATCGGGCCGCCGCCACGAAACAGATCTTGGAGGAAGCGACCGCCGAGTTGGGCGAGTCGGCCCCGCTGGTCATTCGCAACCTGGCCTTCTGCACGACGGTACACAACTTCGGCTATATCGAATCGTTCAAGAACTGCGCCTTCCAGCCGGGCCAGGAGGTGTTGCTTTACGCCGAGGTCGAGAACTTCGCAACGGAATCGAGCCGGGAGGGTTACCACACGGCGTTGAAGAGCAGCTACCGGATTTTCGACGCTCAGGGCCGGCCGCTGGTCGACGACGATCTGCCGATCAACGAAGACTACTGCCAGAATCTTCGCCACGATTTCTTCTTCGCGTTCCGCCTCTATATCCCCCAGCACATCTATCCCGGCGAGTACACGCTGAAGCTGACCATCGAAGACCTCAAGAGCCGGAAGATCGGCCAGTCGTCGATCAAGTTCATGGTCGAGAAGCCGGCCGAACGCGGTGCGGGTAGCGTTTTGTGAGGCCGTGCCGCGAGAGGGCCCGGCTTTGACTTGGGACTGTCGAAAGAGACGCCCTTCTTGTTCCGGTCGCTTCAATGGTAGTGCCAAGACGACGAATTAGTCTTGGCACAAGCCCTCGGCATCTTTCCCGGTCCCCTGGCAAAGTGGGCCGGTGGGGGTACAATTGCTTCGGAGTTGCCGGGAGCGGGAATCGGCACCTGGGTCACCAAGGCCCTTCCGTAGAGGGGGCAGCGGTGTCAGAGAGGAGAGTCTCCGTTGGAAAAATCCGCCGAACAGTTGAGGGCCGAGGAGTCGATCGACCTGAAAGACCCCGCGCTGGCCGCGTTCCTGGCCTGGTTGATCCCCGGACTGGGCCACTTGTACCAGGGCCGGCTGGCCAAGGCGGCCCTGTTCTTCGTCTGCATCATGGGGACCTTTCTCTACGGCCTCAATCTCGGCAGCAGCAACGGCGTGACGGCCAGCGGACGCAAGATCGGCTGGGGTCGGGTGGTCTACTTCTCGTGGAAAGAGAACCACAAACGGCTGCACTACATTTGCCAGGTCGGAGTCGGGCTGCCCGCGCTGCCGGCGGTGGTTCAGTCCTGGCGGGTCAAACGAGGAAAGCCCGTCTGGTGGAACGGCTTCATGGCCCCGCCCCGATTCGATGCCCCGGACGCCGTCCCGGACGCCAACGATCCGAATGGGAACCAGCCCACCGAAGACGAACTCCACAAGGAACTGCACCGCTACTTCGAGTTGGGCAGCGTTTTCACGATGATTGCCGGGCTGCTGAACGTCCTGGCCGTCTACGACGCCTGGGGCGGACCCGTCTTCAGCGCCCCGGCCAAGAAGGAAGAAGAGGACGAGGAGGAGAGCGAGACGGAGGAGAAGGAGAAGGAGAAGGAAAAGGAGAAGGAAGAAGCCTGACGCCGCGAGACTTCAACCAGGTGTATTGGTTCAGTCGGAAATGGAAGGCTGCACCCCGTGAGCAACGATATTCCCAGGGTAGTACCGGTGCCTCTTCTCTGTTCGCGTAGATGCCTGCAAGAACACGTCTTATCCGATCCCGGAATAGAGAAGAGGCACCGGTACTACTCTGTGTTTGCGTGCGAGGCCCTAATTTCACGTTCTTCCATTTCCGACTGAACCATTACAACCCTAGCCCTCTCCCAGAGGGAGATAGGACCCATTTTGCATGAGTCCAGTAATGAAAGACACCGGCACAACCGACAACTGACAACTGACAACTGAAAACTGACAACTGAAAACCCGAAGCCAAAACTCCCGGAGATGACCTCACCATGCAAGACCTCCTCTGGGCCGCGCTGGCCGTCAACGACCTGTGGTTCGCCGCGCCGTTGATCATCGCCGTGAGCCTGGTCTATTCGGCCACCCGGCACGAAGAGATGGGACCGATCATCAGCAACGCGTTGCGGGTCGGGGTCTGGGTTGTCGGCTTCATGGCCGTCATTCTTCTGGTGCTGGTGTTGATTTCATAGCAAGACGGAAAGAGCCCGATGAGAATCGTCGTCTTGGGAGCGGGAACGGTCGGTACGTCGATCGCCAACGAGTTGTGCAGGGACGGGCACAGCGTGACGGTGGTGGATCACGATCCGGCCAACACCCGACGCGTGAACGACGAGTTGGACGTCCGGGCGGTGACCGGCTCGGCGGCCCAGTCGAGCGTATTGTTTCAAGCCGAGGTGCTCGGAGCCGATCTCTGCCTGGCCGTGACCGGATGCGACGAGGTGAACCTGGTCGCCGCCAGCATGGCCAAGGCGATGGGCGCGCGGCGGACCATCGCCCGGGTTTACGCTCCCGTGTTCCGCGACCTGAGCACCTTCGACTATCAGCGCCACTTCGACATCGACCGGCTGCTGAGCCTGGAACACCTCTCGGCGATGGAACTCGCCCGGGAAATCCGCCACCCGGGCGCGATCGCCGTGGAGAACTTCGCCCGGGGCGAACTGGAAATGCAGGAACTGCCCGTGGTCGAGGAGACTTCCGCGGTGGGCGTTCCGCTGAAGGACCTGAAACTGCCGGCCGGCCTGCGGATCGGGTCGATCTCGCGCAACGGCCTGATGCGGATCGCCGGGGCGAACGACTGCGTGGCTGTCGGCGACCGGATCACCCTGCTGGGCACTCGGGAGAACATCGACGACGGCCGGGCGAAATTCCAGAAGGAGCCGCCGCCGAAACAGACGGTGGTGATCGCCGGCGGAGGCGAGACCGGCTACCACCTGGCCCGCGTGCTCGAAGGCAGCCGCTTCGCCGTGCTGCTGATGGACATCGACCGGCAGCGGTGCGAATTCCTGGCCAACCACCTGCAATACAGCACGGTCGTCCACGCCGACGTCCACCGCCGGGCGACCCTGGAGGAAGAGCGGGTGGGCCGTGCCGACGTGTTCGTGGCCACCACCGGCGACGACGAAGACAACATCATGGCGTGCGTCGAGGCCCGGGAGTTGGGCGCCCGAACCATCATGTCGCTGGTCAGCCGTCCCGACTACGCCAACGTGGTCGGCAAGCTGGGCATCGACCACACGGTCAGCCCCCGCAAGGTGATCGCCCAGCAGGTGATGAGTTTCCTGAACACCGGCACGGTGATTTCCCGCACGCCGCTGGCCGCCGACGCGACGATCGAGATCCTCGAGATCGAAGTCGTCCCCGGCGTCCCGGCCACCGCCGCCGTGCTGGCCGACTTGGACCTCCCCCCGCAGTGTCTCATCGGAGCGGTGATCCGCGAGAACTACGTGATGGTCCCCGGCGCCAATGACCGTCTCATCCCCGGCGACACGGTGGTCGCGTTGGTGGGAGCCTCGGCGGTCGCAGAAACGGTGCGGATGTTCAGCGTCCAGGAGGCGTGATCGGTTCGTCTTCCCATGCCGGTCTTTTGCCGAATCATCACGAAAGCGCGAAGGGGCGACAACGCGAAAGGGCGGTGTCCGGCACCGAGCCCGACCGAGCGACGCGGTCCGGCTCATTCGCAAAACGGCCACCACCCGACGCTGGTCAGGCTGTGCCTGACGGCAGGAGGATCAGCTTTCGCAAAGGCGGCCTTCAGCGACCGCATCAAGAGTTGCCGAGCTGGATTCTGCCAGCACCGCTTTCACCTTCCCGACAAGCAGGTGCGGCTGGTAAGGCTTCAACAAGTAGCCTTGGACCTTTAGACCGGCGGCCTCGCGTACCGTGTCCTGCATTCGGTCGGAGGTAACGATAACAATGGGCACATCCGGACATGTATGTCCGATGCGCAGCGCCTTGATGAGTCGAAGTCCGTTGGCGTTGCCGAGATGGATGTCCATGAGCACCAAGGCAGGGGGATGCCTGATCAGGGCAGCTTTTGCGTCGGCGACCGTTTCGGCAACGATGGCCTCGAAGCCGTTCCTTTCGAGAATGTGCTTTGCCATTGCTCCGCTAATGGCGTCATCTTCCACCACCAAGATGCGCGTGCTGGTTGGGCCGGTGGAAACACGCGCACTCTTATCCGCGGAAGCGGGAATCTCGTTTTCCAGACGCTTCAGACGCCCACAGACTAGATCCGCCAGTCTCAACTCTCCCAAGGTTTCGAGAACATGACGGAGCTGCAGCTTTGTGTGCCCTTGAATCTCGGAGGGTTCGGGGAGGCAGTTTGTGCGGGCACGTTCGACCAGGAGCGGAATACGATCCGGGTCGCGCACCGAATCGATGAGAACGTAATCGAATACTTCCCACAAGCGAGCCATTCGGACCGCCGCCGGTGCTTGATCCATGGTGCAGATCAGAATGATCCGACAATCGTGCAAGACCGTCTTGATGGCCTGATAAACCGGGAGACCGTCTCTCGTGTTTGCTTCACAATCCACGAAGGCGACGTCCGGGCAGCAGTCCCGGAATCGATGCGACTGGCAGGCCTCGTTGGGCGACAGCCTCTTCACCGCGAAATCGCGGCCCGAGAGCTGCTCGCATACTGCCGATGCGAACTCTTCGTGTTTGGTGACGAGCAAGACGAGCGGAACCGACATGCCGGGTCTCCCCCGGATAGAATCAATTGGCAACCAGGCTTCTTAACGGTGTTTTGCGGCGATTGGTACGGCCGAGTCGACGTGCAGAGAGAGTCGATCACCGATACTTGGCTCTCAGCTTCAGCGAGAGCATTCCTCATGATGCAAATACCACCCTATTGAGAAGCATAGCATACTGCGCTTCCCCATGACTCGTGGATACCCAGTTAATTCGACTGTTCTTGACTTGCCTTTTGCCTATCTTCAATGGAGGCGGGAGTTTACACTGTTTCCAGTGGTACGGGCGGGCAAGCTCGTTTCGCTTTAGCCCGGATTATTCATGACCCCGGGAATTGCGTGACACACTGCCGTAGCCACGTTCGCCAGAACGTGGTCGTAACCCTTGGGCACGTTCCACGTTCTGGCGAACGTAGCTACAAGCCTATGAATAATCCGGGTTTAGGCGCTTCTCGCATTCGGCGACCAGACGCGGGTGGCACCGTCGATCTTGCGGAAGCGCTTCTACCACGTCGCTTGACTCACCGGCAAGATCGCCGGTGTTGCCGGGCAACAAGAGGAATTCCGAACACCCATCCGATCGGCACGCCACCCGATTTCCCGCAATCCTCGCGTGGCTCCGCCACGCGGACAATTCTCCGAAAACGCTTTGCTAAGTGGACAGCCAACTCCGGAGAATTCTCGGGGCCACCCGCCTTGCGCGGCAACGGTCGGGACGTGCCCGAGGGGAACGCCTCTT
>DATLAN010000278.1:0-12462 GCA_035527455.1 Thermoguttaceae bacterium
GGAACCTGGGCGATTTGCTCTGGACGAAGTACGATGAAAAATGGTGACGCCTTCACTGCTTGGGCAAGAATGACTTGTACGCTTTTTGGTGAGGGTGGCACGCCCTGAGGAACGAAGGGCGTGAAAAGCCTGCCAAACCACGCCCGTCGTTCCTCAGAGCGTGCCACCCCCGCCAAGAAAGCGTACAAGTCATTCTTGCCCAAACAGTGAACGCATTACCATTTTTCGTCGTACTTCGTCCAGAGCAAATCGCCCAGGTTCCAGTAGGCTTGCGTCGCCTCGAAGCACGCGTCGTGGGTCGTTCGGGTCAAGTACGCGCGGGCCTTGGCGGGGTCTTCGGCCAGGAGTTCGCCGGCGGTCTTGGCGATTTCCTCTTGGGCGGCGAGGAACTTCTCCTGAAGCGGATCGCGAACTGAGGCCACGTCGACGCGCATCTCGCCCCAGCGCTGGGCCGCCAGCGTGGCCACCCGGTTATACGCCCACCAGGCCGATCGCCGGCTGAAACCGGTCGTGCGGCCGTCCGTCTTATAATCCGGCGGCAGGTCCTTGATGCCGGCGTAAAGCGGGACGTAGGTCGTCATCGCCGGATTGCCGTAACCGAACCAGACCACGCCACCGACCGAATCGGGCAGCCACGAGCGCGACTGCGTGACCGTCACGTACATGCAATACCACCGGGCCATCGGACGCTCGCCCCGCCAGCCCCAGCCGCCGTTGATCTTCAGCAGCCTGTTCATGTCGTACGGCATGAACGGGTTGGCCAGCGGGCTCTTCACCGTCTTGCCCTCTTCGTCGGTCACCGTGAGGTCCTTGACCATGTCGAAGTCGGTCCCTTCGAACGTGTCGCGGAAGAGTTCCATGATCTTCTCGGGGCCGACCGGCTTCTCCGGCTTGACCGAAAACGGGAACTCGTTGGCGTTGGGGTGCAACCGAAGCGACGGAGCCAGCAGATCGAACACCCGCCATTCGCGCCGGGTGGCCGCAACGCTCATGCGGCCTTCGGGGTCGTACGCCCGCCAAAAGCTCGGCGGCCCGCTTTCCGGATTCCAATAGCCGCGGGCTTCGGCAAGCTTGAAGACGTCCCTGGAGGCCATGAAGAAATCCGGCTTCGACAGATCGATTTCTCCGATCCGAGCGGCGTTGGCCACGACCGAGACGTGGTCGTCGGGCACCCGCCGGGCGACCCAAATCGCGCCGACGGCGTCCTTGCCCGGCCCGACGATCTCCATCAGCCAGACTTCCTGCGGATCGGCGATGGTCAGCGCTTCGCCCTCGTCGCACCAGCCGTACTGTTCGAGCAGACGGCCGCCGATGCGTATGGCCTCCCGGGCGGTGGCTGCCCGCTCGAGCATCAAGCGAGTCAGCGTCTCGCAGTCGATCGCCCCCTTGTCGCTTTGCAGCTCTTCGCGTCCGCCGAAGGTCGATTCGCCGACGGCCAACTGCCGCTGGTTCATCACCGCGTAGCCGGGCGCGAGGTAGCCGAGGGTTTCGGCGACCTGGGGGATATCGCCAGTCGGCTGGCGGCCGTAGCGCGGCATGGGCCCGCTGTCGTCGTCGCGGCGTTTGGTCAGCAGCCGCCGGGCGCCCGGCTTGTGTTTCATGCCGGGTACCACGACGATCTGCGAGCCGGTGCGATGGCTGTCGCAGGTGTGCGAAGTCATCACCGATCCGTCGGCCGATGCTTTCTTGCCGACCATGATCGAGGTGCACGCCCGGACTTCTTCGGCGGCGTGGACCGAGAGAAGGCCGAGGCATAAGGGCAGAGCCACAATCGTCGTTTTCCGCACAGGGTTTCTCCTTGCCGTGCTGCCGAGTGAGTAAGGAGCTTATGCGTATAGTATGCATGAATTCACGTCGGAATGTCAGATATCGCCGACCCCGCCGTCCGAGGGGCTTCCCCGACGTGCCGGCCGGCGCATAAGGTGTGGCGACGTAAGGGATTGCAGAGTATGCACTTAGGTTCCGCGCAGAAATAGCTTGTCCAATTGGGTGGCACGCCCTGAGGAACGAAGGGCGTGGTTTGGCAGGTTTTCCACGCCCTTCGTTCCTCAGGGCGTGCCACCCTCGCTGAAAAACGTACAGGTTATTTCGGCGCGGAACCTTAGTACTGCATCGCTGGGTTGCTTTGGTGAACGTAGAGAAAGCGATTGTGCGACCATGAGTTGCGCCGGGTTTCAGCACACAGGGTTTAGCGGGCGGGCTTGCGTTCTTCTGCTCAAACGGTCCGCCCAGTGGAGCGGCTCGGGCAAACGGTGGCCGCCCAGCAGCCGCCGGACGAGTTGCTCGGCAAAGGCCACGTCGAGCCGATGGCCTGGCGAGATGAAGATCGGCCGGCGACTGCCCGACGTGGTCCGCAACGCCACCCCGATCCGCCGATCCTCGTAGACCACCGGACGCGACTCCTCCGGCTGCATGTCGGCCATCTCCACCTGACCGCACAGCAGCTTCTTGGTCACGCCGACCGTCGGCAGCCCGGCCACGACGCCCAGGTGCGTGGCGATCCCGGCGTGGCGATGATGGAGAATGCCGCTGCCGTCGACCAGCAACACCTCGGACAATCGGCCCGCGGCGCGGACTTCCTCGATCAGGTCCAGCAATATGGGTAGCTCGCGAAAGGCCAGGTAGGTGCTGATGTACGGAAAGGCCACGCGGCGGCGAACGGTCGTTGCCCAGACGTGCCCGGCGGTGTCCGTTTCGACCAATGCGTACGCGGCCACGCCCTCGTCGGGACTGGGGTACGAGACGTCAACGCCGCCGACAAGTTTGGGGATGCGTCGGCGCGGCCGGAGCGACACCTTGGCGAGCAGACTCTCTTGGACACGCCGGAGTTTTTCCAGCGGCCTTTCGGAAACGAAATCGTGGAACTCGAATCGGCCCAAGTCGATGCAGCCCGTCCGCACTTCGACCCCTTCGTCTTGCAGCCGGCGGGTCTTGGCCCTTTCTCCGCCGGCAACGTACGGCCCGAGGACCCCGCCGGCGCGGACCACGCGGTGACAAGCGCATCGAGCGTCGTGGTCGTGGTGCAGGGTGAAATGCCCGACCCAACGGGCGGCGATCCGACTGCCCAACGCATCGGCCAGCGACCCGCAAGTGGTCACCCATCCGGCCGGCACCTGGGCGATCAGCTCTCGCAACCGGCTCACCAGATCGGGGATTTCGCAGAACGGTTCGGCCATGGTCGGGCGGCAGGGCAAAATCGCCGGCATGGGAGGTTCCCAAACGGTGTAGCGTACTACGTTGCATCTCGCACTGTAAGCGGCGAGTGGAAAACGGGGACTGGCTCCGAGCCGCAAATCGTGTGAGAATTGCCGAGAAACGCTGCCGGCTCGGTGACTGTCACGAATGGCACTGTTGACCCTCAAGTCATCTTACCACAACGGGTTGTGGCTTCCAGACGTTTCTTCAGTTTCTCTCGCGGCTCGCGCATCAGGGGGTAGCGGTGGCGGCGGCGTTTCAGCACGCGGGGTTCGATGCGGCCGGGCCGCCTCGCAGATCACCCCGCGGATCGGATTGTACGCCAACAGCGTGATCCAGAACTCCTTGCGCACCATCTCCGGCGTCTTGCAGCGGAGGTGATCCAGATTCAGCGTCTGCTTGATCTGCCGGATGTCCAACTCGACGTTCCACCGATAGCCGTACAACTCGGCGATCATCTCGGCCGTGTACTCCTTCGGATCCGGCAGCGTCGTGTACGAGCCGTCGTGCCGTCGGAAGATGCGTTCGATCTCGCCGGCCGGCAGAACGCTTCCCAGAGGAAGCCCCTTCTCGGAGAGGAACGAACTGACAACGAGCCCAAAATCGACGCCCAAAATCGACGTTGTCCCGCTGGGGCCGAATTGCTAGAGTTGTCATCAAAAGACCCTCCTTGGTCGAGTCCTGCGCGAAACTCGGTCAACAGTGCCATTCTTGACAGGTCCTGTATCCGTTCGGAGGAATTCCGCCGTGCCGATCTATGAATTCTATTGTGCCGATTGTCACACGATCTACAACTTCTTCGCCAGAAGCATCAATACGACCAGGCGTCCCGACTGCCCCCGTTGCGGCCGGCCGGAACTCGAGCGCCAGATGTCGCGGGTGGCGATCTCCACCGGCAAGGCGAAAGAGTCGGAAGGGGACGACGACCTGCCCGACCTCGACGAGGCCCGGATGGAACGCCTCATGGGCGAATTGGCCCGGGAGTCCGACGGCATCGACGAGGATGATCCCCGCCAGATGGCCCGGATGATGCGCAAGCTGTGCGACGGCACGGGCATGAACCTGGGCCCGGGGATGGAAGAAGCGATCCGGCGGATGGAGGCCGGCGAAGACCCCGACAAGATCGAGGAGGAGATGGGCGACGTGCTGGAGGGCGAAGAGCCCCTGTTCGGCCAAAGCGGCCAAGACCTCAAGAGCCTTTCGCGGAGGCTCCGAGGTCCCAAAGTCGACGAGACTCTGTACGATCTCTGAACCCGCCCGATGAAGCCGAATATTCCTAATTCATCATTCCTCGTTCATCATTCCTCGTTCATCATTCCTCGTTCATCCTTCCCTTCCCCCCAGCCCTCCGCTGAGCAGGAAGCCCTCGATGGCCACGCGGCCGGAGCGATAGGCCAGCAGGCTTTCCAGGTAGGCCAGATTGACTTGGAAGTAGGTCCGTTGGGCCGTCAGCAGCGTGAGGTAATCGAACTCGCCTTGGCGGTAGCCGTCTCGGACCAGATCGAGCGAGGTCTTGGCGTTGGGAAGGATCTCGGCCGCGTAGTTTCGGGCCTGGTTTTCGGCGTTGGCGTAGCGCTCGAAGGTAGCCGCCAGCCGATTGTGCAACGACAGCTCGATCCGCTCGACCTCCCGTTCGGCGGCGATCAGTTCGGCCCGGGCCTTGCAGATGTTGCCCTGGTTGCGGTTGAACAACGGCAGCGGCAGACCCACCTCCAGGCCCGTCACGGTGTCGTTGGCTTCATCGTGGTAACGCACGCTTGCCTGGATGTCGACGTTGGGGATCCACTCGACGTTTTCCCGGGCCAGCGCACATCGGGCCCGGCGGACGCCGGCTTGGGCCTCGAGAATCTGGGGACTCGCGATCAACAGAAGCTGCAAGGCCCCGTCCCAACTCAGCGGCGGCAGATCGGCGGTCAACTCGCCGCAGAGGACGGCCGGCTCCATCTCGGGTGTGCCCAACACGGCGGTCAACCGGCGCCAGGCGGCCAGATGACGGTGGCGAGCATTCTCCAACTCGAGTTTGGCCGAATCCGCCTCGATCCGGGCCTGCAGGAGATCGACCCGGCTGACTTCCATCGCGGCCAGCAGGTCGTCGGCCGCCTTGACTCCTTGTCCGGCGATCCCCACCAACTTCTCCTGGAGATCGACGATCCGCTGGGCGACCAGGACCTCGTACCCGGCCGAGCGGACGTCGTTGAGCACGCGTGCGTGTTGGGCTTGCCAGGCGTGTTCTGCCTGGGTGACTTCGTGGCCGGCCGCGGCCGTGCGGAGTCCCAGCTTCCCGCCGGTGACCAACTCCTGGGCGAAGAACACCCCGTGTTGTCCGGCCGAACCGCCGATGCCCATCTCTTCGGCCTGGTAACCGATGACGGGATTCGGATAGAGCCCTGCCTGGAGGCGTTTTCCCTGGGCGGCCTGGACCCGCATGGCCGCCTGGACGAGCGTGGGGTTGTTGGCCAGCGCGATTTCTTCCAGCTCGGCCAGGGGCATGCCGGATGGTTCCAGCGCAACGGTCGGGGCGACGGTCGGCTCCGGCCGGGCGAGGCGAGGTGGCGCCGCCACCAGCCGGGGTTCCGCGAGTTTCATAGGTTCTACAGGCAACTGACGCGGCGGCTGTTCTTCCTGCACCTCAGGCAATTCGACTTCGGGCTTAGTCGGAATTCCGGTTTCGAAGCCGGGAACCCGTGCCGGCTGCAATAACGGCGGCGAGGACTCCGCACCCGTCTTGCGGATCCAGCGGACTGCCGAGTCGTCCGAATCGGTCGGCTCTGGAGGCGGCTTGAGTTGGCCCGCGGGCAGCCGGCCGCCGAATGCCAGCACGGCTATCACGGAGGCGCAGACGATACGCCGGTCGAGTTTCATGGCAGTCCCCCTGCGTTGCCCGGATCGAGAGTCTTTCCGCGGCGGATCCCCCCAGCTCGGGTATTTCTCCGTTTGACGGTCACCGCCGCTATGAAGATATGTCGGATCGGCAAGGTGTATCGATTGAGGGGATTCCTCCGGTAAGCGAGATTATGCGGGTTTGGTCCACCGGGGCTGGGGGCTCGGGACTCGGGGCTGGGGGCTGGGGGTTCGGGGCTGGGGACTCCGACGGATCGGCAGCAGGCGAGGGACGGCTTCGAGCGGTCGGCCCATTGCGGGGGGTTGTCCGCCGGAAAACCGTTGTGATTATTCTAACAGTCACATTTGGCACAAATCCTGCCTCACCGCCTGCGATCGCCGGCGTTGCGGCATGGCGGAAGCCTCCGACCGCCACGCCGCCGGGGCGGCAGATGTCCTTCCGGCCTGTCTCTTTTTCGGAAACGGCACTGCCGCCCTTTCTGCTGCGCTTCGCGTCGGGCAAATTGCCTCTTGCGCCCGGCGGAATAGAATTTTAATGACAGGGATAGTTGCTAAATATCCCGCCTCGATCTCCCCGCGTCGAGCCGGGTCGAGAATTGAACGCTATCCGTTTCGTTTTCAACGAACTCGCGCAAAGGAGACTCGTGATGTTTACGCTGCCGAAACTGGGTTACGCGTACGACGCCTTGGAGCCGCACATCGATGCGCGGACCATGGAAATCCACCTGACCAAGCACCACAACACGTATGTGGAAAGCCTGAACAAGGCCATCGAAGGCTACGACGTGGGCGATCTGACGGTCGAGGAGTTGGTCGCTTCGATCCACACGTTGCCCGACAAGATCCGCACGGCCGTCCGCAACCACGGCGGAGGGCACGCGAACCACTCGCTGTTCTGGACGATCATGTCCGGCGACGGCGGCGGCGGGCCGGTGGGCGATCTGTCCACGGTCATCGAGAATGAACTGGGCGGTTTCGATCGGTTCACGGACCTTTGGACCAGGGCCGCATTGTCGCGATTCGGGAGCGGTTGGGCCTGGTTGAGCGTCGACCCCGACCGGAAGCTCGTCGTCGAGCACACCCCCAACCAGGACAGCCCCTTGATCCACGGCCACGTGCCGATTCTGTGCATCGACGTCTGGGAGCACGCCTACTACCTGAAGTACCAGAACCGCCGGGCCGACTACGTGAAGGCCTTCTTCCACGTGATCGACTGGGAGGCCGTGAACTTGCGTTACGTGGAGGCCATCAGCCGGGCGCAGTTGGTCCACAATGCGTAGAGAGATGATGCCCTCGCACAAATAACCCCCAGCACCCCCAGTTGCCCCATATTCTTGCGGGGCGGCGATTTTGGCATTGACCCGCCCGACGTGCTGTCTATAATCCGCCCGAGTTCATCGGCTGGATACTCGAGTTCATCGGCTGGATACTGCGGTACGAAGCGCGGTGTTGCTGAATTTGGATAATGCGGAGGAAAGGCCGGCCGACTTTTCCGAAAAGGAATAATATATCGAGCACTTTGGATCGATCTAGTTTCTAGCGCTCGTCATGTCTTGTTTCCGTCACGTCCTCAAGGAAGAGGGCCGTCTCAAAAGAATGGACACGGAGGTCGATGGCCGTCAAGGCCGCTTCTGATCCAGTTCCAAAGGACAGTAAAGCCATGCGAATCACTCTGGCAGGGAGTCTGTGTGTTGTGTTGTTGGCGGCGGGGTTGACCGGCTGCAAGAGCGACGGCGGTTGGTCGATGTCCGACCTGGCGTTTTGGAAGAAGTCGTCGTCCCCCGCCCCGCCGGCTCCGGGGTTCTCGACGAGGCCCTCGATCGCTTACGGGACGCCTGCACCTGGCACCGGCTACACGTCGCCTGGCGGGACCGTGGCGCCTCCGTATTCCGCCTCGACGGCCAGCTTCAACGCTCCCTCCGGCTACTCCAATCCGTCGCAACCGTATGGGTCGCCCTCGTCCTCGGGTTCCTTGGGCTATGGGGCAAACACCTCCGGCACCCCTTACGCAACGCCTCAGCGAGGACCGTACGGGATGAGTAATCCCCCGTCGACGGCCTCTTCGGGATCAGGGACTCCTTATCCCGACACCGCCGCGGCCCCATACGGTGCCTTGGATGGTTCCACAAGGACGGCCGCCACGCCCTATGGTTCGCTCGGCAACTACGGCACGTCCGCCCCCGCCGCTTCCTCGATGAACTCGATGGACTCCCTTCCCAAGTACGGGAGTCCTCCTGCCGGCACGGGATCGAACGGATATGGAAGCATGCCAAGCGGACCGTTCCCATCGACCAGTAGCGGCCCGAGTTCGGGTTACGGTTCCCCGGCAGCCGGCCAGCCCCCGTACGGAAGCGGAACTTCGCCGGGCAACACGAATTACGGGCCGGGCACCTCGGGTTACTCTACGCCGATGACTTCACCGGACCTCATTCCCTACAAGCCGTCCGTGAGCCCTTACGGATCGTACACGCCGCCGTACACGCCGCCGTACACGCCGCCGTCCACGCCGTCGTCCACGCCGTCGTCCACCCCGTCGTCCACCCCGTCGTCCACCCCGTCGTACACCCCGTCGTACACGCCGTCGTACAGCCCGTCGTACACCCCGTCGTACACCCCGCCGAACGGCGATCCGAACACGCCCTATGCTCCGGGCAGCGTCCAACCACCGAATTCCTACACCCCTTCGAGTTCGGGTACGATGCCGGGCGGCTACTCCGGCTCTGCTGCGAGCGGGAGTTCCGGCGTGCAGAACGCCGGTTACGTGCAGCCGTTGGGCGGCAGCTACGACAGCTACAAATAGTCGGTTGCAGAACGTGCGCGGGGGTGCTTCCGCTCACCCCGCCGTGTTTCCCTTCTTCTCGGCAGCGTTTCGCCCATGCGCGAAACGTTTCTTGCTTGGCGGACCAAGGTCTGGCTACAATGGGGAGGTGTCTCGCGCTTCCCTAACGGCGGGCAAGCCCGCCCGCTAAACGCTGGAACTGGCGTGACTCATGGTCGAACCATCGCTTTCTGTACGTGCGGCAGACCGACCGAGTGCTGTATCACCCCTGCCAGGAGCAACCGATGACCCACACTACTTACTCGCCCAGGATCGTTCGTCTTCTTGGTTTGACCCTTCTCCTCGGACTCCTCGCATCGCGTGACATGGGCCGCGCGGCGGAAGTCTCGCTCGTGGAGACATCGGGGATTGGCGGCGGACTGTGCGTGCAAATCGGCGGCGGCGATCTCGAAGCGCTCGCCGATCTGGCCCGCACCGGCCGGTTCCTGGTGCACCTGCTCGACTCCGATCCGGCTGCGGTCGCCAAGGCCACGCAGTCTTTCCACGCCCAGGAGCTTTACGGTCTGGTTTCCGCCGACCGTCTGACGCCCGGCGGCAGACTCCCCTACACGGAGAACCTCGTCAATCTGCTGTTGATCGAAGGCCGTCAGGCCAACGCCATACGGCCGGCCGAGATGGCACGCGTGTTGTGTCCGCAAGGCGTCTTGCTGATTCGCGAAGAGAACGTCGCGGAATCGGCCTTGAAGGCGGCCGGCCTTGAGGACGTACGGCGCGTGGGAACCGATGGCAAGTGGCTCTTCGCCCGCAAACCCCGGCCGGAGGAAATGGACGAGTGGTCCCATCCCCGTCACGCGGCCGACGGCAACGCGGTTTCCCGTGATCGGCTGGTGGGTCCGCCGCGTCGGATCCGCTGGGTGGCCGGCCCGTCGCAGGAAGTCAGCAACATGGTCACGGCCGCGGGTCGCAACTATTACGTCGGCGTGCTGGGGCGAGACGGGTTCAACGGCCTGCAGCTTTGGCAGCGGCCGCTCAGTCCCTCGCCGGCCCGGGGCGGTTACAACTTCCGATACGCGCCGGGAAGCGTCCGCCCGATCGCTGCCGGCGAGCGGCTCTTCGTGGTCACCGACGGGAAGCTCATGGCACTGGACGGCGCCACGGGCGAGCCGCTGGGCGAGTATCCCCGGGCCGGCACGCCCACCGACGTGTTGCACGTCGACGGGATGCTGATCGCTTTCGACCGGGAGTCGGTCCGGGCCGTCCAGGCCGACGACGGGAGCCTTCGCTGGAAGATCGAAGCGGTTCAGCCGCGATGTTTTGCGGCCGGTGACGGTGCCGTCTATTTCATCCAGGGAACTCCCCAACGGGGCCAGAAGTGTACGGCGGTCAGCCTCGATTTGGCCACCGGAAAGGTCCGTTGGCGGAGGGACGATCTTCCGTGGATGGCGGAGGTTCGCCGGTGCGTCTGCGACCGGGACCTGCTGGCCTATGAAGTCTCGACCTTCAGCAACGACAAGCCGAACAACCGGATTCACGTCGTCTCGGCCGCCGACGGCGAGCCGCTTTGGAGCCACACGTTCATTCCCGGTACGGCCCACTGGAAGCAGGCCCGGGCGATGTTCGTCAGCGACACGGTTTGGGTGCTGGATGATCATCGGTGCGTGGCGCTGGATCGGCAGACGGGCGAGGTGAAGCAGACGCACCCGGCCGGATGGGGCCATTGTTTTCCGCCCGTGGCCACCGAGCGGTTCCTGTTTGCCGGCGAGATGAACATGACCGCTCTGGAAACGGGGGACGTCGACGCCAACCGGATCACCAAGGGGGCGTGCGGTCGCGACGCCGGGTTCGTGCCGGCCAACGGGCTGATCTATGTTTTCCCGAAGCACTGCATCTGCTGGCCCATGCTCCGCGGATTCGCGGCCCTGGCGACGGCCCGGCCGCAAGGCGACGCGATCCCGGAAGATCTCGGTGGGTTGGAGTTCGTCGTCGAGCGCGGCGTGGAACCACCCGCAGTCGATGGGTCGGCGAACGACGCGGCCGACGATTCATGGCCCTGCTATCGGCACGACGCGTGGCGCAGCGGCAGCACGAACCGGCCGGTGCCCAAGGCGTTGAAAACGCTCTGGTCGGTCGAGTTGGGCGACCGTCCGCAAGGTGCGATTGCCGACGACTGGAACCACAATCCGTTCATGCCCGGGCCGATCACTCCGCCCGTGATCGCCGAGGGGAAGGTCTTCGTCGCCCGGGGCGATGCCCATCAGGTGGTCGCCTTGGATGCCGCGACGGGAACGGTCTGCTGGCGTTTCACGGCCAACGGGCGGATCGACACGGCGCCGACCATCCACGTCGGGCTGTGCCTGTTCGGGACCAAGAGCGGCTGGGTCTATTGTCTTCGGGCCGACGACGGGCGGATGGTGTGGCGGCTGCGGGCGGCCCCGGTCGACGAGCGGATCGTCGCCTACGGTCAGCTCGAATCGCCGTGGCCCGTGCCGGGAAGCGTGCTGGTGGTCGACGACATGGCCTTCTTCGCGGCCGGGCGTCAACCGCTGGCCGACGGCGGCATCCTGGTCTTCGCCGTCGAGCCGGCCGATGGGAAGATCCTCTGGGTCCGGCGGCTGGACAGCGTGCCGCAGGATCGCTTCTACGGCGGGCTCGGTCTGGAGTTCGACAACTTCGACCTGTTGCACCGCGAAGACGACAGCGTGGCCATGTCGCGGTGGTTGTTCGAGCGCGGCAGCGGCAAGATGCGGGTGGAGGCCGACAGCGGCTTTGCCTATTCAAACGCCGGCGATGCCGGCGGTGTGATGGTACCCCGCGGCTTCTGGTCGTATGCTCCCCGCAACCAGCCCCCGGCCTCGCGACCCTCGGGGGAACGGCGCCCGCTGGTCGTGTTCCGCGAAAACACGCTGTTCGGCTCTTCTGAAGACAAGCGGACGGTCTATCGCCGGGATTTCGACCTTTCCGGCGGCGAAAAGTTCGACACCGTTTGGTCGATTCGCGACGCGGTGCGAAAAAGTGGCGACCAATGGCGGGCGGACCGATTGGCCAAAGCAGCGCGGTGGTCGGCGAAAGTCTTCGAGCCCGGCGCTGAAGATCAACAGATCGCCGCGATGGTCCTGGCCAACGACACCTTGTTGATCGCCGGCTCAGGCGGCCAACTACTGGTAGCGTCGCCCGAAGACGGCAAGATTCTCTCCCGTAACGACTTACCGGCCCCCGTCTGGGACGGCATGGCCGCCGCAGCCGGCCGCGTGTTCATCTCGACGCAGGACGGACAGGTGGTTTGTGTGGGAGGCGAGCCCGAAAGATTCGAATAAGGGCGAGCCTGAAAGGCTCAAATGAGATAGCCCAGGGCAACGCCCTGGGTAGGAACAAGGTGATACCATCCGTTCAGCCCCGAAGGGGCGACATGTGGCAGCCCAGGGCAACGCCCTGGGATTGGTAGGGCATCAAACGTGGACCAGCCCTGAAAGGGCGGAATCATCTTCGATTCAGGGCTCCCTATATCGCCCTTTCAGGGCTAGCCGTGTGCGTGGCCTTGTTTCCCAGGGCGTTGCCCTGGGCTATCATATATCGCCCCTTCGGGGCTAACCGTGTGCGTGGCCTTGTTTCCCAGGGCGTTGCCCTGGGCTATCATATATCGCCCCTTC
>DATLAN010000279.1:0-4694 GCA_035527455.1 Thermoguttaceae bacterium
TTTGTTGGATCGGATCGCCAGCCACCGCGTCCACTTTCGTCCCGGCCGACATGATCCGCGGCCAGGAGACACAATAGTCAAAGACCTCGGCAACGGACACAAACGCCAACCTCACAAACTGACCCATTGAAACTTAGTGCCGTCAGGGCAAGCCCTGACCTACTTGCGCCGCGAAGAGCAGGTGGTAGCCGATGCTGAATATCCCCACGTCGATGAACAGGTGGCTCAACCAGACCGCGTAGAGCGAGCCGCTGCGGTGGTAGATCCAGGCCCAAACGGCCCCGCCGACGGCCACCGCCAGCGAGAAGAAGACGGCCGCGAACGAAAACCACCCGAAGAACGTCGACAGCACAACCACGTGATGTCCCATGAACCCCAGGCTGGAGATCGCGATCGCCGCCCGTAGGGAAACGAGCCGTCGCAATTGGCCGAACACGAACCATCGCCAGTAGTATTCCTCCAGCAGCGAGTGCCCCAGCGAATAGACCACGCCCAGGGCGATGTATCTCGCCGGGCTGCACAGTCCGAAACCGTCCACCTTCCGGCGGATCTGCTCGGCGGCGGCGGCCATGTAACTGCCCGGTTTCAGCCACGTGAAATACAGCAGCAGCATTGCCGCGAGAACGAGCACACCGAACGCGGCCCCTTCGGCCAACCCGGCTTTGCCCGGCCGGGCCCAATTGAGGCGCCGTCGTTGTGCGGCCAGGACCCAAAGCATCGGGAAGGCCAGTTGGACGGTTTTCCCGAGCAGGGCCACGGCTCCGGCGGCCGGGCCGGTCAGCCACGTGAAATAGCACAGCGTCATCAGCCCGGGCAGCGCGAGCGCAAACAGCACCGCGGACGCATCGGCCCGGCGCGACGGACACGTCTCGGAAGAGTTCGCCGCGTGAGAATCGTGTTCGTCGGTCATTCGATCCATGGCGGGTTTTCCGGGCCGATATAACGCCGATGCGGCCCGGCAAGAACGTGTAGCTGGATTCGCAAGAATTCAGCAATGCACAAAATGCACAACACAAACGCGCAAATCATCAGTGCCCGCGGGAATCCCGGGACGGTTGAGTTTGTGAAGCCTCAAAGTACTGCCGGAAATCGTAGACGGCCACCAGCGGCACGTCGAGCCGCCAGGGGCCCCAGCCGCCGGTGCGAATCGTCTTGGCCATTGCCGGCGTGAACTCTTCCATCAGCCGGCGCTCGGCGGAATCGGGTGGCCAGTCGCCGGGCCGGTTCTGCAACACGTACCAGCGGTACGCGCCCGGCACCGGGTCGAATTGCGTGCCCTTGCGGCGGTGCATCCACACGAGGTTTTCCAAGGAGGGAGAACGGATCCAAATGTTCTGGTTTTCTTCCGTGTTCTCGTCCAGCCAATCGAACACCGACCGGTCCAGCCCGTCCCAGTAATAGGTCGGCTCCATGCCCGCGGCGGTCGCGCCCGGCAGACCGCCGATCAGCAGGTTGTAGTACGAGAGCCAGTGCGGGGCGTACCAAACGAGGCTGCTGGCACTGCCGGCGAAGAGCAGCCCGAGCGAGACCAGGGCAACAGCCCGGGCGCGAAGCCGGTTCGGCCAGCGCGTGGCCGCCCAGGAAAGCAGTGTGCCGCAACCGACGCCGGCCAGCGCGGCCAGCATGGCAAAACTCGGCAGAAACAGCCGTACGCCGTCGTGTGGCGGCGTGCCGGGAACGGCGCGGACGATCAACAGCACCAGCCAGTTGCCCACCAGCAGGATCCCCGCTCGATCCGTACGGCAGCGGCGGAAGACGGCCGCCAGACCGATCCCGGCCAGCAGCAGCGTGCCCACCGGAACGGTCACGGCCGTCCAAAAAAGCGTGTTGTACCAAGGCAAGGGGTTGCCCAGGTGGTGTATTTCGCCGAGGAACTGGATCGGGATGTTCAACTGCAGCCGCGCGGCTCGGTGCAGGTTCAGATCGAAGAACTCCGCCCAGCCGTGGATCGGCTGGTGCCACAGCGGCGGATTGAGCAGGAAGAAGGTCGCCAGTGCCGTGGGAATGCCGATCGCGAGGGCCTTGGCGGCCGAGCGGTCGCGGTAGATCGCAGCCCACGCGATAAAGGGCAGCGGGGCGAACCAGCCGGGCGCCTTGCAGCTCAGCGTCATGCCCAGCATGATCCCCCACAGCACGGCTGCGGGCCACTTCTTCCGCGCCGGGGCGAACGTGGCCCAGGCCAAGATCCAGCAGCTTGTCAGCGGCCCGTCGAACGAGGCGAAATGGGCATGGGCGAAAAGCCTCGGCATCAGCATCAGGGCCGCCACCGCCCCGACCGCCGCGACGATCGAGTAGTCTCGCCCCATCCGATAGAACATGGCCCCGGCGGCCACGGCAAACAGCATCATGGGCCCAAAGCGCGCGGCGTCCAGCGGAGCCAGCCACGTCCAGGAGCAACAACGCCCCGCCGTGATCACGATGCCGTAAAACGCCGGATGGCCTTCGCCCTGCAACTCGATCTGATACGCATCGAGTTTCTTCTCGAAGGGAACCGTGTACAGCCAGTCGTTCTCGATCGCTTCCCGGCTCAGCGGGCCCGGCCCGTCGGCGCCCGGCTGCCACCGATAGAACCACCGCAAGATCCCCTCTGCCCGGAGGATCGCGTTGCCCTCGTCCCAAACCATCGGCAATCCCGGCGAGGTGGCCAGCAGCGCCCCGGCACAGACGATCGCTGCCAAAACTGAGCCGACCAGGAGCCGGCGGCGCGACCGATTTGGCTCCGATGTGGCGATGCTTGTTTGTGAGATGTGCATTCTTACGGGGTCTACTGATCCTGCGCCATGCATGAGGACATTGCAGTATTGCAGTTTAGCGGGCGGGCTTGCCCGCCGTTATGGCAGCTACGTTTCTCCGCTGAGGCAACGGCGGGCAAGGTAAGCCCGCTAAACGATCCGCGGCAACGAAAACTTCGCGGCACCAAGAGTCGCATACACTCTATTCTAATACCGCTGCGACCCGCCGGCTTCGAGCGGCACGTTCCCCCGCTACTTTCCAGCCGCTGGCCGAACCATTATGATAACGGCTCGGACAAAACAGCACACGGAGAACCAGACATGGCTAAATACGACATACCCAAACCGCCCACCCCCCCTAAAGCGAAGAAAAAGCAGGTCCTCCTGGTCTCCAGCGGCGACCTGCGCGACTCGGCCAACGAGGTCTGCTGGGCCAATCAGAAACAGATGGAGGACGATCTGGCCAAGGTGCTCGCCGAGGCCGGGTACGAGTTGGTTCGGGCCCATCCTTACAAGCCGGACGTCAAACATGGGTTCATAAGCTCCCAGAAAGAGGGGATGTGCGTCTTTGCCGGGATCGACCCCCAGGCCAAGCTGATCGTCGCCGAAACCGTCTGGCAATACTCCCACCACGTGCTGCCGGGGCTGATCGACCACAAGGGCCCGATCCTCACGCTGGCCAACTGGTCGGGCACCTGGCCGGGACTGGTGGGCATGCTCAACCTCAACGCCTCGCTGACCAAGGCCGGCGTGAAGTACTCGACCCTCTGGAGCGAGAGCTTCTCCGATCCGGCGTTCGTCAAGAAGCTGAACAAGTGGCTCGACAAGGGCGTCGTCCGCCATCCCACCCCGCACGTCATGCCGCTGAAGAAACTCAAGGTCCCGGCGCCCGAACGGAAGCTGGGCAAGGCGCTGGCCGAACAACTGCGGCGCGAAAAGGCGATCATGGGCATCTTCGACGAAGGGTGCATGGGCATGTACAACGCCATCATCCAGGACGAACTGCTCAATCCGCTGGGCGTCTACAAGGAACGGCTCAGCCAATCGGCCCTCTGCTGGGAAACCAGCCAGGTACCCGACGCGGAAGCCGGGGAAGTCCGCCGATGGATGGAAGACCGCGGCGTGACCTTCGTCACCGGGCCCGACGAAAAGGAGCATCTCACCGACGCCCAGATCCTCACCCAGTGCAAGATGTACATCGCCGCCGTGCGGATCGCCGACGATTTCGGCTGCGACTTGATCGGCATCCAATACCAACAGGGATTGAAGGACATGCTGCCGGCCAGCGACCTGGTCGAGGGGATGCTCAACAACACCGATCGTCCGCCGGTGGCCAGCCGCGACGGCCAACGCGTGCTCTACGAGGGCCGCCCGGTGATCCACTTCAACGAAGTCGACGAGTGCGCCGGGCTCGACGGCCTGATGACCTGTCGCGTCCACAAGGCGATGGGACAGCCGGTCGAAAACACCCTGCACGACATCCGCTGGGGCGACTGGGATCAGTCGGGCACGGTGAAGGATTACGTCTGGGTGTTCCTGATCAGCGGCTCCGCACCGCCGGCCCATTTCATCGACGGCTGGAAGGGCGCCTCCAGCGAGCGTCAACCGTCCATGTATTTCCGTCTCGGCGGCGGCACGCTCAAGGGCATCTCCAAGCCGGGCGAGATCGTCTGGTCGCGAATCTTCATCGAACAGGACAGGCTGAAGATGGACCTCGGCCGCGCGGAAGTGGTCGAGTTGCCCGCCGAAGAGACCGAGCGCCGTTGGCAGGAGACCACGTCGCAATGGCCGATCATGCACGCGGTGACCTACGGCGTCTCCCGCGACCAGTTGATGGCCCGGCACAAGGCCAACCACATCCAGGTCGCCTACGCCAACAGCGCCAAGGAGGCCGACCGAGCCCTGCTGGCCAAGGCCGCCATGGCCGAAGCGATGGGCATGGAAGTCGCCATATGCGGCACG
>DATLAN010000280.1:0-4723 GCA_035527455.1 Thermoguttaceae bacterium
TTTGCAATTTGCAATTGACAATTTGCAATTCTTCCCGTTTCGGGCGGTGCTGCGGGAAGCCCGTGGAAAAAGGGGACAGGCACCGAGCCGGCAGCGTTGCTCGGCGGTTTTCGCGCCATTTGCGGCTCGGAGCCAGTCCCCATTTTCCACTCACCGCTTAGAAAACCGGCGTTCGTCCAACATAACAAACGGCCGTACCACCCGCTAGCCGGTGGCCGGGTTGACGCCCGTGCGGCGGAGCTTGTTTCGGGCGCGGCTGAGAATGGGGCCGATGCTGTTTTCGGGCATGCCGACCGCCGAGCCGATCTCCCGGTAGCTCTTGCCTTCCAGGTGGTACATGCGGATCACGTCGGCTTCGGTCCCCTTCAGGCCGTTCAAGAGACGCTGGACCTGTTCCTGGTTGTCGATCCGCTGTTCGGCGTTGGGATGCGGATCGGGGATCGCCTCGGCAACGTGCAGCGCAGAACCGTCGCCGAGCCGGGCGGCCGATTTCCAGCAGAGCAACTCGCGGACCACGATTCGCCGGGCAACCACCGTAAGATAAGTGGCCAGACTGCTCTGCCCGCGGAAATTGCGCAGCAGCGCAAGATCATTGTGCAGCACCGCCAGAAAGACTTCCGCACAGAGGTCGTCGCGATCCTCGGGCGTGAGCCGGACGCTTCGGGCTTGGGCCGTGTGGTTGACCACGTGGACCACCAAACCCATGAAGCGATCCACGAAATCTTCCCACGCCCGGGGCTTGCCGCCAAGGCACCGTTCCAACAGATTGCGGTCGATTTCAGAAAGTCCCACGCCGTCGATCCCCTCGCGAGCGGCTATTTCCCATTTATACCGATTCTAACTGCGATGCGGGAAAGAAGCAAGTCTGTAAGCATAAACGGCGCAGAAGCATGCCGGATTGCAGTCGGGATTCTCGGCCGATCTGCGTGGGAAGCGGCGGAGAAGAAATCCCCCCGATGGTGCTATCTCGAAAGCTCCTCACTCACCGGCAGCGATTTCCCAATGCGCACCGTCGAGCCAACTTCGCCAGGTTTCGTACTTGGGGCTGGCGAGCTTGCGGATCAACATGGGATTGCGGTTCGGTCGAATCGGGCGGCGAACCAGCTTCATTCGGGCTTCGCGGGGGGTGCGGCCGCCTTTCTTGACGTTGCACTCCAGACACGCGCACACCACGTTTTCCCAAGTGGTCATTCCCCCGCGGCTGCGAGGGACGACGTGGTCGAGACTCAACCGGTGCGGCGGGAACTGGCGGCTGCAATACTGGCAACGGTGTTCGTCCCGCGCCAGCACGCTGTGGCGATTGAGTTGGAGTTTTTGTCTGGGCATCCGGTCGTAGGAAAGCAGCCGGATCACCCGGGGCACTTGAATCTCGAAATTCACCGCACGAATCCAGTCCTCGTGCGGTTGTTTGCAGGCGGCGCGCAACTCGCTGTAATTGCGCCACGAGTCGAAATCGTGATTGCCGAAGGTCCCGTCTTCGTGATGGATCACCTCGGCCACCTCGCGGAACAGCAGCACGAACGCGCGGCGCGCACCGACGACGTGGATGGCCATGTAGAGCCGGTTGAGCACCAGCACGCTGGCTTGAAGCGCGAGCGGAATGGGCGACGGTCTTGGCGGGACGTCCTCCGGCGCGCTGACCGAGCGGGCGCGGGGCCTTCTGGCCCTGCGCGACCTGGAACTGCGTTGTTCGACCGCGCGAACTACCCGCATCTCTACACCCCAGCGTCTGGTCGGACACGGCGTGCGTCCGAATCGACGGCGGCTCGGCACGCCTTCCTCGCAGAATTTATTTTAGTCGATCCGCCGGCGCGACGCCAACCCCAGCACTTTCGGGGGGGATGGATTTGCATTTCGCCTGCCCGGCGCGGCGCGGTGCGGGGCTGTCGATGCAGCACGGTCCCGTGAGATTCCCGCGCAGGCGAGAAAATCGGCCGAGGACATCTTGCTATTGGGCCCCGATTGCCATTAGGATAGAAGTTCATGGGCAGAGTGGGCCGTGTCTTCTTTTGGTCGGCATCCGACAACACCAGACGAGGAGCAAGTCAATGATTCGGTATTCATGTGATTTGTGCAAACAAACGCTCGACCCGGAAGAGGACATTCGCTACGTGGTGAAAATGGAAGTCTTCGCCGCGTTCGATCCGGTCACCGTCGACCCTTACGACGACGACCGCGACCACCTTCAGGAAATCCAGGACATTCTCGAACGTCTCGAAGACGCCGACGACGACCAGATCGGCGACGACGTCTATCAGCAGTTGCGGTTCGATCTCTGCGGCGAGTGCCGCAAGAAGTTCGTCAAGAACCCCTTGGGACGCGAAGTGGCCAAGGCGTTCGGGTTCAGCGAGAACTAAGCGGATCGACGATGGTGACCTTGCTCTTCGGCAGCGTCGCCAGCAGGTCGGGCAAGTCGTAGGTCCTCAGTGCTCCGTGTACCACGTTGACATACTGGTTCGTGGCCAGCGGTGTGCGGACGACGTCGGACCAGCAGACGAGGCAGTTCTTCAGAGTCACCGACGCGAACAACTCCGGCTCCAAGGCGGCCGCGTGCAAGGCCGGCGGACCGACCAGCCCGATGCTCGTCAGGTGGACGCGGTTGGGCTTCTCGCCGGCCTGGAAATCGGCCAGGAACCGGGCACACCCCAACACGTCTTCGGCACGCATCGCCAGGTACGAGCGGTCGAGCATGTAGGCCAGGCTGTTGTCGACCCATTCGGCGCCCAGGTATCGGGCGTACTTGCGGTTGTCGCCGGAGGTGGCCGTCTCGCCCAGCCCGCGGAGATCGACGGCAAGCACCAGGTGGCCTTCCGTGACGAGCTTCTCGATCGGCCCGCCGGGCGCCGCGTCCACGTGCTTTCCCGCGGCGTTGAGATAAAGGTATGCGTCCCCGCCGGCGCGTTGGGCCGGCACGAAGGCCAAGGCCGGCAAGAAGACGCCCGCTTCCGGCTCGAGGATCAGCTTCTCGATCGAATAGCCTTCGCGCCGGATAGTTGCGACCGTCTTGCACTCGGGCTCGGGCAGTTCGCTCGAGCGGCGGATTCTCGCGATCCGGCGGACTTCGTCCAGTGCCTGCGCCTTGTCCGTCTCTTTCCAAAACTGCTTCCGTGCCTTGGCCAGTTTCTCTTCCAGTTCGGCGTTCAGGTCGAACGTGCTGCGTGCCCCATCGAGCAGCATCACTTGTCCCTTGGGCGTACACAGGGCCTCCTGATCGCTGAGCACCGCGGCGTCGGGCTCGGTGATCGCGTCGTCGATCCCGAGCAGCCACCGCCGCATCCAGCGGACCGCCCCCACGCGGAGCTGCGGCGAGAAGCCGTGCTGGGCGTCGGTCTCGATCAGGTCGACCCGTTCGGCGAACTCCATCCGCGTGTAGAACCGCTTGGCCTGGCGGAACGTGGTCCAGGTGCCGCCGATGTCGAAGAAATCGCGCGTGGCCGCACACAACAGCGTGGGCTTCGGCGCCCGCATCATCACGTAATCGGCGTGGCCCATGCCGCGGGCGATCTGGGCGTGGATGTTCTGCTCGCAGTCCTGGGGCCCGATCGTCTCGATCAGCCGCCGGAAGCTGGTCAGGTAGCAGCTCGGGGCGGCGCAGGTGATCCGTTCGTCCAGCGCCATCAGGTAGCTGGTCAGCGTGCCGCCGCCGGAGTTGCCCGTGCAGCCGATCCGCTCGGGGTCGATTTCCGGGCGGCTTTGCAGGTAATCGATCGCCCGCATGCCGTCCCAGACGCGGTACGTGGCCGTGTTGCGACCCAGCAGGATGCTTCCCACGCCCAGCAGGCAATGGGCCATGGTGCCGCCTTCGACCGGCTTGCCGCCGGCGTCGAGAAGCTGGAACCGCTCGCCCTGGTCGATCGGGTCGTAGCAGAGCGCGGCCATGCCGTTTCGGGCAAGCAGGATGGACACGCGTTGATATCCGTCGTAGGCCTTGCCGTTGTCGCTGTGTCCGCACGGGACCAGCACGCCCGGATAAGGCGGCTCGGCGTCGGGCAGGTAGAGGATCGCCGTGACGAAGTGCTGCGGCTGGCTCTCGAAGATGACCTTCTCGATCCGATAGCCGTCGCGGTCTTCCTTGGCGACGATCTGCGGCCTCAGCGGCGTCCGCTCGGGAAATCCGCCCAAGGCGGCCACGAAGAACTGCCGCATCTGCTGCTGATATTCGGCGAGTTGCTCGGGCGTCTCGAGTTGCTCGTATTGGGCGTCCCGCCGGTCGAGGGCCTCGTGGGCCAGCCGCATCAGATAGCCGTGCATCATCTGATTCGGCGCCGCGCCGTCGACGTTCGCCGGCAATACCGAGAGATCCTCGGCCGCACCCGCCACAGCGACGAAGAACAGGCCGATAACGACAAGTAAAGAGCGGATCATGGCAACCTCCTGGGCGGGAAAGAGGAACGGGGAACGCTCGGCCCGCAGTTTAGTGCCCCGCGACGGCCGTGGCAAGCACGGGGAAAACGGCCCCATTCTCAGCCGCGCCCGAAACAAGCTCCGCCACACGGGCGTCAACCCGGCGACCGGCTGGCGGGTGGTGCGGCCGTTTGCTATGTTGGACGAACGCTGGTTTTCTAAGCGGTGAGTGGAAAACGGGGACTGGCTCCGAGCCGCAAATGGCGCGAAAACCGCCGAGCAACGCTGCCGGCTCGGTGCCTGTCCCCTTTTTCCACGGGCTTCCCGCAGCACCGCCCGAAACGGGAAGAATTGCAAATTGTCAATTGCAAATTGCAAA
>DATLAN010000281.1:0-15548 GCA_035527455.1 Thermoguttaceae bacterium
TGTCGGACCTCGAATTCCCGGAACGACTCAATGCGGCGGCCGTGTTCGTCGATTCGCACATCGCCGAAGGGCGCGCGGAGAAGCCCGCCATCCTTTGCGGCGAAAGGACGGTGACCTACCGGGACCTCTACGAAGGCGTGAACCGTTTCGGCAACGTCCTGCTCCAATTGGGCGTCCGCATGGAGGAGCGCGTGGCGATGATTCTGCCCGACGCGCCCGAGTTCGTGTTCGCGTTCTTCGGCGCGATGAAGATCGGCGCGGTCGCGATTCCGATGAACACGATGCTGATGTCCAAGGACTACGAGTACCTGCTCAACGACAGCCGCGCCCGGGTGTTGGTGGTCGATCCCGCTTTTCTCGGCCGGATCACGGAGATTCGCGACAAGCTGAGATACCTCGAGCACGTCATCGTCACCGGCGAAGAAGCCGGCGATCACCTGAGCCTCAGCGCCGTCATGCAGGAGGCCTCCGCGTCGCTGGAACCGGTCGATACGAGCAAAGACGATACGGCCTTCTGGCTCTACAGTTCCGGGACGACGGGCTTTCCCAAAGGCGCCGTACACCTGCATCACGACATGATCGTCGAGGCCGACTTCTACGCCCGGCGGACGATCGGCCTGAAAGAGTCGGACGTGTCGTTCTCGGTGGCCAAGCTCTTCTTTGCGTACGGGCTGGGCAACGGGCTTTACTTCTCGCTGCGAACGGGTGGAACCACCGTGCTGTGGCCCGAGAGGCCGCTGCCCGACAAGGTGTTCGAAGTCATCGACCGCTACCAGCCCACCGTCTTCTACAGCGTGCCCACCAGCTACGCCGCGCTGCTGCACACCGCGGAAAAAGCAGGTCGAACGGACCTGGGCCGGGTGCGGATGTGCATCTCCGCCGGCGAGCCGCTGCCGAAGACGATCTACCAGCGATGGCTCGACCGCTTCGGCGTGGAGATCTACGACGGCATCGGGTCGACGGAAATCCTGCACATTTTCATTTCCAATCGGCCCGGCGCGGTCAAGCCCGGCAGCACGGGACAAATCGTGCCCGGCTACGAGGCGAAAATCGTCGACGACGACGGCAGGGAACTGCCCGCCGGGAAAGTCGGCACGCTGATGATCAAGGGCGACAGCATCGCTTCGGGGTATTGGAACAAGCACGAACAGACCAAGCACACGTTCTTCGGCGAGTGGATCAACACGCACGACAAGTTCCGGGTCGACGAGGACGGCTACTTCTGGTACGCCGGCCGCACGGACGACATGATCAAGGTCAGCGGTCTGGCCGTCTGGCCGACCGACGTGGAAGCCATCCTGCAACAGCACCCGGCCGTGCTGGAAAGCGGCGTGGCCGCCGCCGTCGACAAGGAAGGGCTGCTGAAGCCGCGGGCGTTCGTCGTGCTCAAGGACGGACATGTCCCCTCGCCCGAGTTGGCTCGCGAGTTGCAGGATTTCGTCAAGACGACCACCTCGCCGCACAAGTACCCGCGCTGGGTGGAATTCGTCGACGCCTTGCCCAAAACGGCCACCGGCAAGATCCAGCGATACAAGCTTCGGCAGATGAGGTGAGTGGGTAGTGGGTAGTGGGCAGCGGTGGAGGTGAAGAACGCCCCCGCACTGCGTTGCGGGGGGGAGTGATGAGTGGGGAGTGGGGAGTGATGAGTGATGAGTGGCGAGTGGTGAGTGAAGAGTGATGAGTGGTGAGTGGAGAGTGGAAAATGGGGACTGGCTCCGAGCCGGAAATGGCGTGAGAATCGCTGAGAAACGCTGCCGGCTCGGAGCCTGTCCCCTTTTTCCACGGCAGCCCCATGAACTCCCAGTCCCCAGCCCCGAGCCCCCAGCCCCGAATCCCCAGCCCCGAATCCCCAGCCCCCAGTCCCCAGCCCCCACAGTCCCGAGCCCGGCCGGCCCCGTTGGCTGCGGCTGTGTCGGGTTATGCTAAAGATTGGGGAATCTCCGATCCGAAGGCAGTTGTGACTCTGCGCGTCAAGTCGTTTGGCGAACATGCGAAAACGCGGCAAGGTGGGTAAGTATTACCGATCCTGGTAACCTTGCCGGCTGGTCTTCGATGCTTCCCACTGGCTCGACGCCCAGGGAATCCGTGCTGCCTCCTCTTCCGTTTTCTTCTCAACTCGCGATCGGAAAAACGCCCCCATGCCCACAATTCCCGAAGCACTCACCGTGGCCGTGCAGTACCATCAGGCCGGCCAGTTGCAGCAGGCGGAGCAGATCTACCGGGACGTCTTGTGCATCGACCCGAACCACGCCGACGGGCTACACCTCCTCGGGGTGCTTTCCCACCAGAAAGGCGACCATCATGGCGCCGTGGAGCTGATCCGCCGGGCGATCCGCGCGAATCCGAACGAGGCCATCTACCACAGCAATCTCGGAATGGTCTGTCAGACGGCACGGGACCTGGACGAAGCGGTGACCTGTTATCGGCGGGCGTTGGAAATCAGGCCCGACTTCGCCGAAGCGCACAGTGCGCTGGGTGCCGCCCTTCAAGAGCAAGGAGAAGTCGACGAAGCCGTGGCCGCCTATCATCACGCACTGCACGTCGATCCGAACTGTGCCGAGGCACACTTCAACCTGGGTACGGTGTCGGAACGGCACGGCGAACTCGACGAGGCGGCAGAGGCCTATCGGCGTGCCCTGCAAGTCAAGCCGGATTACGTCGAAGCTCACTACAACCTCGGCAACGTGCTGACTCGGTTGGAAGAACTCGACGCGGCAGAGAGCAGCTACCGGCGTGCCCTGCAGATCGAGCCCGATCACGTTGAAGCCCACAACAACCTCGGCAACGTCTTGAAGGAGAAGGACCTGCTCGATGAGGCGGCGGCATGCTATCGCAGCGCGCTGCAGATCGAGCCCGACTACGGCGACGCCCACTACAATCTGGGCAACGTCCTGCGAGAGCAAGACCAGTTCGATGAAGCGGCGGCCTGTTATCGGCAAGCCGTGCGGATCAAGCCGGACTTCGCCGAGGCACACAACAACCTGGGCAGCGTCTTGAAGGACCAGCATCGACTCGACGAAGCGACGGCCAGCCTCGAGCGGGCCTTGGAGATCGATCCGGGGCTGGCCGAGGCGCACAACAACCTCGGCAACGTGCTGGTGGCGCTGGGCAAGTACGACGAGGCCGAGGCAAGCTACCGGCGCGCCCTGCAAAGCCGGCCCGATTATGCCGAGGCGTACAATCACTTGGGTATCGCCCTGAGAAGCCGGGAGAAGTTCGAGGAGGCAACTGCGGCCCACCGACGCGCCCTGGAAATCAAACCGGATTACGCCGAGGCGCATTTCAATCTGGGTCTCGTCCTCCAAATGCAGGAAAAGCTGGACGAAGCGGCCGAGAGTTACCAGCGGGCGGTCGAACTCGAACCGGATCAGGCGCTCTGGGAATTGCGGCTCTGGCCGCTCTGCCCGGCGGTCTTCGGGGGCAACGAGGAAATCGACGAGTACCGCCGCCGACTGCTGGCCGAACTGAGGCGTCTTTCCGCCCGAAAGCTGGAGATCGATTTCTCGAGGATCTCCGCATTCGGTCCCGTACCGCCTTTCAACCTGTTGTATCAGGGCAGGGACAATCGGCAGATCAAAGAGGCCTTCGCCAACGTGTTGCGGCGTTACTTCCCCGCGTGGGAGCCGGTCTGCCGGAGCGAGAAACCACGCGTCGGATTCGTGGTGACGAACCACCACGAGGGCGTCTTCCTCTCGGTCATGCAAGGCATGTTGGAGCGCATGGACCCCGAGTTGTTCGAGGTGTTCGTCGTGTGCTCGCAAGAGGGAGCCGCCATTATCGAGAACGCGTTGAAGAGCGACTCGATTCGGGTTCTCGCGCTTCCCAATCGATTCGATCTGGCCGTGGCGACGATCCGGGAGGCGAGCTTCGACCTGCTCTACTATTGGGAGGTCGCCTCCGGCCCGATGAATTACTACCTGCCCTTCTTCCGCCTCGCGCCGGTCCAGTGTACCTCGGCGGGGATTCCGGAGACATCAGGTATTCCGCAAATGGACTACTATCTGTTCAACGCGCTGTGGGGCGAGGAGGACGCCGACCGGTATTACACCGAGACGCTCGTCCGCACCAAGACCAATCTGGCCTACGTCCGCCGCGCCGTTCTGCCGGGGTCGCCGAAAACGCGAGTGGATTTCGGCTTCTCGGCGGATCAACACGTCTACGCGTGTCTCCAGAAGATCGAGAAGTTCCATCCGGATTTCGATCCGATCCTCGCGGGCATCGCGCGCCGGGACCAGGCCGGGATCATCGCGATCGTAAGAGATGAAACCGGACGCAAAGCGGACGCTCTGCGCCAACGCTTCTCGACGACCATTCCCGACGTGCTGGATCGAATCGTCTTCCTCCCCCGCCAAACGTATCCCGATTATCTCAGCCTCGTGGCGGTGTCCGACGTGCTGCTGGATACGTTGCACTACGGCGGCGGAACGACGTGCTGCCACGGCTTCTCGCTGGGCAAACCGATCGTCACGCTGCCGACGCCGCTGCAAGCCGGGCGGGCCGCGTACGCGATGTACAAGAGAATGGGAATCGACGACTGCATCGCTTCCGACCCGCAGCAGTACGTCGACATCGCCGTCCGCCTGGCCGCCGAGGCCGATTTTCGGGCGACCGTCGAGCGGAAAATCCGGGCGTTCAGTCCCGTTCTTTTCGAGGACATGGAAAGCGTCCGCGAGCTGGAACGCGTTTTTCAGGAGTTGATCGCAAAGGCGCGATTGCGCGCGGCAGAGCCGCAAACATAGTAGCCGTCTCGCTCCGCGAGACGAAGCCACATCTTGCGGAGCAAGATGGCTACGGAGAAAGGAATCCCTTTGAACACGGCCTCCGGAACGCTGATGGCTGCTCTCCGCGAGCATCAGGCGGGCAGGCTGGACCGCGCGGAAGAAATCTACCGACAGGTCCTCCGCGCCCGCCCGGAAAATGCCGACGCGCTGCACCTGCTCGGCGTGGTGGCCCATCAACGGGGCGATCACGAAGCGGCCGTGAAGCTGATCCGCCGCGCCGTCGCGAACAACCCCGAAGTCCCCGCGTTCTTCTGCAACCTGGGCCTCGCCTGCCAGGCGCTGAAGCGCCACGACGAGGCGGTCGACCACTACCAGCACGCCCTGCGAATCCGGCCCGAGTACCCCGAGGCCCTCTACAACCTGGGCAATGCGCTGAAGGAACAAGGCCGAATCGACCAGGCGGAAGACTGCTACCGCCGGGCCACGCAACTTCAACCGGATTATGTCGAGGCCCATAACAACCTGGGCCTCCTGTTGCAGGCACGGGGTGATTTCCAGGCGGCGTCGGAGTGCTTCGATCGGGCCCTGCGGATCAGGCCGGCCTTTGCCGAAGCGCACTGCAACCTGGGCTTCACGCACCAATCCGAAGGCGCGTTGGACAAGGCGGCGGCCTGCTATCGGGCCGCGCTCGGCATCCAACCCGATTACGCCGAAGCGCACAACAACCTGGGCACCGTTCTCGCCCTGAAGGAGGAGTTGCACGAGGCCGAGAAAGCATATCGGCTCGCCTTGGAAAACAAGCCCGACTGCGCCGAGGCACACGGCAATCTCGGCGGCGTGCTCGCCAAGCGCGGCGAGTTGGAGAAGGCGGCCGCAAGTTTCCGGCGGGCGGCGGAACTCGAGCCGGACCGGGTCACGTGGGAGTTGCGGATCGCCACGCTTTGCCCTCCCGTGTTCCCGAGCAACGAAGCGATCGACGAGTATCGCCGCAACCTGCTGGCCGGCGTAAACCGCCTTTCCGAGCAGGGCGTGAAGGTACACCTTCCCGGGATCGCCAACTCGGGGATCGAGCCACCGTTCAACCTGATGTACCACGGGAGGAACGATCGCCCCATCAAAGAGGCCTACGCGGGCATGTTCCGCCACTCTTTCCCGCACGAGATACCGGCCGTCCGCAGCGGACGCCCTCGCGTGGGGTTCGTCGTTACCCATGGCCACGAGGGTATCTTTCTCCTGCTCATGCAGGGTATTCTCGAACACATCGATCCCGAGGCGTTCGAGGCCGTGGTCGTTTGCCCTCGACTTGGATCCGCAGTGATACGAAGCGCAATCCGACGCGAGACGATCCGAGTGCTGCCTCTTCCGGGACGATTCGATCGCATGGTCGACGCGGTCCGCGGCGCGCGGTTCGATCTGCTCTTCTACTGGGAAGTCGGCACCGACTCGGTGAACTACTTCCTGCCCTTTCTCCGGCTCGCGCCCGTACAATGCACTTCGGCGGGCATTCCGGTGACGTCCGGGATTCCGCAGATGGATTATTACCTCTCGGACGAGCTTTGGGAAAGCGAGGATTCGGACAAGCATTACACGGAAACCCTCGTTCGCACCAAGACGAATCTCGCGTACGTACCCCGTTTCACGCCGCCGCCGACGCCCAAAACTCGCGAAGATTTCGGTTTCTCGCCGCATCAACACGTCTACCTGTGCGCACAGCGGATCGAAAAACTCCATCCCGACTTCGATCCGGTCCTTGCCGAGATCCTCCGCCGGGACGGTTCGGGAAGCATCGTGATCGTCAAGGACGAAGCCGAGCGTCGCTCCCGTGCGCTGCACCGCCGCTTCTCCACGACGATCTCCGACGTGCTCGACCGGATCATCTTCCTGCCGCGGCTGTCGTTTCCCGACTATCTCGGCCTGGTGCGTGCGTCCGACGTCCTGCTCGACACGATCCATTACAGCGGAGGCACGACGACGTACCACGGTTTCTCGTTCGGCAAGCCGATCGTCACGCTGCCTCTGGAGCGGCACGCCGGCCGAACCGTGTACGCCTGCTACCGGAAAATGGGAATCGATGATTGCATTGCCTCCAGCCCGGAGCAATATGCCGAGATCGCCGTCCGCTTGGGTAGCGACGTCGAGTACCGATCCTTCGTTACGGAGAGAATCCGCGAGTTCAGCCCGATGCTTTTCGAGAACGTCCAAGCCGTGCGGGAGCTGGAGCAGGTCTTTCAGGAACTTATCGCCAGGTCTCGCTCGAACGGAAACCCTTGACGTTTCTGCACCTCCTGGAAAGGACTGCTTGTGGCTGCCATCGCCGAAACACTGAAAACGGCCGTCGGCGAGCATCGAACCGGCCGGCTGGATCGCGCCGAGGAACTCTATCGCCGTGTCCTGCGGGCCGATCCGGGACACGCCGACGCGTTGCACCTTCTCGGCGTGCTCGCCCATCAAAAGGGTGAGCATCAAGCCGCCGTCGACATGATCCGCCGAGCCATCGCCGCGAATCCGCGGATTCCCCCGTTCTTCAGCAATCTGGGCCTGGCCTACGCGGCCTTGCACCGACTCGACGACGCGACGGCCAGCTACCGGCAAGCCTTGCAGCTCGCCCCGAATTACGCCGAGGCGCATTACAACCTGGGCAATGTCCTGAAGGATCAAGGCCGGCTGGACGACGCGGCCGACTGCTATCGGCGGGCCGTGCAAATCAAACCGGACTACGCCGCGGCGCACAACAACCTGGGGACGCTATGGAAGACCCAAGGACGGCTCGACGATGCGGCGGCCAGCTACCGCCGGGCCCTGCAAGTCTGTCCCGATTTCGCCGAGGCCCATGCCAACCTGGGCGTTGTCTTCCAGGATCGAGGCGAGTACGACGAAGCGGCAGCCTGCTACCGCCGGGCGTTGGAACTGCAACCCGACAACCCCGCGACCCTCTACGACCTGGGCCTGGCCCTGCAAAACCAGGAACAACTCGATGAGGCGATCGTCGCGTACGAGCGGGCGCTGCAAATCCGGCCCGATTACGCCGAGGCGCACAGCAATCTCGGCGCGGCTCTCCAGATGCAGGGCCGGTTCGACGAAGCCGAGACGCACTACCGCCGCGCGCTGCAAATCAATCCGGATTACGCCGAAGCGTACAGCAACCTGGGCGCCGTCTTGGTGGCGCAGAGCCGACACGAGGAAGCCGCCGCCAACTACCGGCAAGCCCTGCGGCTCAGTCCGAGCTACGCGGCGGCCCACAACAACCTGGGCCACGTTCTGGCCGCGCAGGGCAAGCTCGAGGAAGCCGCGGCCGGCTATCGCCGCGCCCTGCGCATCGAGCCCGACCATGCGACGTGGGAGCTGCGCATCGCCACGCTCTACCCGCCCGTGTTCCGGAGCAACGACCACATCGACGAGTATCGTGCCCGGTTGCTCGCCGACATCGAGCGATTCTCTCAGCGCAACCTGCGAATTCCGTTGGTGGAATTCTCCACCTGCGGAAGTCAGCCCCCGTTCGTCCTGATGTACCACGGCCGAAACGACCGCCCGATCAAAGCGGCCTACGCGGGCATTTTCCGGCACTGTTTTCCTGAAGAAGGGCCTCCGGTCGGCAGCGGGCGGCCACGCGTCGGATTCGTCGTGACCGATCGACACGAGGGAATCTTCCTGCAGGCCCTGCGAGGTCTGCTCCAGCGGATCAACACCGAGTTGATGGAAGTGGTCGTGGTCTGCTCGCGGGGCGGACTGCCCAAACTGAGCGAGGCGATTCGGCGAGAGTCCATCCGATTCCTGGCCATGCCCGAACGGTTCGACCGCATCGTGGAGACGATCCGCGAAGCGCGTTTCGATCTGCTCTACCACTGGGAGGTCGGCACCGACGCGGTGAACTATTTCCTGCCTTTCTGCCGGCTCGCAGCGATCCAATGTACTTCGGCGGGCATTCCGGCCACCTCGGGCATTCCCGCCATGGACTACTATCTCTCGCACGAACTCTGGGAAAGCGACCGGTCGGATCAGTACTATACGGAGACGCTCGTTCGCACCAGGACGAACCTGGCCTATCCCCACCGGGTCGCTTTGCCCGACTCGCCCAAGAAGCGGGAAAACTTCGGCTTCTCCGCGAAGGAACACCTCTATCTCTGTGCCCAACGGATCGAGAAATTCCACCCGGACTTCGACACGGTGCTGGCCGGGATCGTGCGGCGGGATTCAGCGGCGAGGGTCGTGATCGTGGAAGACGAACTCGGGTACGCGGCTGCCGCCTTGCGCCGCCGCTTCGAAGCGACGATTCCCGACGCGCTGGATCGGATCGTCTTCCTGCCCTGCCAGCCGTTCTCGGACTATCTCGGTCTGGTGGCGGCGTCCGACGTGCTGCTGGACACGATGCACTACAACGGGGGAACCACCACGTACCAGGGCTTCGCGCTGGGCAAACCGATCGTCACCCTGCCCACGCGACTGCACGCCGGGCGGACCGTCTACGCATGCTACCGGCGCATGGGAATCACGGACTGCATCGCTGAAGATCCGGAAGATTATGTCGAGATCGCCGTCCGCCTGGGAGCCGACGCCGATTACCGGGCGAGCGTTTCCGGGCAGATTCGGGCGGCCGGTTGCCTGCTTTTCGAAGACGAGCGGGCAGTGCGGGAATTGGAGGAAATCTTCTTGAAGTTAATAGCCGAGGCACGTGCACGATGAACCCGACCACCCCCTGCGCTCCTCCCCGACCAAGGAGTTCGACGATGAACCACCCCGGCGAGTTTCTCGACCATCTTCTCACGCAGTTTCTGGTGAAGGTGCACGAACGGACCGAGAACAACTACGACGCGATGCGGTTCTCCTACGACGGCGTCGACCGGTCCAGCCAATACAACGTCACCGAACACAAGAATTACCTGCGTTTTCTGATGAACCATCACGAGGCTCTCTACCGTGCGTATTGCCTCCTGGAGGACGAACCGTCGCGAAAGACGTTCCTCGATCTGATCTTGTTCAGATTGGTCGGCCATCTGCACATGAAGCTGGACACCAACAACGCCGCCCACTGGGATCTCCGCGATCGGGCCCGACGGATGGATTGCGTGCCGTCGACGATCACCTATACGGGCCTGTTCGGACCGCTGCGACACTATGAAAACGTTTCCTTCGACGGCGAGATGCTCAACGTCGATTGCTGGCAGGGCAGCATCGTCTGGAGTTTCCTCATCCGACAGTACTATCTCGAAAGAAACGGCACCGCGGTGAGGCCGGAGCCTGGCGACTACGTCATCGACGCGGGGGCCTGCTTCGGCGATACGTCGCTGGCGTTCGCCTGCTCGGTCGGTCCCCAGGGGCGCGTGTTCGCGTTCGAGGTTCTCGGCACCCACCTGGACATCATCCGCCACAACGTCGCCCAAAACCCCGCCCTGGCCGACCGCATCGTCTTGGTGCCCTACGGTTTGGCCGACCGGTGCAATCCGTCGGCACAGCCCATCCAAACGAATGGCGTGCTCGCCCCGGGCTTCTCGCTGCAGAGCATGCCCGATGAAGCATCGATTCCGGTGACCACCATCGACCGTCTTGTCGAGTCCGGCGATATCGAGCGGGTCGACTTCATCAAGATGGATATCGAGGGCTACGAACTGAAGGCCCTGCGCGGCGCCACCCGGACCCTCTGCCGCTTCCGGCCCAAGCTGGCCATCTCCGTCTATCATCGAGCGGCGGACCTCTACGAGATCCCCACCTTCCTTTCCCGGCTCGGACTGGGCTACAAGCTGTTCATCGAGCACTACACGATCCACGCCGAGGAAACGATCCTGTACGCGATCGCGCCGAAAGACTCCTCGATGTCATCCGATTGTTGATCGCATCGTTTGCGTGCCCTCGAAAATGTCTCACGAGTTCTCGGTGTTTCGAAAGACGAGATGAGTTCCTCGGACCGGCATACCCGCGCAGGGCGTCGTTGGGGCTCACCGCCGGTCTTGCCCCGAGATACGAACCTGTTCTTGGACGCACACGGGGATTTCCACGGAACGCCGAACAAGGCGATGCATCCGGGTCGGTTCACCACCTCGCCGAGCCTACGAATCCACCCTTTCGTCGCTCGGTGACGGCCTACTTGACCAGGAATGGGTGTTTGCTATACTGATCGGTGAATCGGCTTCTACCTCCCGACCGGATGACCATGAACGATTCCGGCCCGTCGAAGCCGAAATCTCGCGCGTGACACTTCAGCGTGCGCACGCTGTTGTTCGTGTGTGAAGCAAGTATGCTTCTTGTAAGGAGGTGCGTCATGAAGAACTGTGCGATTTGGCCCCTGGTGCTTGTGCTGGCCGTCTTGACGGGGTGTGGCGAAAAAGAACTCGACACGACTGCTCCGTCGCAAGCGCCGGCTCCCGTCGCGGAAAAAGTACTCACCGTGGCGGAAAAGGTAATCACCAACTCCTTTGGCATGAAGATGGTGTTGATCCCGCCAGGTGAGTTCATGATGGGCAGCCCGGAGAACGAGAAAGACCGGGAAGATGGGGAAAAGCAACATCGGGTGCGCATCACGAAGGCGTTCTATCTGGGCGTGTATGAGGTAACGGTGGAGGACTTCCGTCGATTTGTCGATGCCACCGGGTACAAGACGGATGCAGAGAGGATCGGATTTGGTCGCTATGCTTTACCGTTGGAGCAAAGGGACATTGACACGTTGGGCACCTGGCGGAATCATCCCGCCTTCAACCAGGAGGATAACCATCCTGTAGTGAATGTGAGTTGGAATGACGCGGTGGCGTATTGTGAGTGGATCAGCGATAAGGAAGGGCAAACGTATCGCTTGCCGACAGAAGCGGAGTGGGAGTATGCCTGTAGAGCGGGAACGACGACACGCTATTATCATGGTGACGACGAAGAGGGCTTGACGGAATTCGAGAACGTGGCGGATGCTGCGGCGAAGGAGAAAAAGGGTTTTGAGTGGGCGTTGACGTCGAGTGACGGTTACGTGTTCACGTCGCCCGTCGGTAGTTTTCGCCCAAACGGTTTCGGTTTATACGACATGCACGGCAACGTACGCGAGTGGTGTCAGGACGGGGCCGACGACAATGACTACTATGAGAGTTCACCTACGCACGATCCAATGGGACCTGCGTCTGGCGAGTACCGCGTGTGTCGCGGCGGCAACTGGTCGTGCGCGCCGATGTATTGTCGCTCAGCGGCGCGCAACTGTTGTTTCCTTCCGAACGACCGGTTCGACCACACCGGGTTCCGCCTGGCCGCAGTTCCGGTGAATGCATCCCGCAGGGAAGAAGCCCAACCAGAGGACGCGGGGGGGCGATCCACTGCGCCTACTTTTGCAGATGATGTACCGGAAGACGTGCGCGAAGTTGTGAAAGTGTTTCTGTCTTCATACGAAGAAGGGGACGCCGAGCGCGCCTATGCGTGTCTCGAAACGCCCCGCGAGAAGTTGCTACTGGTTAATGCGTTCTCCGCCGCCCAAATCCCAATCATGAATCCAAAGGTCAGACTCATCAACGATGCACAACTACAGATCGAGTATGAAATGCCACATCCCGGCGATATAATCGTGGCTGTGCTTGAGGGGGGCGAAGACATTGAGTTAGTGAAGCGGAACCTGCGAGAATTACGGACGGTGTCAGAATGCGTTAGCAAGACGGAGACTTGGTCCGTTGTCAGAGATGAAGGGGCCCCAAAACTCGACTACGGAGACAAGGGAGTTCTGAAGTTCGCGTACAAGGTGGGCGGAGATGTACATCGCTACACGATGGAGGTCCAGTCACGACAGTACCTTGACGAGGGCAAGGGCCCTCTGACTGTGCGGAGTACCGGCCTGATGGCTTATTACGTGACCAGCTTTAACGTTCCAGAACAAGGCCCCGAGGTCGAGAGCTTGATGTCCGAGATTCTCCCCAAGTTAGTGAACAGACTGGTGGAGGTTGCGCATCCCAGCTTCACGATAAAGGTCCCGGTAGGGTGGACAGACATCCTGAAGCGTGCAGGTCAACCGGAGGAGGATACGGTCGTATTCGTCCACAGGACTGCTGGCTTTGTCATCGTGACGAAGGAATTGATAATCGCCGAGAGCAGGGCCCTAAAAGACAAGCCCGATTCCGAGGTTCTTTCCGTGGCGCACCTAGAAGGCAGGGATGAGAGAACAGACAAGGTGATTGATACCGGGGACAGCACTGTTGGGGGTGTGCCTGCGAAGTTCATGACGCAGACCGGCACGTTCATGGGAGAAGATAAGCAGCGCATGGTCAGATACGTCTTCATTTACGAGAAGGTTCTTTACAGCTTGAAGGTCGGCTGTCAGGACGCCCAGTTCGACGCTACCTACGATCTGCTGATGCGGATCAAGAACAGCTTTCGGTTCCGCAAACGATATTGATGATTTGCACTCGACAACTGGCCGTAAACAGCAAGCACGGGAGAGTGAGAGGGCTGAAGCATGAAGTCATCCATCGTCGTATTGAGTGTGGCAGTTCTCTGTCTGGGATGTAAACAACAACCGGCAACACAGAAGAGCCCAGGGAAACCTACAGCGCAGGAGAAGTCGCCAGCCATCACTGGCGACATAGATCTGCAACGAGGCACGACAGAGAGAGGGACGCCGAAATCAATTCGGAGCCTCAGGGACCCTGGCATCGCTCCCGGTATCGCTGATGCCATCGCACGGGCCGATAGGCCGAGCTTCATGGACCTCGAAGTGCTAGAGTCTGCTGCTCGGCACCTAAGAGAGAAAGGGCACGACGATGCCGCTGCCGCCGTGCTCAAGGCAGTTTTCCGCTTGTGTGCTCGCGCCATGGAGGACGAAGTGACTGGTCTTATTAATATTGACGCGGCAAGTTACTTTGCAGACCGGGCGCTTGAGGAAGATAGACAGTCCATTCGAGGCGCGCTCCGGTCTATCCTTGGAGAAGCAGAGGGGGACGAGGCGTTTCGGTCATTCAGTAAAGTGCTACGGCAATGGCAGAGTGACGCGCGCGGGGTCACTCCCCAGCTTGAAACGTTGATTTCGAGAATCCCACAAGCGGATGTGGCTTCGCTTGACCGGGAAACTGCGAGGTTCTGGCGGTTGCAGTACGAATTGAAACATACCGAGGAAAAGACAACACAACCGGCACTCGTACAGCTAGAGCAGCCACTTGTAGCTGCGTTGCGGAAGTACGTCGAAGTACCTTACGAGGCTATCCGAACTGGGGCAATATCTCCCGAGCAAAAAACGCAGCTGCGCGAAGGCTTTAAGCTAGCTCAGAACTACACGTTTAGCCACTCCGGGAACCCGTGGGGTGAATACCTAACGGTTTACGGACGAGAATGTTTGTACCCATCCTACAATTCTGAGGCGCGTTCTGAGTGGCTGGCTCGGGCAGTGCAAGGATGGCCAAAGAAGCAGGCCACTCTTACCAGAAGGCTCCTCGTAGCACTGGAGAAAGGAATGTCGGGCATCGAGGAGCGCGATGTCGTGTTAGAGGCAATCTGGCGCGATCTCGTCGAGTTGTCGACGGCCACTGGGGAAAGTCGGAGTCAGCGTGAACGCAAGTAGGACACGCCATAACGGCGATTAATGGCCACTGTTCGGTCAGCGACTTTGACCTTCATTCGTAGCGAGAGCAATTGGCGGCGCAGCGAGAGCGTTTCAAAAAACGACCGCATGATGACCCATCGGACCGTCCGCCCGGGCGACGCTGCTGCACGGAACACGGACTTGCGACAGCCGTCGACCTCTGCTGGGACCGTCAGAGGCTCGCCCGCTTGCGAATATACTCCGAGACCACGTCCCTGGCGTACTGGAGCACCTGGTCGGGAGGGTCGCCCGGATCGCACATCTCGGGCGTCTCGATGATGTCGGCCACCATCTCGTCCCACCACGGGGCGTCCATGAGTTGCCTGCATGCCTCGCGGTTGAGGTCCGCTGCGTCCAACTCCTCGGCCGTCGGGGCATCGAATCCGATGCCCACTTCACCGTCGGGCCCCCTGTCGTTGAGATAGACCCTCTGCCGCAGCCAGTTCATGATCGCCCGTAGCTCGTCAGGGGTCACGGCAAGTCCTCCTCCACGCCAAAGCCTAGTACGAATGGGTCCCCAATACTACCTCGCAGCCGAATTTCTCCTCGACCGTGGCCTTCAACTCGTCGAACCGAATCGGGCATTGTGCCGTCTTCATGGCCCCCTTGATACACGTGCCCAAGTGAAGCACTTCGATCGGTCGATCCAGGTTCCCGGTCACGTCGCTGAGCAGCTTGACTCGCGGGACGGTCAGGCCGGGGCAGTCGCCGCAGTCGGTCATGGCAACCAGGTCGATGTCATCGTGCCGGGCGAACTCGCCGTTCTTCTCCTTGATCCCCTTGAAACACTTCGCACACGCGACACACGAGTGGTCCTTGATCCGCTTGCAGTAGAGGATGGCTATCTTCGGCATGACGTTCTCCTTTCGGCAGTCTCGCGGGCCGGGAAATGCAGAAACCGGAACGTGTATTGTAGCTCTGTGGCTCGTCGACGACAATCCAACCTGTTTTGACACGTCGTTCGGCGTCACTATAATGAGAGGCTGGGAGGTCGGCTCTGCCGGAAGCCGAACGTTTTTTGACCCGTGTACGAACTGGAATCTGCCCAATGAACAGCACAACAAGGCATTATCGGTGTGAACGACGACAGCAAAGGCGTCCCGCTCGACCAATACGAGCAGGTCTACGACAAGCTCATCACCGCAGCCAAGGCGGCGAACCCAAAGCTCAAGCTGGTGTTGGGCGAGCCGTTCGTGAAACCCACGGGCGAGATCAGCGAGGGCATCCGCAAGCGGCAGGAGATCGTCGCCCGGCTCGCGCAAAAACACGGCGCGGCACTGGTGCATTTCCAGCGCGTC
>DATLAN010000282.1:0-3155 GCA_035527455.1 Thermoguttaceae bacterium
GGTCCTGGGACCGGTTGCCGCGTCTTCCGCCGCGATGGCCCTTGCCGCGTCTTCCGCCGCGATGTCCCTTGCCGCGTCTTCCGCCGCGATGTCCCTTGCCGCGTCTTCCGCCGCGATGTCCCTTGCCGCGGCTTCCGCCGCGATGTCCCTTGCCGCGGCTTCCGCCGCGATGTCCCTTGCCGCGGCTTCCGCCATCTCCCCGTCGACGTGGTCTCCTGTCGTCGCGTCGCGTTCTGCCTCCGGGGTCGAGGTGTCGGCAACCGAGTCGATTGCGACGGCACGCGAATCGGCACCGTCCGCTGTCGTGCCGTCCGCTGTCGTGCCGTCCGCAGCGTCGGCCCGTGTCGGCGCGGCGATCGCGTCCGTTGTTGTGGAATCGTCCGTTTCGTCCCGCGGCGGAGAATCGCCCAGCGGCGGTTCCACACCTTCCAAACCTTCCACTGCATCCTTCCGTGGCGTCGGGGTGGCAAGGCCCGGCCAGTCGAGACCGGTATCGGAGTTCCAGACGTCGCCGCCTGTCACCATCGCCCGATACCGCCGGCCCAAGTGGATGGCCACGACGAGCCCCAGGCAAAGATTCAAGACCGCTACGACAAAGATGAAGGAAATCACACCATGGCTCCGCGCAGGCCGGGTTCGAACGGCATAGACAAGTCTAGGTTTCTACTGGTGGTTCCGTAGCGGCAGAAGATGGGAAGTGCCGGCCCGGCGGCCGACGGTTGCAACGAATGCACGGCCTGACACGGTTGGAACGCGGCCACCGGGCGCCCCCCCCCACTTACCAGTTCAACTCGGTGGCCTCTTCCCAGTGCTCGTAGAGGGTCTTCAGCAGCCGTTGCTCCTCGGCGATCTCGTCGCGGATCCGGCGCACCCGCTCTCCGTCGCGATGCGTTTCCCCCCGGGCGAGCCGGCCGTGGAGTTCTTCCACGCGGGCCTCTCGCTGGAAGATCTCCTGCTCCAAATCGACCACCTTTCGAAAGGGAAATCGGCGCTTGGGCTTCGCCGGCTTTCGGGCGGATTGTCTTTCGAGCCGGGAAGGTCCGGCCGGTTCGATTTCTGCTGCCGCGGGCTCGCTCGACTTGCGGCCGATCAGACGCAGGTAGGTCTCGTAGTTGCCCTCCACCACGCAAACGCGATCCGGCTCGACGACCAGCAGGTGGTCGGCCACGTGGTCGACGAAGTAGCGATCGTGGCTGACGAACAACACCGTTCCCGTAAACGACGTCAAGGCGTCTTGCAGCGCGTCGCGGGCCCAGAGGTCGAGGTGGTTCGTCGGTTCGTCGAGCACCAGGAAGTTGGCTTCGGCGGCGGCCAGCCTGGCCAGTGCCGCCCGACACCGCTCGCCCCCGCTCAAGCGTGCCACCGTCTGTAGCGCCGTGTCGCCGGAGAGTCCGAACCTCCCCAGCAGGTCGCGACGCTGTTGCTCGTTGAACTCCTTCCCGCTGGGGCGGATCGCGTCGACCACCCGCGTGCTGTCGTCCAATTCGGCAAGCTGCTGATCGAAGTAGCCGACTTTCACGCCGGTTCCCAGGTGCACGTTGCCCTCGTCCGGCGCAGTCAATCCCAGCAGACACCGCAGCAGCGTGGTCTTGCCGGATCCGTTGGGTCCCAGCAGCCCCCATCGCTGGCCCCGGGTGACGTCGAAACTCAAATCGGCGAACAGCGTGCGGTCGTAGGCCTTCGCCAGCCGCCGGGCCCGCAGGACGATGTCCCCGCACCGGGACGGTTCGGGAAAACGCATCACCGGGGCGTCGATCTCGCGGGGGGGTTCGACGGGCACGATGCGATGGAGCTTCTTGCGGCGGTCTTCGGCCTGGGCGTGCTTCTGCCCGTAGGCGTTGCGCCGAATGAAATCCTTGGTCTTGGCGATCTCGATCTGCTGCTTTTCATAGGTCCGCCGCTGGACCAGGAGCCGCTCGTCCTTCTGCCGCCGATAGGCCGAAAAGTTGCCGGCGAAGCTGTCCACGGTGCCGCGGAACAACTCGATCGTGCGGTTGGTCACCTTGTCGAGGAAATAGCGGTCGTGGCTGACCGCGATCATCGCGGCCGAACTCTCCAGGAGGAAATCTTCCAGCCATTCGGTGGCTTCGATGTCCAGGTGGTTGGACGGCTCGTCCAGGAGCATCAGGTTCGGCTCGGCCAGCAGCAACCTGGCCAGCATGACGCGGTTCTGCTCGCCGCCGCTGAGGGACTCGACCGGCTGGCGAAACGCTTCTTCCGCGAAGCCCAAGCCGGTCAATACGCGCTTGATCTTGTGATCCAGGTTGTAGGCGTCGCGGCGGTGGAGTTCGTGCTGGAGGTGGTCGTATCGCGCGGCCAGCCGTTGGTGTTCGGCCGGCTCGTCGGTCTGGCTCATGGCTTCGGCCACGGCGAGGGCCTCTTCTTCCAGCGAGATCAGCTCGGCCATCGCGGCGGCGGCCTCGCCCCAGAGGGTCCGTCCGGGCTCGAACTGCGGTTGCTGTTGGAGATATCCCCGGTGGACCGAGGCATGAGGCCGGATCGTGCCGCCGTCGGGCTCTTCTTCGCCGGCCAACGCCCGCAGCAGGGTCGTTTTTCCGCACCCGTTGGGGCCTACCAAGGCGATGCGCTCGCCGGGGCGCACGTCGAACGTCACGCCGTCGAGCACCGGTTCGGGGCCGAAGTGTTTTCGGACGCCTTCGACTTCCAGGAGGATCATTCGGGACGCGGCGTCATCGCCTTCGCTTCTTATTTCCGCGGTTCTTGTTCTGTTGGGCTGCCCTCTTTTGGGCGGCCTCGCGCGCGGCGGCTGCCCGTTTGGCCGCCTCCTTCATCGCCTCCTGGTAGCGGTTCTGAAGGATCGTGTTGATGGCCTCCTTGATCTGCTGCCGGATCGCGTTGACCTCCTTGACCGCTTGAAGCTTCTCCTGCTCGTTCTCCGCACTCTTGACCCGATCCAACGCCGAGCGGAGTTGCGGCTCGAGCTGATTCCTCACCCCCATGGCCCACTCGTACTCCTTGGGCGTCAGGACCATGCCCTTCGGCAGGGCAAACGCCATGGCCACCGGGTCCTTCTGCAACGTGGCCGGCTCGGAACGGTCCCCGCCGTCGGCGGCAAACAGCGGGGCGCCGCAGACCGAAACCAGCACCAACGCCGACAACACGCCAAACATCGGACGATTCATCGCTTTTCCTCC
>DATLAN010000283.1:0-23312 GCA_035527455.1 Thermoguttaceae bacterium
AGCAACAGGCGTGCCGGACGGACAACCGCGGGACAATATGGGTCGCAAGTGGTTGCCGGCACGGAGGATAGGACGACCAGCCCCGGTCGGCCCGCGACCCCGCGGCAAGCGGTCTCTGGTGGCAGAACACCAGGACTTCTCGCTCACCGGGACCGGGAATAGCACCTAACTCGTGCTCGGGCCACGGCTTACGAAGCTGCTCAGTTACCGGACAACAATGGTGCCCCAGCAACAGCGAACCAGCACCAAACGGTTTTTCGGCGGTTTGGCATTAAGTCTGGGATGTGACGGTGGGTGGCACGCCCTGAGGAACGAAGGGCGTGTTTTCCGGGCATACCACGCCCTTCGTTCCTCAGGGCGTGCCACCCCAGAGTTTACCCTCAGGGCGTGCCACCCCAGAGTTTACCGCAACGGTGTCAAGAACCGTTTGGTGCCGGGTCATTCCCCGGTGGGTCCGAGGTTGTACTTCTTGATCCGATGGCGCAACGTGTTGCGACTGATGCCAAGCTTCTCTGCGGTGCGGACTTGGTTATGCTGACATTCTTGTAGTGCTCGGGTGATGAGTGCTTCCTCGACCAGATCCATGATATTGGCGTGGGCCCGCTGGTCGTCGGCCAACCGGAGAATTTCCGGAACGAGGTCTGCGAGGCGTTGCTTCAGACTCTGGACCCTCTCGTCGTGCGTGTCACCCCGGGAAGCGTCTTCCTGTTCGGCCTCGAGCCGCACGTGTTCGGCGAGCAGCACGTCTCCCTTGCACATCAACACCGCTCGCCGCAGGTGGTTCTCCAGTTCGCGCACGTTTCCGGGCCACGCGTAGGATTGCAGCTTGTGAATGGTCTGGTCGGCCACGTAATGGACCGACTTGCCGTATTCCTCGGAAAAACGGCCGACGAAGTATTTCACCAAGGCCGGCACGTCGTCCGGGCGTTCGCGAAGCGGCGGCAATTGGATGGAGATGACTTTCAGGCGGTAGTAGAGGTCCTCGCGGAACCGGCCCTGCTCGATTTCTCTTTCGAGGTTTTTGTTCGTGGCGGCCAGGATCCGCACGTTCACGTTGATGGTGTCCGTGCTGCCGAGCCGCTCGAACTCACCTTCCTGAAGGACGCGCAGCACCTTGGCTTGAGTCGTCAACGACATGTCGCCTACTTCGTCGAAGAAGAGCGTGCCGGTGTGACAGCGCTCGAACTTGCCGACGTACGAGCGGTAGGCACCGGTAAACGCACCGCGCTCGTAGCCGAACAGTTCGCTTTCGAAGAGCGCATCGGGGACCGTCGCGCAGTTGACGGCCATGAACGGTTTGTCTTTCCGGTGGCTGTGATGATAGATGGCCCGCGCCACCAGTTCCTTGCCCGTGCCGCTCTCCCCGGTGATCAGCACGCCGACGTCTTTCTCGGCCACCTGGCCGATGAGCTTGAAGACCTCCTGCATTGGGCGGCTGGTCCCGACGATTCTCATCAGGCCGGCCACGGGGGGCGAGATCTTGGTTACCGAACTGGGCAGGCCGACGATCTCCCTCATCAGGCGGTTGACTTCCAGGGCGTCGGCGGCCAGCCGTTTCAGACTTTCGGTATCGAACGGTTTCAGCAGATAGTCGTACGCGCCGAGTTTCATCGCTTCAATGGCCGTTTCGGTGGTGCCGTAAGCCGTCATCACGATCACCGGGGTCTTGATCTGGGCGTTCTTGATCTCGACCAGGGTTTCCAGTCCGTTGAGGCCGGGCATCTTGTAGTCCAGCATGATCAGGTCGAACGGCTCGGTCTTGACCCGCTCCAGGCTGGAGATCCCGTCCGTACAGGACGCCACCTCATGGCCCTGTTTGACGAACAGCCGGGTGAGGAAGTGAATCAGCCCTTCGTCGTTGTCGACAATCAGGATCTTGCCCATTTCTTGCGATCTTTCTTGTGCCCGTCATGCTGGCGCTACAGGCAGGCGAACGGAAAAAGTCGTGCCGGCTCCAAGCCGGGTGTTGACGCTGACGGTGCCGGAATGCCGCTCCAGCGTGCCTTTGATGATTGCCAGCCCCAGTCCTGAGCCTGCCGCTTTGGTAGTGAAAAAAGGTTCGAACAGGCGATCGAGGTCCTCTTCTGGAATACCCGGCCCGGTGTCGGAAACGTCGATCCGCACCCAAGTCGGCGGGATCCAGCCCGGTTGGGCGGCCTCTGCGGCGATGGAGATCGTCAGCCGGCCGCCGTCGGGCATCGCGTCGAGCGCGTTGACCAGAAGGTTGACCAGGACCTCGCCCATCTGCCGCACGTCGCCCTCGACCTTGGGTAGTTCCGTGGCGATGCACTCGTGAATCTCGACTTCCTGCTGGTTCGCGCGCGGCCGGATCACCTCCAACACTTCGTCGACGAGCTGCACGAAATCAAGCTCCGCAAGGACGGGTTGTTGGGGACGAGCGAAGTCGAGGAAATGGTTGATCGTCTTCTCGATCCGGGCGACCTGCCGCATCGCAATCCGATAATCCTCGCTCTGTTCGAGAGAAACCGTAATGTCCTCTTGAACGGATTGCAGGAAGAGTTTCAGGGAAGTCAGCGGTGTGCGAATTTCGTGAGCCACGCCTGAAGCCAGCCGTCCCAGCGCCGCGAGCCGCTCCGACCGCGCGGCTGCCTCCAGAGTGCCCTTCAATTCGGCCTCCACCCGTTGCAGCTCTGCTTCGGTCAACCCCATGCGTGTTTCCAGGCTGCTGTGGCGATCCTTCAATTGGCCGGCCATGTCTTCGAAGGCGGCGTACAGCGCCCCGATTTCGTCGCGGCGAGTGGTCCGTGCGTCGAGCAGCGCGTTGTCGAAATCGCCGCGGGCCAGAGTGCGGGCGGCCTCGCTGAGCCTGCGGATCGGCGACGCGACGTACCACGCCAGCAGGGTGGAAAAGCCGATGGCGCCGACGACGGTCACCGCGATCACGATCCAGATGTTCCGCTGCAACTGATCCGAGGGGCCGAAGGCCTCGTCGCGATCCTGTTCCACGACCACGTGCCAATCGATCCCCTTCAAGGAACGGGAGGCTCCCAGCACCTGGATTCCGCGGTAATCCGTGTAGATCGGCTGCCCCCGGGCACCATCGAAAATGTGCTGGAAGCTGCCTGACATGGCAATGTTTTCATTGAGTATTCGCCCACTGTCCTGATGGGCGAGAAACGTGCCGGTCCCGTCGACCAGGTAACATTCCCCCGACCGCCCCAATTCGACACGCAACACACTTGCCACGATGGCCTGAGTGCTCGCCACGGCACACAGGACGCCCTGCACCCGGCCGTCCGGGCCCCGGATCGGGGTGGCCAGCCGGAACACGGATTCCTGCTCGGTCGCCGCCAATTCGATTTCCGACATGTACGGCCGGCCGCTGATCGCACGCTGGTACCACACCTCACCGGCACACGAGTCGCCGGAAGCCCCCCCGCTGTCATAAACGACCTTGCCGTCCGGATCGGTGATGAGGAAACGCCGGTAAACTCCGTACTGTTCCCGCACCAACTCGAAATACGGGGCAACCTCGGCAGGGTCCACTTGTTTCACGGCGGCCGACCCGGCCAGCACCTCCATGTCGGCCTTCCGCTCCGTGATCCATCGCTCCAGAAGCGCCTGTTTCTCAGCGGCAACGTTCTCCAGTTGGTTTTGTACAATACTCTCGATGACGTTGTCGGCCGTCCGCACGGAGAAGATGCTCACGGTCCCCAACGGTACCAGGGAAACCAGCAGAAAGACTACGGTAACCTTCAGTTGCAGATTGTTGAGGAACCCGGCTTTCACAAGACCCCCTTCATATTCCCGGCGACCAGCGCGCCCGCGTGCCGATTATACCCGGGATGTGCGAAAAACGACAAGCCGCCCGACGACCGGCCGCTCGCAGCACGGGCGAGCGAGACGGGGGCCGGCCGAGACGGGGGCCGGCCGTTGAAGTGGGCCCCGGGCATCCGTCGAGAGGGCCCTTGTGGGTCCAGAGAACCCGGGGTAACTTGATGGTAGTTGCCGAGAGAACGTGCGCGCCCCGGTACGCCCCTGGAGCGGATCCTGCGCCGGCCTCCGGAGGACTCTCAGGACACGCTCAGGGCCATGTGCGATCTTCCGAAAACTCGATCCTGCGTGCTTGGCGGACTCGTCTTGGCGTCGAGCGCACTGCTGCTCTTTCCCGGGCCGGTTCTCGACGCGGCGGAAGATTCCGGCCCGGTCCGAATCGGGGTCCTGGCAAAGCGGGGGCCCGAGCGGTGTCTGGAGAAATGGGGCCCCACGGCCGAGTACCTGACGGCGGAAATCTCAGGTTGCTCCTTTGTCATCGAGCCGTTGGCTCACGATGAAGTAGGACCGGCCGTCCAGCGCGGAGAAGTCGAGTTCATCCTGACCAACCCGTCTTCCTACGTCGAATTGGAGCGGCTCTACAATGTGAGCCGGATCGTGACGCTCAAGAACCTTCACCTCGGGAAGGTGTACACGGTGTACGCCGCAGTGATCTTCCGGAGGTCCGATCGCGATGAGATGCGCGACCTCGGGGACCTGAAGGGCAGGACGTTCATGGCCGTCGACGAACAGTCGTTCGGCGGCTGGCAGATGGCGTGGCGGGAATTCGAAGAGGATGGCATCGACCCCCGTCGTGATTTCGGCGATCTGCGGTTCGGGGGCACGCATGACGCAGTCGTCTACGCGGTGCAGGAGGGCGAAGTGGACGCGGGTACCGTGCGAGCCGATACACTCGAGCGCATGGCGATGGAGGGCAATATCCGCCTGGAGGAATTCCGGGTGATCCACGAACAGCACAGCGCCAGGGTCGATCTTCCTTTCCCGTGTTCGACGCGCGTCTATCCGGAATGGCCGCTGGCCAAGGCCGAGCACACCTCCGACGAACTGGCGGAAAGAGTCGCCGTGGCTCTGGAAAGGACGTCCCCGGACAGTCCGGCGGCCCAGGCTGCGCGATGCGCCGGATGGACAATCCCCCACAGCTACCAGTCGGTCCATGACTGTTTGAAAGAACTGCGCATCGGCCCCTACAAAGACTATGGACAAGTAACCGGGGGCGCCGTCATCCGTCAGTACTGGCCATGGTTTGTCGCGGCCGCCGGCCTTCTGGCCGTCACCGGTGTTGTTTCGATCTATGTGATGCGGCTCAACCGCAAACTGCAGCACGCCCTTTCGGACTACGCGAAGGAGCTGGCGGAGCGCGAGCGAGCCGAGCGGTCGCTCCGGAAGCGCGAGCACCTCCACTCGGAGTCCGAGAAGCTGGCTGCGGTCGGGCGGCTCGCCGCCGGCGTTGCCCACGAGATCAACAATCCGCTTACGACCGTGCTGGCCTTCAGCCACTTGCTCAGGGAGAAAGAGGGCCTGGAGGACCAGGACAAGCAGGACCTCGATTTGGTGATCCAGGAAACGAGCCGCGCCAGTGAGATCGTTCGCGGCCTGCTCGATTTTGCCCGGGAACGTCCGGCGCTTAAGGAAGCCTTGGACGTCAACGACGTGGTTCGCAGAACGATTCCGCTGTTGGGAAGTCAGAAGGCGTTCCAACGGATTACCGTGTGCGAGCATCTCCGGGAGGACCTGCCTCCGGTGGACGGGGACATGAATCGGCTGCAGCAGGTACTGCTGAATCTGTCGCTGAACGCATGCGAGGCGATGCAGGATGGTGGTACGCTGACGATTTCCACGTCGGCTCACGGCAGGAATGTGCTGCTGAAGGTGGCGGACACCGGCTGTGGAATCAAGGAACAGCATCTCGACCACGTTTTCGAGCCCTTCTTCAGCACCAAGCCCGTCGGCAAGGGCACGGGTCTGGGTCTGAGCGTTAGTTACGGTATCGTACAGCGGCATGGCGGTACTCTGGAAGTGGAGAGTGAAATCGGCAAGGGAACCACGTTTATCATCGTTCTGCCCTGCGCCGAGGGTAGTAAGTCCGACAACCGGGACGGAGAAGTCGAACCGTGAGTTTCTCAAGACCTGAAGAAGACGTTCCCGCACCGCCGCGCAGAATCCTCGTCATCGATGATGAACCGTCCATCGGCCTGAGCTGCAAACGCATCCTCGGCCGCCACGGACACGACGTACGATCTTACGACGATCCACAAGCCGGCCTTCAGGCGGCCCTCGTCGGTGACTCCGACGTACTGCTGGTGGACCTGGTGATGCCGGAAATCGACGGCTTGGAGATACTCAAGCGCGTGAAGGCCGCCGGGGTGTCTTCCGAGGTGGTGATCATTACCGGCTATTCCACGGTCGAATCGGCGGTAGAGGCGATAAAGCAGGGCGCGGCCGACTATCTGAGCAAGCCGTTCTCGCCGAGTCAACTGGAAATGGTCCTCCGAAAAGTGTGCGAACGTTCGGCTCTGATCCAGGAAAACGTATTGCTGCGTCAGGAGCTGGAACTACGTCAAGGGTTCGAGGGCATCATCGGCGAGAGCCGGCCGATGGAGCGAGTGTTCTCTCTGATCCAACGCGTGGCTCCGACGGACGGAACGGTATTGGTCTCCGGCGAGAGCGGTACGGGCAAGGAGATGGTCGTCCGGGCCATCCATCGGCTCAGCCGTCGAAAGGATCATCCACTGTTGGCGTGCGATTGCAGCGCGCTGGCGCCCACTCTGCTCGAAAGCGAGCTGTTCGGCCACGTCAAGGGGTCCTTCTCCGGTGCGACGGCAACAAAGCAGGGCTTGTTCGAGGCGGCGCACAAGGGAACCCTCTTCTTGGATGAGGTCGGCAACCTCAGTATGGAGACCCAGGGGAAGTTGTTGAGGTCCTTGGAGACAAGACGGGTGAGGAAAGTGGGGGCCACTGCCGAGCACGAGGTGGATATCCGTTTGATTGCGGCCACCAATCGCGATCTGACGGAAATGGTCGACGAAGGCGCCTTTCGCGAGGACCTGTACTACCGGCTCAACGTGGTGCCCATTTACGTCCCTCCGCTTCGCCAGCGACGGGGCGATATCCCAAAGCTTGCCATGGCCTTCTTGAAACGCTCTTGCGAGAAAAACGCGGTGGAGATCGAGGGGTTCACCCCGGAAGCGATGGCCCAGATGGAAAGCTACCACTGGCCGGGCAATGTCCGCGAGCTTCGGAACATCGTGGAACGGATCGCCATTCTGTGTCATTTCGATCGCATCGAGCGGCAGCACTTGCCTTCCGAGATTTGCCAGACCCCGGCACGTTCTACCGTCACTCAGCTTCCCCAGAGTTGGGAGGAATTCAAGAAGCTGAAGCAACAGGCGAAAGACGCCGTGGTTCAGGAACTGGAGTGTCGCTTCCTGACCGAAGTACTCGAACGTTGTGGCGGAAACGTGACCAAGGCGGCGGAAGACGTAGGTATGCAACGGACCCACCTCCATGCGCTGATCCGCAAGTACGGCCTGGATTGAGGCGCCGACTGTCGGGGGCCATCTCCGTCGCTGCGGCGTCCGTCCACTTCTCGGGTCGGCTAGACGTTTGGCGCCGCTGGGCGGTCAAGTGTGTATGTCCCCCTCATACACTGTATGGCCCTCCCGTACGCTTCTCGCGGAAGCAGGCCGAATCCGGCCGGCGTCCCCGCTGCGGATTCGGACGCCCCACCCAAGTGGCGTTAGCGGTAACCTCTTTACACGCAAACGCTTAGAGCGATAGGGCGGAGCCGCTTCTTGGCGTCCCGGCCTCATGGTTCGCCAGTGGCACGCGTCTTGCGATAGCCCATCTTCGCTAGGGGATCCATAGGAAGCCAAGTCATGCCCAAAGATCCGAAATTGCTGGTCGTAGACGACGAGACAGCGATCTGCCAGGTATGCCAGCGCATTCTCTCGCGTCAGGGATTCCAGGTAGAGCAGTGTACCGATGCCTCCGAGGGACTGAATCGAGCCGCCGAAGGCGATTACGCCGCCATTCTGTTGGACGTCAAGATGCCGGAAATGGACGGAATCCAGTTCCTCGAGGAACTGCGGAAGAAGAGGCCGGACGTTCCCGTGATGATCATGACTGCGTATCCGAGCGTCCCGAACGCGGCAGCGGCCGTCAGACTCGGTGCCTCGGACTATATCACCAAGCCCTTCACGCCGGAGCAAATCACGCAGTCGGTTCGTAGGATGCTTGCCCGCGATCCGCGGGGAGAGAGCCGGCCGGGACACCCGTTGACCATAGTCGAATCGTGGGCCAATCCGCAGGGGCAGTTCCTTTTCCTCGACGAATCATGGCTTCAAGCCGACGAGGATGCGTCTGCGTGCGTTGGGGTCCTCCTGAAGTGTTCGCAAGAGAAGAGGCCGCTGGCCGTTCGCCTTCCGCAAGTCGGCGAAGCTTTGTTCCAGGGATTACCTCTGGCCGGGGTGACTTTCGCCGACGAGTCTCTGGTTGTCGTGCCGTCGCCGATCTCCGGCGTGGTCGACGACGTCAACGAACTCCTGGCAAGCCAGCCGTCTGCCCTATTCACCGACCCGTGTGGGAAAGGTTGGATTGCCTGTGTTTGTACCACTCGATTCGAAAAGGAAATCGACCGCTGCAAGCCCCGGCACGTGCTTCTGGCGAACACGAGCCCCTCGTCCGCCGGCAACCAACTCGAGCAATTGACCTCTTTGGGCTGCCGGGTCGACATCGTCAAGGACTATGACGAGTTGGCTCTGGCGATCCGGGACGCCGGTCATCGCGTGCTGCTGCTCGACGCTGCTTCATTCGCCGCCCTCGGCCCCGAGTTGGTGCGAAGGGTCAACGTCGCCGTGCCGTCGTTGAAAGTCGTGGTTATCGGACCTTCCGATTCTCACTGGGAAGCAGCTTATCGAGAGCACAAGATCTTCTACTATTCGGTCGAGCCGTTCGTCGACAACGAGATTGTCGAGATCCTCAACGCGGTGTTTCAGTCTCCAGCCCGGTCCCTTCGGCAACTGGAGCGTTCGAAGGCTTCATTCACACCCATCAGCGGCATCGGCGTGACCTGCCGCCACGGCGGCACGGCGCAATTGCTGGCTGCACCCGGTCTGTTGCGCGAGGGGGAGGGGCTTGGTGGACAAATCGTGCAAAGGCTCATGGACCAGGCCCTGCCGGTCAGGACGACTCGGGGCGACGAAGCGGTCACGCCAACCAGCGTATTGAAGGCCGCCGGCACGTGCGATCGCATCATCGTATTGTTGGCGAAGGACACGGGGCGGCTCCCGGGCACCCTGGTTCAAGACACCACGGCCGAGTACGTTTCGGCCACGGGCGTGAGTGCGAGCAAGGTCGCCACCCTGGTGGTGCAGCCGGAGCCGAACGGTCACGGCCTGACGGGGCTCGACGAGCGGACCATCGCGTTTCTGGCGGAACACATCGTGCAGGAGATGGCGTCCTGTTGATCGGCCAAGCCTCGACGGGATCGCGAATCAAGGCCAACGGCGGATACGCGAAGAATGACACGTGCTACCGGCCACGAGAAGAAGACCGCCACAGTGAATCGTGCGAATATGCCGCCGGGCACCCGCCCGAACGCCGCGGAGTACTTCCAGAAGCTCCGGCTCCGCCTGAAGCTTGGGCTCCTGGCTGCGTTTTCACTGCCCGTGATCGCTCTTGCCGTGTACTTCCATTCTCAGTTCAACCCGACTCTGAGGGAAACCGGCAAGCTCCACCTGGCTTCCTTGGCCGAGAGCCAGAGAAACACGATCGACCTGTTTCTTCAGGAGAGAGTAACCAACATCTTCAGTCTCTTTCACGGCACGGCATTCACTCTGGAGCCGTCCCAGCAGCAGATGGACCGATATCTGCAAGGCTTGAGACAGACGAGCGATGCCTTCATCGACGTGGGTTTCTGCAATTCCGAGGGCGTGCAGGTCGGATATGCCGGCCCTTTTCCCGATCTCTACGGCAAAGACTACAGTAACGAGGATTGGTTCGTAAGCGTCATGGAGCGCGACACGAATTACCATGTCAGCGACATCTACTTGGGTTTCAGAAAAAGGCCCCATTTCACTATTGCGGTCAAGCAACTGATCGACGCCAGGCCCTATGTCATGCGGGCAACTCTGGATCCGGACAAATTCTACATGTTCCTGCGCAACATCAGTCGAGGAAAGGGCGTCGACTCGGTCCTGGTCAACAAAGGGGGCTACTACCAGGTCGTTGCGCCGGACCGGGGGGCATTGCTGGGGAAAAGCAAGTATATGCCCCCGGGAAGCGAAGGGGCCGGGGTCGAAGAAATCGGTGCCAACGGCGATTCCATCCTGGTTGCCTACGTCTGGCTTAGGGAAACGCCTTGGGTCCTGATGGTCAGGCAGCCGTTGGAAATCGCTTACGCCCAGGTTTACCGGTCCAGGAAAATCATGATTGCGAGCACTGCCGCGATCATGGCGGTCATGGGATTCCTGGTCTGGATGATGACCGACCGCTCGCTCAAAGGGGCTCAAGCCACGGCGGAGTCGCACGAAAAGCTGCAATCGGAGTTGATCCATGCCTCCAAGATGGCGTCCGTAGGCGAGCTGGCGGCCGGCATTGCCCACGAAATCAACAACCCCCTGGCGGTCGTCGTCGCCACCACCGGCGTCATCCGCGACCTGTTCGACCCCGAGTTCCATCTGCCGTGGACGCCGGAGACGATCCGGGAGGAGCTTGCCAACATCGACAAAGCAGTGTTTCGGGCGCGAGGAATCACTCAGACGCTGCTGAAGTTCTCGCGAAGGAACCCGCCGCGGCTGGCCCTCGGCAATCTCAACAGCATACTCGATGAGGTAGTGGGAGGGCTCAAGGAGCAGGAGTTTCAGGTATCCAACATCGAGTTGGTCCGCGACTACCAGCCGGATCTGCCGGAAATCCCCATCGACGTCGATCAAATAAGCCAGGTCTTCTTGAACCTGATCAACAATGCCGGAGACGCCATCGACGGGGCGGGCACCATTACCCTCTCCACGCGCCGCAATGACAGCTCCGTTCGCGTGACCGTAACCGACACGGGGGCCGGGATGACCTCGGAGGTAATGCAACAGGTGTTTCTGCCTTTCTATTCCACCAAGGAGGTCGGAAGAGGGACGGGCCTCGGACTCAGCGTCAGTTCGAGCATCGTCGAGTCTTTCGGCGGGAGGATCGAAGTCCAGAGCATGCCGGGCGCCGGTAGTTCCTTCACCGTGGTATTTCCCGTCAACCAACCGGAGACAGTCGAGAATGAATAAGGCTGAAGCGACCAGAGCGGAAGAGCCGCGACTGAAAATACTGTTGGTGGATGATGAAGATCCATTCCGCACGGCTTTGTCCCGGCAGCTCTCGGTGAGGGGATTTCAGGTTCTGGACGTCGGCAACGGCGAGGACGCGATCAAGACCGTCCGCCATGAGAACCCGCAAGTGGTCATCCTCGATCAGAAAATGCCCGGGATGGATGGAATCCAGACGTTGAAAGAGATCAAGAAGGTGAGGCCTGAAGTCCAGGTGATCATGCTCACCGGCCACGGCAGCACGGAATCGGCCAGGATATCCGGCAAGAACGACGTGTCCTTTTTCCTGGAGAAGCCCTGTGGCATTGACGAGTTGATAGGCGTCATCAAGGCGGCCGAACAGGAGCGAATCCATGCTCTTGCCCGGCATGAGATCCCCGATGTCAAGAGGGCCGGTCTCGGGCAATGGTTGCTCGGTGCCCACCATGCGCGCCCCGGGGTGATTATTCTGGGGCTGATTCTTTTCGCCATGATCACCTTAGCCCCCACTTCAGAGAACCTGAGACGTCTCTTGATTTCGGAGAAAACGGGACAACTCGGGGAGAAGCTCGCGGGATACTCCGATTACCGTGGCATGGCCTCCGGCCAGACCATTTCCGAGTGCTACAGCAAGAAGGCCGGATGGTACCGCGAGGTGAGCGAGCCGGACGGAAGCGTCCGCAAGCTGCCCTTCACCGCGGATCAGGTGGCGTTGCGGGCCAAGGTGATGGTCGGGGTTCTGGTCGTGGCCGCTCTGTTCTGGGCCACCGGCGCGATCCCCATCGGCGTGACCGCGCTTCTGGTCGGGGCGATGATGTATTTCTTCGGCGTGTTGCCTCCCGATCTGGTGGCCAAGGCCTACGCCAAGGACTCGGTGATCTTCATTTTCGGTGTTCTGGCCATTGCGGCGGCCATCAGCAAGACCGGGCTCGATCGCCGGATCGGAATGCTGCTCTTGGGCAGGAGTACCTCTCTCCCCAAATTCGCGTTCATCTTCGCGCCCCTGCTCGCCATGACCGCGTCCTTTCTCTCCGAACACGCCCTGGTCGCTTTCCTGGCGCCGATCCTGATGCTGGTCTACCTCGCGGCCATCCGTTCGGCCGGGTTGAAGCAGGACAGAGCACTCGTGGTCATGATGCTCCTGCTGCTGACCTTCAGCGCCAACGTGGGAGGGCCGGGTTCGCCCGCCGCCGGCGGCCGCAACGCCGTGATGGTCGGCATCCTCGCGGACTACGGCATGGCGCCCAGCTTCGGACAATGGGTGAAGCTGGGCTTCCCCTTCGTGCCGGTCATGGCGCTTGTGATCGCCGCCTACTTCTATCTCGTCTTCCGGAAGAAGATCCAGGTCAAGGACCTCGATATCGCCGCCAGGGTCAGAGAGGAATCCAACAAGATCGGCAAGATGACCGGCGACGAATACAAGGCCGCCGCCGTCCTGGCGCTGCTGGTCGTGCTCTGGACGACGTTGTCCGGCCGCTTCGGAATGGGCGGGCCGGCCCTGCTGTGCATCGTCCTGTTGAACGTTCTGGGGATCCTCCGCTGGCGGGACATCAACCGCATCCACTGGGACGTCGTGGCCCTTTACGGTGCGGCCACCGCCATGGGCTACGGACTGGCGACGACCGGCGCCGCCCTCTGGCTGGCCGACGGCTTCATCTCCGTACTCCCGGATTCCATGACCCGTGGGACGGGACTGTACGTGTCTTGCAGCCTCATTACGGGCATCCTCACCAATTTCATGAGCGACGGAGCGACCGTGGCCGCCGTGGGACCGATCACCGTCCCCATGGCCACCCTCTCCGGAACGTCGCCGCTGATGGTTGGGCTGGCCACCGCCTTCGCCTCCTCCTTCGCTCACATGCTGATCATCGGAACGCCGAACAACGCCATCGCCTACGCCATGGCGCGGGATCCGGAAACGGGCGAACAACTGCTGACCATGAAAGACTTCCTGGTCCACGGCTTCATGGTCTTGCTGCTGAGCTTTGCGGTCTTGTGGCTTTGGGTGTTTCTGGGATACTGGCAATGGATGGGACTCTAAACCGACAACTTCCATGTCTGAAAGGAGCCGACAATGGCAAAGGAAAAGATCAACCTGCTGATCGTGGACGACGAGGAGCAATTCTTGAAATCCATGACCAAGAGGCTCGAAGTCAGAGATTTCAATGTGATTGCCGTGGATCGCGGCGAAAAGGCCATCGAGGCTGCCAGCGAACATCCCATCGACATTGCCCTGGTGGACCTGAAAATGCCCGGCATGAATGGCGAGCAGACGCTGGAGGCCCTCAAGAAGCAGCACCAATGGATGGAGGTCGTCATTTTGACCGGGCACGGCTCCATCGATTCGGCGGTCGAGTGCACCAGGAGCGGAGCCTGTTCCTACTTGCAGAAGCCGTGCGAGTGGGAGAAACTTCTTTCGGTGCTCGCCGAGGCCTACAAGAAGAAAGTGATGAACAGGTTGAAGATCAAGGAAGAGAGGATGAACGAACTGCTTCAGATGAGCGCCTACAGCTCGCCGAGGGCCATCCTGGAGAGGAGCAGAGAACTGGACCGGGAAGACTGATGAACGTGGCAACCATACGATTGTTGCTGGTGGATGACGAGGAAAAGGTCTTGAACGTCTACAAGACCCTGCTGGAAGAACTGGGGATGACCGCGCTGACCGCCGACAACGGTCTGGATGCGTTGAAAATCCTGGATGAACATCCCATCGACGTGGTTGTCTTGGACGTGAAGATGCCCGGCGTCGATGGAGTGGAGGTTCTGCGCCACGCCAGGCAGAAGCATCCCCTGGTGGAAGTCATCATGCTGACCGATCATGCCTCCATGGAGTCGGCGGTCGAGGGGCTGAAGCTGGGCGCCTTCGACTACGTCACCAAGCCCTGTGAAATCTCCGACCTGATGGAGAAGGTCAACGAGGCCTGCGCAAGGAAGCGCGCCATGGAAGAGAAGATCCGGAAGGCGAAGATCGACAAGATCATCAGGCACCCCATGGCGGTTTTCCAGCCGGATGACGAGGACGAGTAGGACCGATCCGTAGTACCATTGCCCGTCGGTTCCAAGGGAGGAGAACGGCATGACCACCGAGAAACACAAGGCCGGCGACGCAATTCGCGTCTTGATCGTGGACGACGAGGACCGCTTCCGCGCGACCACCGCGGCCATCCTGGCCAGGCGCGGATTCGACGTCAAGGCGGTCGGGAGCGGAATCGAGGCGATCGAGCAGATCAAGCAAGCGGCGTTCGATGTGGTTGTTCTCGACGTGCAGATGCCCGGCATGGACGGCAACGAAGCGTTGCGCGAGATCAAGAACGTCGCCCCCGATATCGCGGTGCTCATGCTGACCGGCCATGGAACACCCGAGTCCGTTCTCGAAAGTCTTCGCGACGGGATTACCGACTATCTCACGAAGCCTTGCCCTATGGACCTGCTCGCCCGGAGAATCCGCGAGGCGTGCGTTCTCAAAGGCGGAGTAAGCGAAAAAGAACCCCGAGTGAAACACATCATGTCGCCCCTGTCTTCCTTCGATACCATCCACGAGGACCGAACCGTGGACGATGCCATCGATGTGATTCTCAGGGGGTTCACTCAGACGCTCACCACCTCGACCCTCCGAGAAACGCTGCATCGTTCGATCTTGGTCCAAGACAAGAACGACGAGGTCATCGGCATCATCACGTTCACCGATCTCTTGCGCGGTTTGCAGCCGCCCTACATGCGATTGCTCACTGAAAAACCGCCCATGGCCGACGCGCTCGGTCTCGAATCCTTGAACTACTCCGGCATGTTCACCATCATGGCAAGGGATCTCGGCTCCAAAACGGTCCGAGAGATCATGCCCGATACGCCTCCGGTCATCGATGCGGACGCCAACCTCATGGAAGTGGCAACCAGGTTTCTCGACCTGAATCTGAGAAGGCTGCTCGTCACTCAGGGCGGCAAGATCGTCGGGGTCATCCGGGAGCAGGACCTGTTCTTCGAGATGGCGAATATCATAACGCAACACGGACAACCTGACGACGGCCGGTGATCGGCCGAATACGTCGTTGCCGACAGGGAGATCGATTTGGCGTACTTCATTCTGGTTGGCATGATCGCGTTGACCGCGTGCGTGTACGCATCCGTGGGCCTTGGCGGCGGGACTGCTTATCTGAGCATCATGTCTTTCTGGAACTCCGATCCCGCGATCCTGCGCCCTACGGCCTGGGTCCTCAACATAGTAGCGGCTTCAACCAGCTTCCTGAACTTCAACCGCCGGCGTCATTTCAGCGCTCGGCTGGCATGGCCGTTCTTGGTGGGAGGCCTTTTCGGCGCAACGGTAGGAGGAGGTATCCAACTGGACAAGACGAGCTTCCAGGCCATGTTGGCCATCGCTCTGATTTGCGCATCGCTCCAAATGCTGTTCACCAAGAACAAACCGGAACACCGTCGCTCCAAGAACCCTCCGGTTCTGCCCTCGCTGTTGTTGGGCATGGCAATCGGCGTTATTTCGGGACTGGTCGGAATCGGAGGAGGTATTGTCCTGGGGCCCGTGCTCATTACATTGAGATGGGCCGATATGAAAACATTGGCACCGATCACCTCATTGTACATTCTGCTCAATTCTTCCGGCGCACTGGCATCCTTTCTGTTCACGGGCGGGAGAATCGACCTGCCGCTAACCGGAGTCTTCTGTGTCGCCGTATTGGTCGGCGGTTTTTGTGGTTCCCGATGGGGAGCGGAAAAAGCATCGGAACTCGTGCTCAGGAGAATCTTCGGACTTGTGGCATTAGCCGCGGGCGTAAAGCTCTCGTACGAATTGCTCGCCTTGGGTAACGTCTAAAAGTGTATGCCCAATGCATACACCGTATGTCCGACTGATACGACTTTTCCTGTGCTTGTGGTTCCTTCGTTCCGTGGATAAGATGCTTGAGACACGGGTTTGGCTCGGTTCTGCCTTTCTGCCTTGCCTTCCCGGCCTGCAATCGCCCCTTTGGCACGAATGTTGCTAACGTTTACCGAAACAAGACGATTCTCTCCGTAAACGGGCTTAACCTGGAGCTGCCCTATGTTATTCAAGATCCTGGGCAAGGAAGAATTCCGCTCGTTGGTCGAAATCATCTTGCAGTCCAATGAGATCATCGCCCCGAAGCGAGTCGGGACAAACACCCGTGGTGAGCCCATCCACCAGTTCCTTCCGGTCCTTTCTTTCGAGGAGATGGACCTCGACTATAGGACTACGGAATACTCGGCAAAGACGTATTTCCTGCCCTATCGGGAGAACCTGTGCACGTTCGATTTCGATGGCGGGCGATGGGAACAGGAGATCACATACCGGATCCAGCCCCGCGCAATTATCGGCCTGCGAGCCTATGACATCCATGCCCTGTTGAAGCTCGACAAGGTATTCATCCGCAGCCGCTTTCCTTCGCCGTACTATGTCTCCCGGCGTGAGAACACGTTCGTTGTCGGGCTCGATCATATGCCCTTGGAAGACGAGTTCAGTCGGTCCATGGGGGCGCACATCGCAACCCATGGGTTCGATCTGTTTCTCACCGACCTGGGTGACCGATATTTCGTGGTCGTTGACTCGGACCGTGCTTTCAATTTGCTTCACCGGGTGGACACCAGAGACGTTACGGATGATGACACGCACGCCTACCTGGAAGTGCGCCGGAAGATTCGGGACGGCTTCAGGACTCACGTCAGCGTTCACAGCCTGCCGAACCTCCTCGATCTCGAATTCAGCTCGGAAGTCTGGAAGAAGTGGGGCGAGAAGTGCCTTAGTTGCGGCAGTTGCGCCATGGTCTGCCCGACCTGTTATTGTTACGGAGTGAGCGAGGCAGTCACGATGGACTTCAAGCAAGCCCAAAAGATCAAGCAGCTCTATTCGTGCAATTTGCTCGACTTTGCCCGAGTTGCCGGAGGACACAATTTCAGGCCCGACCGGGAAACACGTTTGAAATACCGCTACTACCACCAACATCGGGGCTTCTTGGAAGACTACGGCGAGCCCAAGTGCGTGGGCTGTAATCGTTGCGGCCGGGTCTGCCTGGCCGGGATCAACCCGGCGGCGGTTATCAAGGACCTGTATGAGGAGAACTTGTGATGTGTCCCCTCCCTTTTCGTGCTTACGACGTGCGACAAGAAAACGAGATGCTCCAACCCCTTGACTTCAATCGCCGGCTGCAACTGAAGCCGGTTGCCAAGGTGTTCGCCGCAGAGATCACCAACGTCATCCGGCTGACCGAAATGGAAAAACTCTTCCACTTGCGGATCCTCGACGACGCGGAGAGGGAGCGATTCACGTTCCTGCCCGGTCAGTTCGTGATGATCGAGGTCCCCGGCTACGGCGAGGTGCCCATCTCGATTTCCAGTTCCACTTCCAACAAGGGTTTTATCGAGCTGTGCATTCGCAAAGCGGGTTCGGTGACCAATGCCCTGCATCGGGCTCAGCGGGGCGCCGTGGTGGGGATTCGCGGGCCTTTCGGTACGCACTTCCCTCTGGAACGTATGAAGCGGCAGTCTATCCTGCTGATTGCCGGTGGGCTCGGGTTGGCTCCGCTTCGGGCACCGATCTACTATGCCACCGAGAATCGGGCGGATTTCAAGGACGTGCATATTCTCTACGGTACCAAGAGCCCGGACCAATTGCTGTTCGATTACCAGTACGAGTCCTGGCGGCGAATCGACGACGTCAACATGCAGATTATCGTGGAAGAACCCAATGATTCCTGGGACGGGCCGGTGGGGTTGATAACCCAACTGCTCGACGATGTCCACGTGAATCCGAACGAGACGTATGCCATCGTCTGTGGTCCTCCGGTGATGTTCAAGTTCGTTTGCCAGCGACTGAACCAGATGGGAATCCCGATGGACCAGATGTTCGTCTCCCTGGAACGCCGCATGCATTGCGGGATGGGCAAGTGTTGCCGATGCAACGTCGGGGCCACCTACACGTGCACCGACGGCCCGGTATTCGACTACTGGTCCGTGATCAACCTCAAAGAGGCAATATAGAGGGTGTCGTTATGAAGCATCTGGGCATTGAACAGAACCGGCCCAGGATCGCCGTATTCGACTTTACCGGATGCGAGGGCTGCGAACTGCAACTGGCGAATAAGGAGAGCACCCTGGGTGCTTTCCTCAGCGCCATTGAAGTCGTCGACTTTCGCGAGGTTTCGTCGGCCAGGGGTGATGACTACGACGTGGCCCTGATCGACGGCGCGATCAGCCGACCCGATGAAGTCGAACGCCTCAAAGAAATCCGTGAACGGGCGAAGATTCTCGTCGCCATGGGAAGCTGCGCCTGCTTCGGCGGGGTCAACAGACTGAAAAACGCCTACGATCTGGACGAGGCCAACCGGGAAGTCTACGGCAACTGCCCCAAGGAGACCATGCCCACCAAGGCGGTGAGGGAAGTCGTTCCCGTGGACTTGCAGATACCCGGCTGTCCCGTCACCAAAGACGAGATCGAGCGCGTCGTCCAACACCTCGTGTGGGACTTGCCTCTTCTTTCGTACGCCTATCCGGTCTGCCTGGAGTGCAAACAGCGCTACACGGTTTGCCGGTTCGACGTGGGCGAACTCTGCCTGGGGCCCATTACCCGCGCCGGCTGCAACGCTCCGTGTCCGGCCGGTGGCCTGGGTTGCTGGGGCTGCCGCGGCCCGGCAGAGATTCCCAACTACGAGGAGTTCTTCGCACTGGCCACAGAGAAGGGCTTTTCCGAGCAAGAGATCAACGATCGCCTGAGCTTCTTCGGTGGTTTCCAGGACGTACTACCTATGACTGCCTCTTGTGAGAGTACAAATGAAGATCAACCTTAACGTCGATGTCCATCACCTTGCCCGCGTGGAAGGTCATGGTAACATCAAGGTTCAAGTCACCAACGGTAAGCTCACGGAAGCCCGCTGGGACATCGTGGAGACCCCCCGCTTCTTCGAGGTCATGCTCAAGGGCAAGCATTACACGACGGCAGGGATACTGACCGCCCGCATTTGCGGGATTTGCTCGATCGGCCACTGCCTGGCAAGCGTGCGAGCCACCGAAAATGCCTTCGGCATCGCCATTCCCGAAACGGCTGCCAAATTGCGTCTGCTGGCCAAGCACGGCGAGACCCTGCAGAGCCACGTGCTGCACCTGGTCTTCCTGGCCGCCCCGGACTTCCTCGGGCTGCCCAGCGCGATCCCCCTTAAGGATCTGAACCCCGACGCCTTTGCCCTGGCCGCGCGGCTCAAAGGACTGGCTAACCGCATCTGCGACGTTGTGGCCGGTCGCACCACGCATCCCGTCTCGATTCAGGTCGGGGGCATGGCCAGAATGCCGGACACGCACCTCTTGCTGGAGTTGAAATCCCAACTCGAACGTGCCATCGACGATCTCGGTGCGACCGCTGAGTTGCTCGCCACGTTCGAGATTCCCGATTTCGTACGCGAAACCGAGTTCGTCTCGCTCAAGGGCGAGAAAGACTACCCGTTCATCGGCGGACGCCTGCTCTCCACCGACGGCGTCGAACGCGCCGAGTCCGACTACCGGGCCATGACAAATGAGTACGTGACCGAGAACAACACCTCCAAGTGGTGCAAGCTCTCCCGCGAATCGTTTGCCGTGGGAGCCCTGGCCCGACTCAACAACAACTACCACCGGCTTCATCCCAAGGCCAAGGCAGCGGCCGTTCAGTTCGGCCTGACCCCGGTGTGTCACAACCCGTTCATGAACAACGTGGCCCAATTGGTCGAGTGCGTACACGCGGTCTACGAGTCGATTATGATCATCGACGAACTGGTCGACGCCGGCGATGGCGAGACCATGGCTCCGGTGACACCGCGAGCAGGACAGGGAGTGGGCGCCGTCGAAGTCCCGCGCGGTATTCTCTACCACGATTACGAGTACGACGACCAGGGCCGAATTGTCCGGGCCAACTGCGTTATTCCCACTACCCAGAATAACGCCAATATCCACCATGATCTCCAGACGCTCGCCAGGCAGTTCGCCGTCGCCGGGATGACCGACGAGAAACTGGAACTCCTCTGCTCCATGCTCGTACGGGCATACGATCCCTGCATCTCCTGCTCGGTTCACTGACAACCCAGCAACCTCCAAAGTCGCTGCACCTGTCGATCCTTGACCATCGCAACCTTCGTTCCTGAAAGGATTTGCGATAGTCTACAGATCACCCCCCCCACCGGAAATTCTAATTATCGCTGTATACGTACGCGCTAACATAGGGGGCCGCGACATGTCCTCACGTCCCCGCTTGCAGCATCTGGCCATGGGTCCTATACTGATATGTTCGTGGCCCGCCTCCCCGATCGGGGGAAAGTCCGGCCGCGAAACTTACGACCCCGAGGCCCGGCTTTCGGGACGCCGTTGCCGATACCTTATGAAAAATAACCGGTCGAACGCCCGACGGACGCTCCACCGGACGGAACACCCCACATACGAGGAGACCGACCACGATGACCATGGACAGCAGCCTCCGGGTAAATCGCAGTTTGATACGCGCCCGAAGTGTGCTCACCCGCGGCGAGCGGATCGAACGACTCAAGGCCGCCGACCGCTGGGAGGAAGGCGACAGCCCTTTCGGCCTTGACAAGGTGCGCGTCTACAAGCTCGCGCTGAAGAAGAAGAAAAAGAAGAAGCAAGAGGACGAAGGCGAGGACGGCGAGCCGAAAAAGAAGTAGCCCAGCCGTGCTCCATTTCCTCGGGAGGCACTTCCCATGCGAGTCCACCTGGAATACGGCCGGGACGGACTCGACGTGGAGTTGCCGGATCGCCACGTGGTCAAGTGTCTCGGCTGTCGGCCGGTCGAGCCGCTGGCGGATCCGGCCGCCGAGGTGGCCGAGCGTTTGAGGCGTCCTAACAGTACGCCGCCTCTTGCCGAGTTGGCCCGCGGTCGCCGGGACGCTTGCCTGGTCATCGCCGATATCACCCGGCCCGTCCCCAACCGGGTCCTCCTGCCGCCGATCTTGTCCGTGCTCGAAGCCGCCGGCATCCCGCGCGAGAAGGTCCTCATTCTCGTGGCCACCGGGCTGCATCGGCCGAACACCCGCGATGAACTGATCGAGATGGTCGGCCCGGCCGTCGTCGAGAACTATCGGATCGAGAACCACCACGGCCGAGAACTCTCCGAGCACACGTACCTGGGCGACACGCCGCGCGGCGTTCCCGCCTGGATCGACACCCGCTACCTCCAGGCCGATTTGAAGATCACGACCGGGTTGATCGAGCCGCATTTCATGGCCGGCTTCTCCGGCGGGCGGAAGCTGATTTGCCCGGGGCTGGCGGCGTGGGAAACGATCAAGCCGTGGCACGGTCCCGACTTCCTCGAACACCCCAACGCACGGACCGGCTGTTTGCAGGACAATCCCGTACACCAGGAGAACACGCTGATCGCGCGGATGGCCGGGTGCGACTTCATCGTCAACGTGGTCATCGACGAGAAGCGGCGGGTTTTGGCGGTGGTGGCCGGCGAGATGGAGGCGGCGTTTCACGAAGGCGTCGATCTTGCCCGCGGTCCCTTCACCGACACGGTGCCCGAGCCGGTCGACGTCGTGGTGACGACCTCGGCCGGCTACCCGCTGGACACGACGTACTATCAATCGGTCAAGGGCATGGTGGCGGCGTTGCCGATCGTCAAGCCCGGCGGCACGATCGTCCTGGCGGCCGGCATGAGCGACGGCATCGGCAGCGCGGACTTCCAGCGGCTGTTCGACGAGAACGATTCGGTCGAGTCGTTCATGCACCGGATCCTCAACACCGACTACTACGTGCCGGACCAGTGGCAATTGGAGGAGTTGGCCAAGGTGCTGCGCAGCGCGAGAGTCAAAGTCGTGACCGACGGCCTGCCGCCGGAGACCCTCCGCCGCCTGTTCGTCGAGCCGGCCCCCAGTGTCGAGGCGGCGGTGGCCGACGCCCTGGCCGAGTGCGGCCCGGAAGCCACCATCGCCGTCATCCCCAACGGGCCGTACGTGATGGCGGAATTGGGTTAGAGGCTTACGTCACAACTTGTATGCACGGTGCGCGCATGTTTGACGTAACCGATTGTGATAACAACGTTTAGCGGGCGGGCTTGCCCGCCGTTTGGTTGCGGCTCTGCCGCGTTGGGACATAGAACCGGAAAAAACCCATGCCACGTGTCGATCGCCCATCGAACTTGCCTCCGGCCGATCCGTTGAAAACGGTCGCCGATCTGGTCGAGATCGCCGGGCAATTGCCGGCGTGCACGGTTGCCGTGGTCGGGGGCGACCGGGTCGAAGACCTGCGGCTGGTCGAGTCGGCCTCGGATCACGGCATCGTCGACCGGATTATCCTGATCGGCCAGCACGACCGTATTGCCCGGGCCGTGGCTGAAGTAGGGATCGAGGTGCGTGCCGAGGACATCGTGTCGGCCGACGACGAAGAACGGGCCGCCGCCGCCACCGTGGAGTTGATCGAGGCAGGCACGGTCGACATCGTGCTCAAGGGGAACATCTCCACCCCGGTGATCAATCGCCGCATGCTGCCGTTGGCGGTCCGGCCCACCGTCAGCCTGGTTACCGTTTTCGACGCCGCGCCGATCGGCGACGGACGCGTGATGATCCTCACCGACGCGGGCGTGACCACCAACTGCACTTTCGAGCGGATGCAGCACCTGGTCGACAACGCCGTGGAGGTCGCCCGCTTGGTGCTGCAGATCCCTCGGCCGCGGGTAGCGATCCTTTCGGCCAACGAGAAGCAGGTTGCCTCGTTGCCTTCGACGCGGATGGGAGCGGATCTCTCGGCGTTGGACTGGCCCCGCGCGGTGGTCTACGGGCCGCTTTCGTTGGATTTGGCCACCGACCCGGGTTCCGTGGCGATCAAGGGCCTTCCCGATTTGCCCGGGGCGGCCGAAGTGGCCGGCCGTGCCGACGTGTTGGTCTGTCCGGGCATCGACGCCGCGAACGTCCTCTACAAGGCCGTCAGTGCTTTGAACAAGTACGGTCTGGCGTCGCTGGCCAGTCTGACGGTCGGCTTTCCCGTGCCCTACGTGATCCTCTCCCGCGCCGATTCCCTGGAAACCCGGCTGGAGTCGATCGCGTTGGGCACCATCTACGCCCACCGGAGTTCGGAGTGTTCGTAGGTCAGGCTGTGCCCAACGGCACTAAGTTTCAATGGGTCAGTTTGTGAGGTTGGCGTTTGTGTCCGTTGCCGAGGTCTTTGACTATTGTGTCTCCTGGCCGCGGATCATGTCGGCCGGGACGAAAGTGGACGCGGTGGCTGGCGATCCGATCC
>DATLAN010000284.1:0-3043 GCA_035527455.1 Thermoguttaceae bacterium
GGCTTGGGCGCCTTCTACTTCGGCTACGAATCGGCCATGGCCAGTCCCGTGCGGGTGGGCGTGCTGGGAACCGGCGACGAGGGCAACGTGCTGATCGGGGCGATCAACCCGAAGTATATCGAGGTCAAAGCGATCGCCGACGTCCGGCCGTTCAGCGTCCACCGGGCGTTCCACGGCGATTACGGCAGCAGCCCGGAGCTGCTGAAGGTCCGCTGTGGGCTGATGACCAAGTACGGCTGGTCGAGCGAGCACGAAGCCAAGAAGCACGTCACGGTGTACGGGCGCTACGAAGAACTGCTCAAGAACGCCAGGAAGCACGGCATCGAAGCGGTGATCATCGCCCTGCCGCTGCACCTGCACGCGCCGGCGGCCATCAAGGCCATGCGCGCCGGGCTGCACGTGCTGACCGAGAAGCTGATGGGCCATAGCGTCCACCAGTGCAAGGAGATGGCCCGCGTCGCCAAGACGACCGGAAAACACCTGGCCACCGGGCACCAGCGGCACTACAACATCCTCTACGCCGAAGCAACCGAGATGATCCGCCGCGGGCTGTTGGGCGACCTGCACTATATCCGCGCCCAATGGCACCGCGGCAACCTACCCGGCACGGATAGCTGGCAGGTACCCCTGCCGAAGGAAGCCAAACCTAAGGACGAGCAGGCCGGAGAACTGCTCTCGACGCTCAGCAGTTGGAAGCAGCGGTTGGCAAGTGCCCAAGGCCGCGAGATCGACGTCTGGCGGAAGAAAGTCGCCCATATCGAGGCCCAGATCGCCGACAAGATCCTCTGCGAGATCGCCGAGGGCAAGGACAAGCCGCGGGTGGAGGAATACGGCTACCTGGCCGAGAAACTCGAGATGGTCGACGGAAAGACCTACGACCGGCCGGCGTTCGAGGAGCTGGTCCGCTGGCGGCTGTTCGACCGGACCGGCGGCGGGCTGATGGCCGAGTTGGGAAGCCACCAACTCGACGCGGCCAGCATCTTCGTCTCGGCCGTACACGGCAAGAAGCAGCATCCCCTGAGCGTGGTCGCCGCGGCCAACCGGACGCTTTTTCCCCGGGACCGCGACGCGAACGACCACGTCTACTGCATCCTCGAGTTCCCCGCGCCCGGCTACGACGGGAACGATCCGATCGCCGCCCGCAAGAGGATCGGCGTGCAATACGCGTCGATCAACGGGAACGGGTTCGGCGGCTACGGGGAGATCGTCTACGGCACGAAGGGCACGCTGATCTTGGAACGCGAAAAGGAGCTTCAGCCGTTCTTCGAGGAGAAGGCGAGCAAGATCACGGCCGCCCAGGGGTCGGCGATGGATACCCAGGCAAGCGGCCCGGCCCAGACGGCGGCGGCCACGGCCCAGCGAGACGTCAGCCGCGGCTACACCGAACAGGAAGAACACTGGGCGTGGTGCATCCGCAATCCGGCCCCGGAGAACAGGCCCCGCTGCCATCCCGAGGTGGCCTTGGGCGACGCCGTGATCGCGTTGACGACCAACATCGCGGCCAAACAAGGGCGACGGATCCAGTTCGACGAGGAGTGGTTCGATATCGACAGCGATGCCACGCCGGAAGGCGAGGCACCGAACGTGGATCGGGAGGAGTATAGGTGATTGGCGGAAAACATCCAGCACGGAGAAAAGTGATATGAACCTGACCCCCGAGCAGAAGGCCATCGGGCGGGAGAACTTCTATGCCGCGGTCGGCAGCAGCGTGACACTCGACGGCGAAAGGAAAAGCCCGCGCGATTTCCTCAAGGAGGCCATCGGCCGGGGCGTGACCTGCGGCGGGCGGCCCAATGCGAAGATCGACAGCTCGCTGAACCCGACCTCCAATCCCAGCCTCGGCGAGTATTACTTCCACCACGACTTCCCGCCCGCCAGCCGGCTCCGCGTGGGCGTGCTCGGCACCGGCGACGAAGGGAGCGTGCTGATCGGGGCGATCAACCCGAACTACGTCGACGTCCGAGCCATCGCCGACATCCGGCCTTACAATATCCACCGCGCCTTCTACGGCGACCACTACGGCTCCGCGTTGGAGGTCCGCTGCGGACTGATGACCAAATACGACTGGAAGACGAAGGAAGAGGGCGGGGTGAAGGAGTATGGGCCTTACGAGGAACTGATTGCCAACGCCCAGCGGGACGGCATCGAGGCCGTGATCATCGCCCTGCCGCTCCATCTGCACGCCCCGGCGGCGATCAAGGCCATGCGGGCCGGTTTGCACGTGTTGACTGAGAAGCTGATGGGGCACAGCGTGCGGGAGTGCAAGGAGATGGCCCTGGTCGCTCGAGAGACCGGCATGATCCTGGCCACCGGACACCAGCGGCACTACAACATCCTCTACGATCGGGCCGTCGATCTGATCCGGCGCGGGGCGCTGGGCGACCTGCACTACATCCGGGCCCAGTGGCATCGCGGCAACCTGCCCCATTCCGACAGTTGGCAACAGCCCATGCCCAGAGCGGTCAAACCGGACGATCTCAAGTCCATGGACATGATCCGCGATCTGGAAGAGTGGTTTCCCAAGTTGGAGTACGCCAAGCGCAAAGTGGAGGATCTCACGAAGAAAGAGCCGGCCCAAGGCATCGCCAATTGGGAAAAGGAAATCAAGAAGTGGGAAAGCGAAGTCCGCAAATGGGAGCGTGAAATCGACAAGTACCAGTCGCTGGTCGATCAGGTCAACGCGCAGATGCGGGACGCGACCCTGGACGCGGCGCGATACGGCTACAAGGACGCCGAGATCCGGGACGCCGCCGGCAACGTCGTTTACCGACGTCCGGCCATGGAGGAACTGATCCGCTGGCGGCTTTGGGACCGAACCGGCGGCGGATTGATGGCTGAATTGGGCAGCCACCAGCTCGACGCGGCCAGCATCTTCATCGCGGCCGTTCACGGCGGGAAGAAGCAGTATCCCTTGAGCGTGGCCGCGGCCGCCAACCGGCCGATCTTCCCGCCCGACCGCGAGACGGACGACCACGTCTTTTGCCTCTTCGAGTTCCCGGCCCCCGGCTACTACGAGGAGGACGGCAAAACCGTCAGAGACAAG
>DATLAN010000285.1:0-2596 GCA_035527455.1 Thermoguttaceae bacterium
GGACCCGGTCGCGGGGATCATCCTGAAGCAGAAGTACTCGATACCGTCCGGCGAGGCCGGCATCCCGCGAAGCTTCATGAACCAGAACCCGTGGCAGGGCGTCTTTCTGGGCGGCAACCTGGGCGTGCTGTACACGCCGCAGGACATCGGCTGCTCCTGGGAGATATCCAGCCCGCCCACGCCGTCGAACCCGCTGGGCGCCGGCATGCACGGCGCGGACTCGCAAGGACCGGATGCGCGGCTGAATGCGTACAAACTGGCGGTCAACGTGATCCTGTTTTCGATGTTGCATTGATATGAAGCAATTCACGATCAACATCCTGATCCTGAGCGTGCTGGCGGGCGCTGCGGCGATTGCCGGCGAGAAGGAAGCTCCGCCCCCGCCGCCCCCCGTCGAGGTGAGCATCGGCCCGCTGCCGTCCTATCCGCAGTTGGATGTTTCGTTCACGGGCTTCATAATCTCCGAGGACCAGCGGTCCGCCCAGAACATGAAAGCCGAGTTCACCCGGGCGATCTTCCCGAATCCCGGCCAGCCGGTCGCCTACCAGATCAGCGTGGCGGCCCACGGGGGCGACCGCAAGGTCCGGGTGACCGGCACGATCCTCGAGTATCTCGAGAAGGAGATCCGGCAGGTCGACGAGGAGCTGACCGCCGCCGACGGCCAGACATCCACGCGCGACGTGTCGTTCACCCCCGGGGAGAATCACCAGGGGCCATTCTTCTTCATCGGCACGTGGAAGGAAGCCGGCGGTGCGGCCCAGGGCGACCTGCCCGAAGGCGGACCCGAGAAATCATGGCCCATCGCCGTTGCCATGTCGGCCGCGCGGCTCCCGGTCGAAGATTTCGAGTGTGTTCGCTATCCCGAGCCGAACGCCCCGCTTGAGAATTCCGCCTCCGCTCGCCACAGCGGCCAGATGGGGATGGTCGTCCGGCCGCAGGTGCCGGAGAAGCAGCCCCCGCCCAAGGAAGGCCAGCAGCCGGTTGCGAGGCAGTCGCTGCCGATCTACCGGCAACTGCCCGGCCGCCCGGTGCGGATCGGCGTATGGGCGAAATCGAGCGCACCCGCCAGGATCACCCTCCAGGTGCGCGACCCCGGCATCGAGGTCGGTCAAAGCCCGCGCTACGACCGCTGGGCCATCGGGCCGATCGAGATCAAGCCCGGAGACTGGTCGCAGCTCATCTTCCCTGCCCCCGGCTACGGCCCGCCCAAGTGGCAGCGCACCACACGCGGCCGGCTCGGCAGCGGATTCGTCGATTACCCCCTCACCGTCGAAACGCTCGAGATCGAATCCGCACCCGGCACCACCGTGATGGTGGACGAGATGGACGTGTTCACCCAGCATCCGCGCGAGGGCATCGTGCGGATGGCGCCGGTGCTCGACAAGCCCGCCGGCCTGCTGTACCGCAACGACGTGCTCCGGCTCGCGATCACCAGCATGTGGCTGTGGGGGAAGCCGGTGAAGGCGTCCTACGGCGCCTCGCTGCTCGACATCGCCGGCAAGGAATGGCCCGTGTGCAGCGGATCGATCGACCTCGCACCCGGGGCCACCGTCTGGATCGACGGCAAGCTGCAGAACATCCCGCTCGGCTCCTACCGCCTGAAGACCACGCTCCAGTACCTCGACGTGACCGAATCGCACACCGAGGCGGACCACGGCTATCTCGTCTACGAGCCGGGCGGCAAGCCGCTGCCGTATAACGAGCTGGCCGCGTTCCTCGGCGACCGGCTGGGAGTGCTGGCCGACCTCGGATTCCGCCGCGACATGATGGTCGTGCCGTGGCATTCCACCCAGGGCACGATGTCCGTCGAGATGACGATGGGCCATTTCTATTTCAACTGGCTGGACCCGGAAATCGAGGCCCGCCGGAAGGCCGGGATGGAAGTGATCGGCAAGCTCGGCATGACGCCCGAATGGGCCGACCCCAGCGTCAACTATCTCACCATCTCGAACGCCTGGGCCGGCAACACCACCGTTATGCCGGCGCAGACGATCTGGTGGGAGGAATACGTTCACCGCACCGTGCTGAACTTCGCGGACCGGATCAAGTCGTGGGTGGTGTGGGAACGGCCCGACGCCCCCGGCTTCGCAACGAACACGCAGGAATACGTGGAGAAAATGCTGTCGGTGGCGCACCGTGCCGCGAAGGAAGCCGATCCGAACGCCGTGGTCGTTTCCGGCGGCGTGTCGCGCGAGAACATGGAGAGCTTCCTGAATGACCTCATCGAGGCCGGCGCCGGCCGCTACATCGACGCGATGGGAATCCTGCCCACGACCGCGCCCCTGGCTCCCGAAGACGGCTACATGGACGTGATGCTGAGCCGCGCGGAACGGCTGCGGACGCAGGAGCAGTTCACCCCGCCGCTGTGGGTGCTCGACCTGGGCTGGCCGACCGGGACCGGCGACGGTTCGGTGAGCGAAGACAACCAGGCTCGCTACTTGGCGCGTGCGTGGGCCATTTGCCGGGCGTTCGGCGCCCGGCGCGTCATGATCGAGCCGCACCAGATGTTCATCGACGGCAAGGGGCTGTCGCCCGCCGGCATGCGCGATTCGGCCGACCTGTTCTTCCAGGAACGCGGCCTGTGGGGCGTCAAGCC
>DATLAN010000286.1:0-22781 GCA_035527455.1 Thermoguttaceae bacterium
GTAACTTTCAAGCCGCTCTTGCCAGTCCAAATAGTCATCCAGATCGCTCGGTGGCCGTCCCATCACGTGTCTCCCAAGAGTGCGGTGCCCCAGCACTCAAGAATACACGACCTGGCAAGTATGGATCTGGCGGACGCTTACAGACGTCCAGACTTTTCCAGACTTTTCCAGACTTTTCCAGACTTTTCCACCCGCGGCGCCTCTGGCAGAGTGGTGCGCGGACAGGCACAGTTTGAACAGCTACACGAAAGCGTGCTGTCTTTGAACCGGATCTCCGTCCCCAGAAGATGCCGCGACTGACCGGCGCAGCTCAGCAAGAGCGCTGGCAGGAGACTCCAGCCGCATTTGGCTTGGCCACCGATGAATCTGCCGGAATCACCCCAATTTCCCCATGATCTCTCGGGCTTTCTCCCGATCGATCTCGGCATAGATCTCCGACGTTACAGCCGAGGAGTGCCCCAGGATGATCCTGGCGGCCTCGATGCCGTACGCCGCTCGGATGCGGGTGGCTGCGTTGTGCCGGAGTTGGTTGGGAGCCCAGCTTGGCACGCCCGCCCGTGCACAGGCTCGGCTGACTGCATGGTCATAGGCGAGAGTGCGGTAGTGGTCGCCTGGGGCGCGGCGTGGCGCTCGTTTGGGTTGGCGGCGGCGTTGGCTTGGCGATATCGGCGTCTTGCGGTCTTTGGCACGCTGGGCGTTATACCAGGCGCGGGCCTCCCGGGGCGAGAACAGGTAGGCGTGCAACTCGGACTTCAGCCATGGCTCGATGATCGTCTGGGCATGGGGGCCAAGATAGACCACGCGTTCTTTGCCGTGGTGCTCAGCCTTGTGTGAGTGGGGCCGATACTCCCAGATCCTGCCCTGCATCTTGATATCGATTGTCCGCGCCAGGCACGCTTCTCCCGGACGGCAGCCTGTCCATAGCTGGAGATTGACCATCGCCCATATTTGGGGCGTGACGAACGGTTCAATGGCCGCGACGTGGTCTTCGGGGACCGGCTTGACCGGCTCCGTTTCGATGGCTTCGCCGACGCGCAGTCCCTCGACGGCACAAAGCGATCGCCAGACCGACTCCAGGACCAGCTCGCGGGCAACGCCCCATTTGAACACGTGGCGGATCCGGGTAACGTGCTGGTTGATCCTCTTTCGGCAGATCCCCGCCTCGATCAGCTTCTGCCGGCACGCGACCAGGGCCAGCGGGCCGAAACGGGGGACCGGTTCACGACCATAGAGTTGTCGGACCGGGCGCAGCGCGACCCGGAAGCTCCTCTGCTCGCTGGTCGGTTTCCCGTTCTTGACGTACCGCTGCTTCGCGTGGTCCCAGAAGGCCAGGATAAGCTCGTTGAGGGAGAGGGCTGTGCCAGAGCCGCGCAGAAAGGAGAAACCGGTCTCCGGTTGGCAGCGGGCAATTTTCCACTCGGCAATCAGCCGAGCGTACTTCTCGTGGCTCTCGGGCGAACCGAAGAGACCCAAATAGTGGTTCCTGCCGTCGATCGTGACGACCGCACAATTTCGGGCCTTGTGCCGTCGATAAGAAGGGGGACACTTCGTACGTGGCATGATGGTGCGACCTCCGAGATTTCTAAAACGGTACATGTACCGTTTTTCAGAGAACCTCTTTGCCGCACCACCCGACGCAGGTGGGTATCCTATCTCCAGGATTCAGCAGGATTTACGTCAAGCTCCCCGACAAGGACTCGAACCTTGGACAAAGCGGTTAACAGCCGCTTGCTCTACCAACTGAGCTATCGGGGAATCAGAAACTCTATCTTAGTCGAGGCACCCAAGAGTGCCAAGTGCCGACTGCGCGGGAAGTGAACCCCCTACGGGTTCCGAGAATCGCCCCGCTCCTTCTCCAGTATTACCCGGTTGCCCGACGCGTTGTACTGCACCCGAGTCATGAACGCCTTCATTAACATGACACCCCGCCCTCCGGGTGCTGCAAGGTGGGTGAGTTCGGTGGGGTCGGGAACCGCCGTCGGATCGAATCCGTCCCCCTCGTCGGTGATCTCTATGTGGACCAACTCGGGGGCAATGCGACAGGCAATTCGCACCTGCTTGTCTTCGTCGAAGCGGTTGCCGTGCTGGATGGCGTTGACCAGGGCCTCCTCCATCGCCAAGTGGACGCCGAAAACGTCGTGCGCACGCCAGTGGCGCGACTGCAACTGACCGAGCACTTCACCCAGGATGCGTCTGCCGGATGCCGTGTCGCTGGGGATGACATGCTCGCACTGCCAGATCCAATGATCTTCGGACATAGGCGTGGCCGCTGCAAGAGAAGAGCAATACGCTTTCGCGCCCGCTAGAAGGCCGCCAGAGCGTCGGCTTCGTCTTCCTTGATGTCGAACAACCGGTCCAACTTCGTGATGACGAATACTTCGTGGATCTCCGGCCGGATATTCGACAGTTTCAGTTCTCCGCCGTGCGTTTTCACCTTCTTGTCCAAGGTGATCAGCTTGCCCAAGGCGGCACTGGAAAGGAAATCGACCGAAGAGAAATTCAACAAGAGCTTCCCGCGGTTCTCCACTTCCACCAGCCGGAACAACTCGCGTCCCAGCTCTTGGATGTTGATGTCTTCGATGATTTTCTGGTCGCGAAACCGAACCACCGTGACCTCGCCGACCTCGTTGACATCCAATCGTTGGTATTCGGCCATCTACAGGACTCCTTTGGCAGAACAAAGAATAGCTTCCAAACCGCCAACACGGCCAGTGCCATTCCACCCGGATAGTGGGGGCCCGTGTTCAATCCGGCCGGTCGTGATCTTGTGCTGTCGCTTCGTCTTTGTTCATGATATCGCCCCCAAAGTGTGTGTCAAGCGGGGGGCCAAGCCGAAGGAAGTCGTTGGAAGGTTTTCGGCCGGATCGAGAAACGAGAAGCAGGCCAGACGCGCTGCTGGGTCCACGATCGGCAGAGCCGCCAACGCAACGCCAACGGGAAATCGAGATCAAAACGGGGTTTCCTCGGATTGTGCCTGACTCTTCAGGATCGCCCGGCGAATGAGAATGAAGTTCGAGCCGCGATACTCGGCGACCGTTCCGGTGACGCTCCACTGGAGTTGTGCGGGGTTGTCGCCGATGGCCTGGGCAATGCGTTCCAAGCTCAGGTTCTCCAATCCGACGAAGCGGTCTTTCCCGTCCTCGGAGAAGAACGTCACGCGATCGGCCGTCGTCCGGAAGTAGCCCAGCCGATCGACGACTTCCGTGCCTTCCCGGATCTGGCGTCGGGAGTCATCTCGCTCTGAAGGGCTGGAGTCGGCGGAGGGACCTTCCCGGTCGTCGAAACGGTCGGCGGGGGTGTGGATTTGAGCCGACACCCATCCCAGCGCGAACAACAAGGCGATCCCGCCGGCCGTGGCGACGGCAGCGAGCCGGCAGAAACTCGCAGTGCGGCCGGTTGGAAACATGCTGCGGCGAGGCATCATGGCTCTTCGCTCCTTGGGTTTCGAGTCGTCGGCGGGATCGGAACGTCGTCCAGATTTCTTATTCGGAGCCTGCCGTTGATGACGTGACGCATTCCTGCACGGCCGGCACCACCCGAACTGCGACTGCCGAAACCGCAGCGATGGTTTCCGGAGGCCAGCTTGACTTGCGGAGCCGGGTTGCCTATTGGCAACATGATTCCGGAAGGCGACGGATCTGCCCGCGGACTCAGGGTCCGCCGAACCAAGACGTGGGTGCGCAATCCATTGCGTGACAAGGGCTTCCCGTCGGGACAGGGCCGGGGCGGATCGATAGGTACGGCGTTTGCCCTTCTTACCCCGAGCATCGCCGACGCCTTCGGAACGCTCTTGCCCGAATCCTACCACTCGAGAACGCTCTTCTGATGAAAACGAATCTATCGATTGGCCTGTTGTGCGGATTATTGGTGATGGTGATGGTGATCGGGTCGCCCGACCGGTCGAACCTTGCCGCGGCGGCCGCACCGTCGCTCGTGGTGCCGCCGCTCGTGGTGCCGCAGCCAACCGCGGCCGGGCAAATCCGCGTGGAACTGGTCAGCGGCCGTGTGTTTACGGCCCAACTCGACGCGTGGACCGACGCACAACTGCTTTGGCTTCGCTGGGAGCGAGGGTCGGTCGTGCTGCGACGTCCGATCCGCTGGGATCGAGTCGTCCGTGCGAACGTCGCCGGCGAAGAACTCTCGGGAGAAGAGTTTCGCGAAATGGTGGAGGCCCAGGGTTCGTGACCTTGGGAGTGGTTGGCCAGCTACTCGCCCTTCCGAACGTCACCGACAAGCCCGAGGAGTTGCCCGCTCCAAGGCAGAATAGATCCCGCAACCCGAAGACGGAACTCCGCAGAGCTTCGGGCTGGGATCAGAAGGAACTCTCCGCGGGAGAGAAAGACAGAATCGCGGCCGCCATGAACGACTTCGATCTGCTGCGGTCCCGCTGCCCGCGGGGTTTTGCGCCCTTCGCCGACGAAGTGCAACAGCACATCCGTCCCCTATTCTGACTCGGTTCCGACTGCCCGCTACTCCTCTGCCTCCGCCTGCCTCTGTTCTTCTTCCTTGCTCAACTCCTCGGCTTTGCGGTAATCTGCGTCGGCCATTTCCTGATCGCCGCGGGCGCGGTAGATGTTTCCGCGGGCGAGATAGGCGCCGGGCCGCTCGGGATCGAGGCAGATGGCTTCGGTGTGATCGGTCAGGGCCTGGTCGAGATCGCCGCTGGCCGCGTAGACCAGGCCGCGGAACGTGTAGACTTCGGCCCAGTCGGGCTGGCGGCTCAGCGCGGCGTCGAAATCGGCGATGGCACGAGCGAACTCCAGTTTGACCGAGTAGTTCAGTCCGCGGTCGACGTAGGCCTGGATGTCTTCCGGATTCGAACGCAACGCCTCGGTGAAGTCGGCGATGGCGTCGTCGGGCTGATCCAACTGGTGATACGCGGTCCCCCGCATATAATAGAGGTCGGCATCTTTGGGACTGAGGCGGATGGCCTGTGTATAGTCGGCCGCCGCTCTCAGCGGCTCGTTGAGCTGCAGGTAAAGGCCGGCCCGATTGGCGTAGATGCCGCCGGTTCCCGGGTCAAGGCGGATGGCTTGGGTGTAGTCGTCGACCGCTTCCTCCAGTCGCCCCTGATCCGCCAGCGAGATACCGCGGTTGACGTAGGCGACGGCGTTGTCCGGATCGAGCCGGATGGCTTCGCTGTAATCGGCGATGGCCCGATCCAATTCCTTCAATTCGTCGTAGATGTATCCCCGATTGATGTAGGCGTCGACGTAGTCGGGCGCCATTTCCAGCGTACTGGTGTAGTCGGCCACCGCTTCCTCCAGCTTGCCCAGGTCGTGGTAAGCCAGCCCCCGGCTGTAGTAGACCTCCGTTTCGGCCATTCCGCGATCGATCATCTCGCTGAATTCGGCGATGGCGTCGTCCAGTTCGTTCTTCTGCGCCAATGCGACGCCGCGATGGTAGCGGGCCTCCATCAGTTCGGGATCGATATCGAGAGCTTCGCTGAACGCGGCGATGGCCTTGTCGAATTTCTCGCCGTGCAAGAAGGCAAGACCGCGGTTCAGGGATTCCATGGCCTTGGGCATGACGGCTCTCAGTGCCGGAGGGTTTAGGGATGAAAATAGAGATACTCGCACAACTGCCGGCCGAAAGCAAGGGTGGTCCGTCCGCCGGGGGCGCAGAAATCGCCGGTTGGTTCAGCGGCAGGGCAATCGAGCGTGGCGGGTTTCTGTTCCACGGCGGATCGAATTCGGCGGCGTGTCACCAATACGGGGGAATACTTCCCGGCCGACACCGGCATTATCCATGGTTCTTTTTCCCGCCTTGCCTATTTGGGCTGACGTTTGGCTTGAAAAGCTCGTCGATCCACATTGCGGGCCCGGCACCAGCCGTGCCATAATAGGCCGTTTCGCGGCAGGTGCTCCACGGGCCGTCTTCCGCGGCAGTTTTCCTTTCTCGGCCCATCCGGCATTCTTGGCCTCCGATGATTCCGCTGGTCGACGTCCACTGTCATCTGTTAGCCGGGCTGGACGACGGTCCGCGCACGGCGGAAGATGCCGTCGAGATGTGTCGGATGGCTTGGGCGGAGGGTACGCGCGTGGTGGCGGCGACCGCGCATCTCGGCCAGCGTTGGCCCCGCGCCACGCCCGACCGAATTCGCACGGCCACCGAGCAACTGGTTGCCGAATTGAAGGAGATCGATCTGGCGATGACGGTCTATCCTTCCGCCGAGGTGGACGTGCGGCCGGAAATGGAAGAGCTGTGGCGGCGCGGCGAATTGCTCGGCGTGGCCGACCGCAACGCCTACCTGTTGATCGAATTGCCGATGGACGTATTCGTGGACCTGCGCGATACGGTCCGCCGGTTTGCAGAACTCGGGATTCGTCCCATTCTGGCCCATCCGGAACGGTACGCGGAAATGCTGCACCAGCACGGCCGATTGGAAGAACTGGTCCGCACGGGCTGTCTCGTGCAGGTTTCCTCGGACAACGTCACTGCTCCGCGTTGCCCGGAAGACGCCCGGGCGCTGAAACATTGGTTCCGCCGGGGATTGGTCCATCTGGTTGGTTCCGACGGGCACTCACCCCGGTCGCGGCCGCCGCGGATGGCCGAAGCCTATCGAACCATCGCGGGCTGGGTGGGAAGCGACGTGGCCGACCGGCTGTGCGGCTTCAACGGCCTGGCGGTTCTCGAAGGGCGTCCGTTGCGCGTCCCCAAGCCCAAGCCGCCTAAGAGAGGCTGGTTCTCGCGGTTCCGGTGATTCGCGCGGGTGTCCGGTCAGCTTCCCTTCTGCCACTTGTGTTCGCTCTTCCTGATCCACGCGAAGCTTTGGAAGGTGCAGGCGCGGCAAGAGTAATGCTTCATGTGTACCCGAAGAATAGCCCCCAATATGCGGTGAGGGCGGTCGCAGCGGATCCGCTGCAAGTTGCCGCCGCACTGGGGACAGTCTTCCTCCAGATCCGGATGACTCGCGATGGCCCTGGCCCGCATCCGGTAGGCCACCATGCCCAAGGCGGCCAGGATCAACAGCGTTCCGACGATGTCCGACATTTCGAAATCACCGTAGATACCCACTACGGCGTTTTCCAAAGCAATGACGCCGTTATAGACACCGCGAAGAAGCCACGTGAATCCTGCGAGAATCGTGGCCTTGATCTGCATCCGTTCGGCCAACAAAAAAACACCCAGGGCAAACAGGGCGCTCACGGAGATCTCGAACCAGTATCGCCGGAAAAAGGACGGTTGCTCGCGAGACTTCTTCTTCCTGTGGTGCTTATCTCGCTTTTCCTCTGCCATCAGAGTTGGCCCTTTCTGCCCAAGACCGATTTACTTCCCCCCAATGCGACGGGCCTATACAACCAGCACGCTCCTCAATTCTGTAGACCCCGCTGCCTGCGTGAGACTCTGCACGCGAAAAGAGGGCTCTTACAGAGTAACCACAGTCGATCGGCCGGTCCATTCATTTTTGGAGGAAATCAGCAAAAAAACGCAGCCGTGTTAATTGGGGCATACGCTATAGCTAAATCGGGTGTCCGCAGCCTGTCGCCCGAAAAGCCGCTATAGCCGGCGCAGGGCCCTACATGACTGCGGGTCGTAGCAACACCGAGCGATCGCCTGGAGTAGCCGCGTGAGGCAGACGATAGAGGGAAGTGAATTATTACAGGGATCCGGCGCCATGTCGTTGTCGAGCGTGCTACTACATCTGCTGATCGTAGCGATCGGTCCGAAAGTGCCGATCGAAGATCGCTATCCCGAGGCGACCGAGGTCTTCCATTGCACGTTCGACCGATCGTGGGACGCGAACTTCAACGGCTGGCCCGACCGTTGGACCCGGCGGCGCGGCCCGGGGTATCCTCACTACGTGAAGATCGAGATCAACGAGGAGCCTTCGCCGGCCGGAGACCGCTGCCTTCGCATCGACGTCGACGGCGGTGCGGCGGCCGTCTTCAGCCCCCCGGTGCAAGTCGGCTCGCTGTTCAGCTACGTGCTGGAAGGGTATCTCAAGACGCAGGGCCTCCAGTACGATCGGGCCTTCTTCTCCCTCACGCTGCTGGACGACCAGCGGGTGCGGTTGCAGACCTTCTATTCCGAGAAGGTCCGTCACACCGACGGCTGGATCAAGTTTCGGCTGGGACCGATCTCGCCTCGAAGCGACAACGTGCGATACGCCATGATCGGACTGCACGTCGAGCCGGGCGAGGAAGAGGACCTGCGGGGATCCGTCTCGTTCGACGACGTCTGGTTGGGGCGGCTGCCGCGGATCGCCCTTAGGACCGGCGACCCCTACAACTTCTTCACCGATCCCGGTCAGGTCGAGATCCACTGTACGGTCTCCGGCTCGCTCGAACGGGATCCCACCGTAGAGTTCGAGTTGGAGGACGTGTCGGGCCGGACGTTGGCCCGGCTCCAGCGGCAGATCCCGACCCGCCCGGCCGACACCGGCGAAGAGCTTTCCCTGGAGAGTCTTTCCGAGCAGCCGCAAGGTCGGATCGGCGAGACGACGTGGAAGCCGCCGCTGCTCGAACCGGGTTTCTATCGCGTTCGGGCGACGATGAAGGGGCGGGCCAAGCTGGTGCAACGGCGCGAATTGAACCTGGTCGTGATCGAGCCACGGCGCAGTCCGGCCGGAGGAGAGTTCGGCTGGACGCTGCCGCGCGGCGACAAGCCGCTACCGCTGCCGTTGTTGGGGCAACTGATCGCCCAGGCCGGCATCAACTGGGTCAAGTACCCGTTTTGGTATGGCGAAGACGCTAGTGAAGAGTCGATCGAGCGCCTGATCGCGTTCGCCCAGCGGCTGAGCGTGCAGGGCATCGAACTGGTCGGCCTGCTACACCAGCCGCCCGATTCGCTGCGGAGCCGGTACGCCAAATCGGGGCCGCTTTCGGTGGTCGACATCTTTGCACCCGGCCCGGAAGTCTGGTATCCGTCGCTCGAACCGGTGATGACCCGGCTGGCCACGCGCGTTCACTGGTGGCAGTTGGGCGCGGATACGGACGCCAGCCTCGTCGGCTACCCGAACCTGAGCGAAAAGATCGCCCAAATCAAGGGCGAATTGGACCGGATCGGCCAGGACGTGAACTTGGGGATCGGCTGGAACTGGATCAACGACGTGCCGGCGCCGGCCGGTGGAAAGGCCCCGTGGCGGTCGCTGACCTTCTCGGCCGATCCGCCGCTGACGCACGCGGAATTGTCGGCCTATCTCGAGGCCCATCCGGGCGGCGATTTCCGGCGCTGGGTCGTGGTCGAGCCGTTGCCGGCCGATGCCTATGACGTCGAAGCCCGTGCCGACGATCTGGTCCGCCGGATGATCGTAGCGAAGATCCAAGGCGCCGACGCCGTCTTCTGTCCCGATCCGTTCGATGCACAGCGGGGATTGATGAACGCCGACGGCACGCCCGGCGAGCTGTTCTTGCCATGGCGGACCGCTGCGTTGGCCCTCGGCGGCGCCCGATACATCGGCAGCATCGAATTGCCCGAGGGGAGCCGAAATCAGATCTTCGCCCGCGATGAGGACGCGGTGATGGTCGTCTGGAACGAGCAGCCGACCGAAGAGGTTCTCTATCTGGGCGAGAACGTCCGGCAGATCGACCTCTTCGGCCGCAGCCGCGAGCCGGCCAGGCGGGACCACCGTCAGGTGATCCGTGTCGGTCCGTTTCCCTCGTTCGTCACCGGTCTGAACGAACCGATTACGCGGTGGCGGATGAGTCTCCAGCTTGCGCGCTCGGAGATCCCCAGCGTGTTCGGCCGGCCGCAGTCGAACTCGTTCGCGTTGAAGAATCCGTTCTCTCGCGGGGTCAGCGGCGAAGCCGAACTGATCACGCCGGAAGTCTGGTCGGTGACGCCTTCGCGGGCGGCTTTTCGGCTGGAGGCGGGAGAGTCGCTCAGGCACGATTTTCAGACCCTACTGTCGTACAACGCCAGCAGCGGGCGCCATCGAGTCCGCGTCGACTTCGAGATCTATGCCGACCGGCCCTATCGGTTCAGCGTCTACCGCAAGATGGACGTCGGCATGGGCAACGTCGGCATCGAGGTTTCGACCCGATTGGCGCCGGAGGGCGAGTTGGAGGTCCAGCAGCGGCTGATCAACGAAACCGACACGCCGGTAAGCTTTCGCTGCCAGCTTTACGCTCCCGGCCGCCGCCGCCTGAAGATGCAAATCATCGGCCTCGGCCGTGGCCGCGACGTCCAACTCTATCGAATGCCCCGCGGCGAAGAGTTGCTCGGCAAAACCCTCTGGATCCGCGCAGAGGAGATCGACGGCCCGCGCGTGCTCAACTACCGCTTCGTCGCCAAGTCATAATCGTTCTTGTTGCCGGCGGCCCTCTCGCCTAAAATGACGCCCAAACGAGCGGGGTGTCGTCGCATGATCCTTTTCGCCGATTCGGGAACCGTCACGGTAGTCGTCCTGGGGATGCTGGCGCTGGTGATCGGTTGGCTGCTGCTGCGATCGCACCGCTATTTCTCCCGGCAGCGGCGAGATCGATCCACCATCGTCCGGACCACTCGGCTGGTCCGGCAAAGTGCGGGCCACAACCTGGATGCACCCGCAGAGGTGCTCGGCTGGGAGGTCGAGATGCACGAGACGGCCCGGGCCTTGGCCGGCGAGTTGGACAGCAAGATGGGCGCGCTGCAGGCGTTGATCGCCCAGGCCGATCGGGCGGCGGCCCGATTGGAGGCGGCCTTGGATCCGAGCCGGCAAACCCAGCCGAGCCGGCAAGCCCAGCCGAGCCGGCAAACTCAGTCGAATCAGCAGACCCTTCCGAGCCAAGAAACGCAGCCAAGCGATCAGGCCCAAGCATTGAAATCGCCGGCAACGGCGACCGGTGCCGCCGCGCAGCCGGCCGGCGGCCGAAGACGCGAGGAAATCCACATGCTGGCCGACTACGGCTTCGACTCCGCCGAGATCGCCCGACGCGTCGGCAGTCCCATCGGCGAGGTCGAGTTGATCTTGGGATTGCGGGAGAAGACGTGATGGGGGGTGATCGCGTGACGGTGCGAAGCCGCAAGCGGCTTTGATGTTGCTGCAAGCGGCCTTGACATGAATCGCCTTCTTGCTTACCCTCTCGCCTCTTCTTGTCCATGTGAGGGGATCGTATGCGCGCATCGCTTGCCCGAGCCTTGCTGGTCTCATGCGTGCTGACCATGGCCGCCGGGTGTACTTCGTCGGGACATCGGCGGTGGAGCCCGCTGGGTGCGCTGGAGAACTCCGCCGTCTTCCAACCCGCTCCCTACAGCGAAGGCAACTGGCAACCGGAAGGCCTCGATTTCGAAGACGTCTGGTTCACGGCCGCCGACGGCACCCAGTTGCACGGCTGGTACTGCCCCCACCCGAGCCCGCGGGCGGCCGTGCTGTTTGCCCACGGCAATGCGGGCAACCTCAGTCACCGGGCGGAGTTGTTGCGCCTGCTTCACGATCATCTGGGCGTCGCGGTCATGGCGTTCGATTATCGCGGCTACGGTCGCAGCACGGGCTCGCCCGACGAATGGGGTATCTTGCAGGACGCGCGGGCCGCTCGGGCGTGGCTGGCCTCGCGGCTGCAGATCGCCGAGAGCGACGTCGTCCTGATGGGCCGTTCGCTGGGCGGGGGCGTGATGGTCGACCTGGCCGCCGCCGACGGTGCCCGCGGGCTGATCCTCGAAAGCACCTTCACGTCGCTGCCCGAGGCGGCCGCCGAAATGGCGCCCTGGCTCCCGGCCAGACTGTTGATGCAGAACCGGCTGGACTCCCTTTCCAAAATCGCCCACTATCACGGCCCGCTGCTGCAGAGCCACGGCGACGCCGACCGGGTGATCCCCTTCGAGCAGGGCCGGCGTCTATTCGCCGCGGCCCCAGATAGACCAGGTTGCCGGCCGAAACGCTTCATCACCATTCCCGGCGGCGACCACAACGACCCGCAAACGCCCGACTACTACCAGGCGCTGGACGAGTTCCTCGCCAATCTCCCCCCGCCAACGCGTTGGTCCGCCCCGGTTGCAGAGAACGTGGATCGTCGGCGATAATAGTAGCCATCTCGCTCCGCGAGATGTAGCTTCGTCTCGCGGAGCGAGACGGCTACTTTGACGACACTTACTTCCTTCAGGAGCAACGCAGACGATGAGAGCCATCCAGGTGATCGAGCCCAGAAAGATTGCCATGTTCGACGACGCGCCGACGCCGAAACCGGCCGAGGGCGAGGTGCTGGTGCAATGCAGCCACGTGGCCTTGTGCGGCACCAACATGGGACCCTACACCGGCGAAGGACGTTGGGCGAACATCGAATTCCCCAACCCGATCGGCTGGGCCGGACACGAGAACGTCGGACGGATCGTCGAGTCGCGTTGCGACGGCTGGGAGCCCGGCACGTTGGTGCTGGCTCAGCCGGAAGGGTATTTCGGTTTCGCCGAGTACATCATCTCGAAGCCGCACGGACTTGCCCGGCTGCCCAAAGATCCGCCGGACGTGGCCGCGTTGGTCGTCGCCCAACCGCTGGCGACCGTGCTTCGCGCGATGGACCGGACCGGACCGGTGATCAACCAACGTTGTGCGGTCATCGGCCAGGGCCCGATGGGCTTGATCTTCACCCACGTGCTGGGACGCATGGGAGCCAGCCAGGTGATTGCCGTCGATCTGATTCCGTGGCGGCTTCAATGGGCGAGACGATTCGGGGCCACCGACGTGGTCGACGCCTCGAAGGAAGACGTCGTGGAAAGGGTTCGGGAATTGACCGGCGGCGAGATGGTCGACTTCTCGGTCGAGGCGGTCGGTTTGCCCGACTCGCTGACCACCGCCGCGATGCTGCCGAAGCGGCTGGGCCGGCTGTTCATCTTCGGCATGCCGCATTACGACACCCAGCCGTTCCCGTGGTTCCACACGTTCCAGAACGAGACGGTGGTCGTCAGCTCCTTGGGACCCGAGTGCTACGACTACTTCCAGACGGCCGTCGACATGGTCGTCAGCGGCCGTTCGGATCTGGGCCCGATGGTCACGCCGCGGATGCCGTGGGAGAAAGCGCCCGAGGCCTTCGAGATGTACGCCCAGCCGGCCAAGCACGAGGGCTCGCTGAAACTGACGCTGGAGCTGTAAGAGCCCGCCGCTTGCGGCTTCGCAGCAACATCAGCAACAGCGCGACCACCGGTCGCGGCTTTATCCCTGGCCGAGCCCACCGGGGCATGGTACGATGGTAGTTTGCCCTATTCTCGAAATACCCGCCCGGGGAGAAGTATGTGCGCTGCGGGCCAGATTTCGTTGCGGGGGGTCGAGGTTCACAATCTCAAGGCGATCGACCTGGATCTGCCCCGCCAGAAGCTGATCGTGCTGTGCGGCCTGAGCGGCAGCGGCAAGAGCAGCCTCGCCCTGGACACCCTCTATGCCGAGGGCCAGCGCCGCTACATTGAAAGTTTTTCAGCCTACACCCGGCAATTCCTCCAACGGCTGGAGAAACCCGACGCCGAGCGGATCGACGGCATCCCCCCGGCGATCGCGGTGACCGGCCAGAACACCAGCCGCTCGAGCCGCTCGACCGTGGGCACGGCCACCGAGACGAGCGACTACCTGCGACTGCTCTTCGCCAAGATCGGACACGTCTTCTGCCACGAGTGCGGCCAAGAGGTCCGCTGCGACAGCCCGCAGAGCGCCGCCGAGCTTCTGGCCGAACTGCCCCAGGGCACCCGATACATGATCGCCTTCCCGCTGCAACTGCCTACGGAAAACAATCTCCAGCAAACGTTCGCGGGCTTGAAAGAGGAAGGATTCATCCGGGTCATTGCCGCGGGGCGGACGGTCAACCTGGATGCTGTGGAAAGTGGCTTCGCCGGCGATGATGCTGAACCACAGCCGACGCCCGAAACACCCGAAAACCACACCGGCCCCTACGTCGTGGTCGATCGGCTCACGGCGGGCGAGGCGACCGAAAACCGGCTCCGCGATTCGCTGGAAACCGCCTTCACCAAGGGCCACGGCCGGTGTTGTGCCCTGGTGGCCGACGGCCATACGCCCACGCCTCGTCCCTCTTCCCAAGGGCGGGGAATCCTTTGCCGGATCGACGGCCGGCCGTGGCGGCGGATCGGTTTCAGCCGGCAGTTGGCCTGCGAGGATTGCTCGCGGGAATACCACGTGCCCGAGCCCAGGCTGTACAGTTTCAACAGCCCGCTGGGGGCCTGTCCGGCGTGCGAGGGATTCGGCAACGTGATCGGGATCGACATGGATCTGGTGGTTCCCGACGCGAGCAAGACGCTCCGCGAGGGTACCGTCGCGCCGTGGAACAGCCCGGCCTACGCCCACGAGCTGGAGGAGCTGCTGGCTTTGGCCGACAACTACGATCTGCCGGTCGACGTGCCCTTTGCCGAGCTGGACAAGCGGCACCGGGAGTTGATTTTCCACGGCGTGCCGGAGCGGGACTTCGGCGGGCTGGACGGCTTCTTCGAGTGGCTGAAGCGGCGGAAATACAAGATGCACATCCGCGTGTTCCTCAGCCGCTGGCGAAGCTACCGCCCGTGTCCGCAGTGCAACGGAACGCGGCTGCGGCCCGAGGCCCTGGCCACCCGGATCGGCGGGAAGAACATCGCCGAGATCTCCGCCATGAAGGTCCGCGACGCGGCGGAGTTCTTCCGCCGACTGGAACTCTCCGACTGGGAGCGGAACGTCGGGCGGATGATGCTCGACCAGGTCCGCGCCCGGCTGGGGTATCTCGAAGCGGTCGGGTTGGGATACCTCGCGTTGGATCGCACGTTGCGGACCATCAGCGGCGGGGAAGCACGCCGCGTGGCGCTGACCTCCGCGTTGGGTTCCAGCCTGGTCAACATGCTCTACGTGCTCGACGAGCCCTCGATCGGCCTGCACCCCCGCGACGTCCGGCAACTGATCGACGCGATCGTCCGGCTTCGCGACCGCAGCAACACGGTCGTGGTCGTGGAGCACGAGGAGGCGATCATCCGCGCGGCCGACCAGGTGATCGAGATCGGACCCGGGGCGGGCGAACGCGGCGGCCGGATCGTCTTCCAGGGCACGCCCGAAGAAATGGAACATTCGCCCGAGAGCCTCACCGGCGATTATCTGGCCCGGCGGCGCGGCCTGGGTGCCACCGACCGCCGCCGGCCGCCCGATCACGGCTGGATCCGACTGGCCGGCGCCCGGGGCAACAACCTGCGGAACATCACCGTCGAGTTTCCCCTGGGCGTGCTCTGTCTGGTCACCGGGGTGAGCGGATCGGGCAAGAGCACGCTGGTGCAGGACACGCTCTATCCGGCGCTGTGCCGCCGGCTCCGCAAGGACGCCCCGAAACCGTACGACTACGACGACGTGTTCGGCGACGGCCAGATCGACGACGTGATCATGATCGACCAGAGTCCCATCGGCCGCTCGCCGCGGAGCAACCCGGTCACGTATCTGAAGGCATTCGACGAGATCCGGGCCGTCTTCGCCGACACGGTCGAAGCCCGCACGCGGAACTACACGGCCGGCCATTTCAGCTTCAACGTGGACGGCGGGCGGTGCAGCGCGTGCCACGGCGACGGCCACATTCAGATCGACATGCAGTTCCTGGCCGACGTCTACATGCGCTGCGGCCAGTGCGGCGGGACCCGCTACCGCGACGAGATCCTGGACGTGACCTATCGGGGCCGCAACATCGCCGAGGTCCTGGAGATGACCGTCCGCGAGGCGTTCACGTTCTTCCGCGGCCGGCCGAAGGTGCAAGCCCGGCTGAAACGGCTGATCGACGTGGGGCTGGATTACGTGCGGCTGGGCCAGCCGGCCAACACGCTCTCCGGCGGCGAGGCCCAGCGGCTGAAGCTGGCCGGCTACATGTCCGGCGCCAAGCGGGGCCGCAGCCTGTTCATCCTCGACGAGCCGACCACCGGGCTGCATTTCTCCGACGTGGTCCAGCTTCTCGACTGTTTCGACGCCCTGCTCTCGGTCGGCCATTCGCTCTTGGTGGTCGAGCACAACCTGCAGATCATGAAGGCCGCCGACTACATCATCGACCTCGGCCCCGGCGCGGCCGACGAAGGAGGACAGGTCGTCGTCAAAGGAACGCCGGAGATGGTCGCCCATTGCCGCGAGTCAATCACGGCGGGCTTTCTGGGCGAAGCGCTGCGGGAGTCGTCCGAGAATACTTAGCCCCGAAGGGGCGACACCGACCTCTTGCCCCCAGACGAAAGGCGCGGTATGATAGCCTCGGGTGGAATCGTGGCTCTCAAGGGAGGCAAACCATGCTCCAGACGTTCGAGGCAATTATCGATGAGCAAGGCAAGGTGCGCCTGCTGGAGTCTGTTCGGCTGTCCAAAAGCCAACGAGCATTGGTGACCATTCTGACGGATCAGCCGAGAACCGACGTTGCCGAAGCCGCTTTGTTGAGCGAGCGAGCACTCGCGGAGGACTGGAATCGCCCCGAGGAGGATGCGGCATGGTCACACCTGCAGCCGGGTCAATCGTCTTAGTGCCTTTCCCGTTTTCTGATTTGTCCGAGGCGAAGCTGCGGCCCGCCGTGGTGCTCGCAGATGCCGGCCGGGGCGACTGGATCTTGTGTCAGGTTACCAGCAATCCTTATTGAGGTGCTCGACATGCCCGCTTTCAGCGAACAGTACATCGTGGACGAGAACGGAAATCGGACCGGCGTGGTCCTCGCAATGGATGCGTATCGAAGGATTCTCGAAGATCTTGAAGAACTGGAATCCATCCGAGCCTATGACGCGGCCAAGGCGTCAGGAGACGAGGCGATCCCCTTCGAACGCGCTGTCAGAGAGATTGAAGACGGTCGCAAATGACCTATACGGTTCTGATCCTGAGAAGGGCTCGGAAAGAGCTGGCCGGATTGGCCGACGACTCCTACCAGCGGGTCAAAGAGGCCGTTGAGGCCTTGGAACAGGATCCCAGGCCAACCGGCTGCAAGAAGCTGGCCGGGAGAGACGGTTGGCGCATCCGTGTCGGAGACTTCCGCATCATCTACGAAATCGACGATGAGCAGAACGTCGTGATTGTCTTGCACATTGGCCATCGGAAAGACGTTTATCGTTGACGATGAACGAGTGATGCGTGGAAGTCATTCACGCGATGTGCGCTGCACTTCCAAACCACATCACCGCGCCACGGCCTTCCCCCACGGCGACGCACTCCCGGCGGCTTCGGCTCCGTAGGTCTGGGAGACCTGCAGGCCGCTGGCTTGGGACGTGTAGAAGATGCGGCCGTTGGAGACCACCGCGCCGACGCACTCGCGGCTGTCGACGGCCGGGCCGGTGGTGACCAGCTTGTTGCCGTCGGACAGGTCGATCAGGTCCATGTTGGCGCCCATCGCGTACGGCTCGGACAGCGCGAACCGGGTACACGCGTAGCCGAAATTGAACCGCGAGACGATCTTGCCCGTCTGACGATCCAGCACGTACCCGTCCTTGCCCGAGGCGTTGGTGAAAAGGTGCTCCCGGCCGACGCTGATCACGTTGACCGCCGAGGCCAGCGGCTCCGATCGCCAAACCAGCGAGCCGTCGCGGGCGTCCAGACACCAGACGAAGCGGTCCTCGGTGGTTTCGTCCGGCCGGTTGTAGCCGCCCAGGTACAGCCGCCCGTCCCTGCCCGAGATGGTGCAGCCGGCCGTGACGTAGTAGTCGGTCGTCGACCAGAGGACCTTCCCGGTCGCCGGGTCCAAGGCCGCGGTCAGACCTTTCGGCCCCGGCTCGTCCCCGCGTCGGGCGGCGTAGCCGAAGAACGTCGAGTAATACAGCCGCCCGTCCATCAGGCACAAGCCGCTGTCGTTGCCGCCGCAGCCGAACTCGGAAAAATCCTGCCGCCAGACCTCCTCGCCCGTGTCGATGTCCCATGCCCGAATCAGCGACCTGTTGTCGCTCGGGTAGAACGGATTGTCGTGCGTGTAAATCCAGCTCATGATTTCTTCGCCCTCGGGCGCTTCGACGGGCGTGCCCTTGAAGACGAAGGGCGGGGCCGATCCCTGGGGGGCATACTTGCCCGAGCCGAACATGTAAATGGCAAGATTCTCGAACACCACCGGCGGCTGCTGCCGGCTCCAGCTCGGCGAGCCGGTGAACGGGGCCTCCCAAAGGAGTTTCCCGGTCCCGGCATCCAGGCACCGCAACCGGGAACGCTTCATGCCGGCCTGCGGTAGCAGCAGACGCTCGCGGTAATAAATCGGCGAGGTGAACGAGAGGTACACGCCCGGCCAGTAGCGACGCCACAACAGCCGGCCGGTCTCTTGTTCCACGGCGAAGATCTGCCCTTCGGCCGTGTGCGTGTACATCCTTCCTCCGCCGCAGACGGGCAAGTGCTTGAAGGTTCCCTCGTAGCGCCGGATCCACTTGATCCGAAACGGCGGCTCGACGTCCTGGTCGTTGGCGTTCGTACAAGCCAGGTCGCCGAAGTTCGTGTACCAATCGTACTTCGCATCGGCCAGCTTGCTGCTCAGGCCGTGGCGTATCTTCCACACTTCCAGATCCTTCGACGGCAACGGACGATCGCCGCCGGGCCCCAGAACGTACAAGTACCCGTCCTCGCAGCCGAAGTAGACCCGGCCGTCGCAAACGCACGCCGGCGCCGAGATGGGGCAGCCGAAGGCCGTGGCGAACGACCATGACTTCCCCGGCCCGGAAAGCGGCACGACGTACAGCCGGCCGTCCAATCCTCCGCACACGGCCTGATCGCGCAGCAGGATCGGCGGCACGATCGACGGGTAGCCGTCCAAGCACTGCGGCTCGTCTCGACCCGCCGTGTGACGGCACAGCCCGAAACCCTCCTCCGGACGACACCGGTAGACATCCCCCTCGCGGACGCTCACCGAGCAGAAACTCATCAGGCCCGGCAGGCTGATCGCCGTCTGCGTGCCGGGCACGAAGTCGGTTTCGAGGCGGCCGTCGTCCAGCAAGCGGAAGATCTCCACGCGGCCGGAGTTGTCGCGCCGGTGCCACTGCCGGTAGACGGCCCCATCTTCGCCGATGCTCTGCCCGAACGTGGCCGGATATTCGCTGCCTGCGTAGGCCGGCACGAGTCCCATGGCGCGGAGCTTCGGCCCGCTGCCGCCGTCTTCCAGCCAGACCGTCCGTCCGCCGGCGGGCACGACCACCGTCTTGTCGAAAAGCGCGATGTCCGTGGAACAGCAGAACGTGTCGCGCCAAGTCACCCGGCCCTGCTTGTGCTCCAGCCACGCCTGCCCGCTCCAGCGGTCGCCGTCGAAACCCATGACTTCTTTGACGAAGTCCCAACTCCACGCAACCGTTCCGTCGGGCTCCAAGGCGTAGACCCGCGAACCGAGCGTGGCGAAGTAGACCCGTCCGTTTCCGGCCACCGGCGCGCTGAAGATGGGCTCGCCGCAGCGGACCTCCTTGACCACGCCTCCGTCGGCCGCGCGGAGCACGAAGTAGGAGCCGGCCGTCGTACCGAAGTGCAGATAACCTTCGACCAATGCCGGCGAGGAGACGTTGCTGCAATTGGCCGCTGCGCCGGGCGTGGCGACCTTCCAGACGACCTCCAGGCTCTCGGCATCGATGCAGAACGCCACGCCGGAAGCGTCGACCGCATACACCCGGCCGTCGGCGACCACCGGCGCGGTCGTCACGGCGTCGGTCAGCGGCACGGCCCCCAGCAGACCCAGCGGCAATTCCAACGCGCGGTCCGGCACGTCGCCCGAGTGCCGGCAGTCGTATTTCAATTGCAGCCAGTCTTCCGCCGCCGCCGCTGCGGTTCCCAGCGACATCATCAGAGCCGCAGCCATTCCGAACAGTTCGAGCTTCCGGGTACCGCTCATTTCGCGTCCTCCGTCGTTGCACTCGGCTTGCGACATGCTGGTTGGGGCTTCTTTGTCAGGCGCCTATTGTACTGCAAGGCAGTTTGCCCCGCATCTCGCGGAGAGTAGCCGTCTCGCTCCGCGAGACGAAGCTCTGGGCTGCATCCCGCGGAGCGAGATGGCTACTCTGAACCGCCTTGCTTCTCGGATACCCGTATCAAGGAAACGTGGCTGATCTTCAAGTCGGATCGTTGAGAGGCCAGACGGAAATCGCACTCGTTGGCGCGATCGGCGAACCGGGCGTGCGGAATCACGAAGGTGACCTCTTTCCACGTGCCCGAGTCCTCGATCTCCTGCCGGCCACCTTCGCGGAACTCCTGCTTGAGGCCGTTGAGTTCGGGATTGCACGAATCGTATTGGAGTACGAAGCTCTCCGGCCCGGCGTCGAAGTAGCCGACGGTCAACTCGAGCGAATCGTTCCCGTCGTAGAGGAACGCATAGTCCGCGTCGAAATACATGTATCGATGCACCTCGGACTGCCGGTTGCGCGTCGTGCTCCAGGCCGTCCTGCCGTCGACGTGGCGCAGCACCAGCGGGCCGTCGCCGTCGTCTTTGGGCACCACGTGCAGCCCTTCGAACTTCGCCGGGGCCGCGGCGACCACCTCCGGCACCGGCGGGCCCGCGGCCGGGTCGAACCGCTCGCGGGCGTGGAACCGGTCGGCGTAGCGGCGCGACAGCTCGATGTACTTCCGCCCGTATTCGGCCGTCTCGCAGATCTCGGTGCCTTCGTGGAACTCGTTCCACGTTTCCAGATGGACCAGCCACGGGCGGGTTGCCGGGTCCATGCCCAGCAGCCGCTGCCAGGCGAACTCGTAGAACCGCCCGTCTTCGCGGTGGCGAACCAGCGGCTTGCGTCCCGGCACGGCCGAATGGTCGTATCCCGGCCCGATGCCGGCGGTGTCGAGGATCCTTGGTGCGATCGAGCCACCCCATTGATATTCGCTGTCGGCCTCTCCCGGCCAGCCGCGCATCTTCACCAGATAGAGATCGGTCCCGAAATCGGCCCGAAACAGCTCCCGCACGGCCGGAAACAGCTTCTCGTCGACCCCCGCGGCGAATTCGACCGAATAGAGCAGAACCAGCGGCTTGCCGTCGATGCAGGCGCGATGACGCGCGGGGATGTACGAGTAGAAATTGCGGATCGTGCCGTAGAACCACCGCTGTCCAGCCGCCGTGGTCAGGTCGACGTGCCAGTGCCGGCTGTTATGGGCCAGCGTGCTGGTGTCGTAGAACATGCCGATCGCCGGAGGGTTCTTGCCCTGCTGCAACAACCGCTCGCGGGCGGCCACGAGCTTCGGCAGCCCCTGGTCGCTCCAGGTGTCGGCCGTGTAGGGCACGCCCCAATAAACCGGCATCGCCACGTCGATCCCCGCCGCGATCATGTCGTCCAACTGCCGGGCGTGCCAATCGACGCTCTTGTAGCTGAAGCCTTCCAGCGTGGGCGGATGGTCCGTCAGCGCATCGGTGCCGTCGGGATCGATTACGTGCAAGTTCGTCGCCGCGTCGTACCAATAGAAGTAAGTCGTCGCAATGACGGGAGTCCCGGCAGCGAAGGGCGCCGTCTTGGATGCGTCTTCCAAAGATTGCTCGACGAACGGACCCGGCGGCGGCGAGAGCGCGAAGTCGTCGGGCGGATCCGCCCCGATCGCAGCCGACAGAAACGCGGCGGCCAAGGTACTTGCCGTCATGGTGGATACTCCTCCGGCGTGGCTGGCGTCCGTCCGTATTCAGCCGCTGGACGGACGAAGGAAACTCGACTGAAATGCGAGTATAATCCGCCGCCGGGCAGTCTGCAATCGGGCGGCCCATTCGTCAGCATGAGCAGCTAAGCTAAGTAGGCCGGAACAAGCGCAGCGCAGTTCCGGCACGCAGCTTCATGCGGCCTTGACTTGCCAAATGCCGGAACTGCGCTGCGCTTGTTCCGGCCTACAGGCTCACCGTGCCGGGGTGATGCGGATCGCTTGCCCGCCTTGGGCCGAGAGATTCGCCTGGAACACCGTATCGGCATCCACGCCCACGCGGTCGATTCTCACGTGCGTACGGGTGGCCGCGGTCGGATCATCGGCATAGACGTAGGCCGTGTACTGCCTTCCCTTGGTGAGGAAGTCGAGCGGAATGGCCAGCGTCCGCGGCCGGCCGCTGTTCATGCAGCCGATGAACCAATCCTCGCCGCTGCGCCGGGCGATCGCGGCGTACTGCCCGATTTGCCCGTGGAGGACTTTCGTCTCGTCCCAAACGGTCGGCACCCGGTCGAAGAACTCCAGTTCCGGCTCGTCGCCGATGAGGTTGCTCGATCCGCCGGCGCCGCCTTCCTTGCTTGGCGAGGTCGCGGGGCGATCGTACCAGTACAGAAACTGCCAGGGACTGTAGAGGCAAACGGCCTTGGCAAGCTGGTAGGCGTGCGAAGCGTTGCGATCGACCCGGGGATCGTAATAGCAGATCGTGTTGTCGGCGGCCCCGGCCAGCATCCGCGTGAAGAGAATGGTCAGGGTCTGGTCGTTCGACGGCGAGGTCTCGTCCCCGGCGATCCCTTCCTGGGTCATGAAGTTGGGATACGTGCGGGAGTAACCGGTGGGGCGGTATTCATCGTGCACGTCGACCATCAGGCGATGCTCGGCCGCCCGGCGAACCGCCTCGTGCAACCAGGCGGTCGCCGCCTGGGAACCGACCTGCACGAAGCCGTACTTGACTCCCCGGATTCCCCAGCGGCGATAGAGCGGAAGAACCTCGTCGAGCTGCCGTTCCAACGCCCGGCGGTTGACGTACAGGATGATGCCGACGCCTCGCTCGTCGGCGTATCGGACCATTTCCGGCAGGTCGAGCGGCCCGGGCGAACGCTTCGGGTCGACGGTTACCGTCGTGGCATCCGACGCGTCGGAGTATTCGTGCCCATACCAGCCGGCGTCGAATTCCACGTACTGCAAGTTGTGCCTCGCGGCGAAATCGACGCACGCCTTCCCGCCGTCGGTGGTCAGCGTGACCTCGCGGATCACCTTGCCGGGCTTGATCCAGGAGGTATCCTCGATGGCGCATGGGTCGTTGAGGTTGAGGATGAGGAAGCTGTTCTCGAGCAAC
>DATLAN010000287.1:0-2830 GCA_035527455.1 Thermoguttaceae bacterium
CAACCTCGACCTGAGCCAGACGGCGGGCGGTGCCCGGAACTGGATGCGTGCCGGCGGCGATCTGGTGCTGTTGCTGACCGACCGCGACCGGTACCCGAAGGATCGGACCCTCTCGGGGCTCGACTTCGCCGGCTGGGTCGATGAGGTGGTCTTTGGCCACATCCGCGAGCTGGCCGGCAGCGGCGATTTTCTGAACATCCACCACATCGAATTCCTCCGCACGGTAACCCACAGCCCCCGAGCCGACGACGCAGCCGGCCCCTACTGGCACTGTGCCCTGTTGGTCCGCTGGGGCCGATCCTAACCACTGATCCCATGGCCGGCCTCCTCTTCATCAAAATGGACTTCATCCGCCCGCCGTGGCTACCAGCGCGGCTGATGCGACGTTGTCTGATGTTGGCCCATAAGTCGATGCCGGAATTCTGGCAGAGGCATTACATCCGCAAGCACTTCGACCAGCCGGCCTCCGGCGGCGGGACCTACGGGTACAGCCCGCGATCCGATCTCTATGTGAAGGGCAAGAAAAATCCGAAAAACATCCGGCGACACCGGATCCGCGACGGTGGCGAACATGCCCTGGTCTATACCGGCGCGACCCGGAAACGGCTCCTGGCCGGCCGCGGGCATCTCCGGGCTTGGCCCAACCGAGCGACCCTCGCGATGATCGCCCCCCTCTACGTCCACATGCGGGCCACGGGCAACAGGCCGCCGCTCGGCGACGAGATCACCCGGCAGCGGCCCAGCGAGATCAAAGCCACCCAGAAGGAAGCCGGCAAGGTGTTCTACAAGGAAATCAACGCCCAACGCTCCAAGGGCCGCAAGATCGTCCAGGCGTAAGGATTCACCACTAACCACTGACCACTAACCACTGGCCCCTGCCATGACCAACAGCCTCTTTTACCTTTACGGAATCCTCCTGCCCAACGGCAAATGGATCAACGAACTGACCGACTGCACGCCGGCCACGAACACGAAGCATATCACCGGCTACGCCTCGGGCCAGATCGTCCCCGACTTCCGCGGCGGCCACGGCTGCGCGCCTGACATCCGGTTCACAACGCCGCAGCTCAAAACGGTCATCGATGCCTGCGGATTGACCGGCTACGATATGTCGGCCGGCAACTGCGATCTTTACTACCAGGCCGGCGTGAACCTCGGCACCCGAAGCGCGATCGCCGATCTGGAACATCTTCAGCTTCGCTGCGTCCGTGCCCTCTTGTACTGGGAGTCGATCACAGCCCGCCAGGGCGGCGACGGCGACGCCGACGCGGCCACCATTGCCTGCCGGATCATCCCGACGTATGACGGCGTCAATCCCCCCTTCGTGCCCGCCGGCGGCGAGGCCATCCCGAGCTGCCTGCTGGCCGAGGAATACTACGGCCTGGGCCCGACCGAGCTGAACACGGCCCCGGTCGCCGGGATCTCCAGCCGGACCCTCGACCTCAACCCGACCCTCGACGAGCGGGCCAGCGATGGCGACGACTACCTGTCCTGGGTCTCGATTCGGCAGCACGATCCGATTGAGACGATCGAGACCGATTCGATCGGCCACTGGACCGCCATCGACATCGACGGCCTGGCACTGACCGCGATCGAGTCCTGGCTCCGCAAGAAGCAACAGGACAACGTGATGCACCACCCCGACGGCAACGCGGTTCACATCAAGTTTACCGGCACGGCCGGCCTCGCCACCGTCCAACAGACGGCCGGCGCAGACGGCAACCCGGCCAGCACCACCCTCCGCGTGGCCTACCGCCGCCCGACTTGCTCGGCCGCCCACGCCATGAGCGTATCGACCGCCTCCGCTGTTGCGTAACCCCTGACCACTAACCACTCACCAGCCCATCATGGCCCCACCCATTTACTTCTTCCCGCGCGTTCGGCTGGCCGAGCTGGTCGTCGGCGACCGGCTCAACCCCGAGCAGCTCGTCCCCCGCGGCCTTGGCCGGACCTTTTTGGACTGCGATTCGGTCCGCAAGGATTGTTCGTGTTTCGAGCTGACCGGGATCGGCCCAGGCGATGCCAGCGGGTGCATGCTGACGGCCCTGCCGACCGACCCCAGCCGGAAGCCGATCCGCCTGACTTTCGAGAAGAGGTTTCAGGACTGGCATCGGTTCGAGCACGTCAAAGGCGTCGAGCTGTGGGTCGGGATCGACCGCGAACACCCGCCCGAGCCGGCCGACCTGGTCCGCAAGCGGCTCGTCGACGGCTACACGGTCGAGGCCGGCCAGCACTCCTGGCAGGTGCCCATCATCCGCAACCCGGAGGGCGGGTCCTCGTTGCCCAGCGAGTGGGAAATGGAGGCCGACGGCCGGGTGATCGAGAAGATCCGCGCCGAGTACCGGACCCTTTGGGACGGCTTCGCCGGCGTGGTTGATATGTTTTTCGATCCCGACGACCCGACGCCGGCCGGCCTCTTTCACATGCCTCGCGACGAGGCGATGGCCCGCTGCTTCGACGTCCTCTCACTCAATTACCGTTTCGACCGCTACATCCAAAACCTGCTGCACGTGGTCGACGGCGACAACTGGAATACGATCCTGTCCTCTGCCTGCGATCTGCCCACGTTCTGGGCGGCGTTTGAGGAGTGCCAGGGCAAAAAAAAAGCGCGGGACGCCGCCGCCCGGGAAGCGGCGCTCGCGTCGAGCGATACCTCTGCTGGGCCCGAGGACTCCTGCCCCACCACTGCCCCAGCCGCGGAGAGCTCGCCGCCGCCGCCCGACAAATCGGCCTCTGGCCACTAACCACTAACCACTGACAACTGTTCGATGGCCGACGTAAAAACCACCTACACCTCCGACGTCTCGCGGGTCGAGGCCAACAATCGCAA
>DATLAN010000288.1:0-9792 GCA_035527455.1 Thermoguttaceae bacterium
TTTCGTCGGGCGACTGGAAGTAGACGAGACCTTTTCCCAACGCCGTGACAAAGCTCGCCTGCTCTTCGTTCTCCGCGCCGAGGACCACACAGATGCCCTTGGGGCCGTCGACGTTCTCCGGCACGGTTTCCGCTTGCACCCGGAGCGAAAGCCCACCGGCGGTCCAGGCCGCGACGACCAGAGCCGATAACCTGCAACAAACACCGACGCGAGAGTTTCGTTTGTCTGCCATCTGCACACTCCTTTTCATTCCAGTTCCCGATTGGCTGGTAACGATACGCCAGGCTTGGCCATAGTAGCCGTCTCGCTCCGCGAGACGGAGCTTCATCTCGCGGAGCGAGATGGCTACCAAGGCTGAATGCCCCGATTCTCGTGGCCGTTTTTCTGGCGGTCGGCTCCGGGCAGCGCGGGCTGTGCGCGGAAACCGGCCGTGTGCCCAACATCGTGCTGATCATGGCCGACGATCTGGGATACGGAGACCTGGGCTGCTTCGGACAGCGGGAAATCGAGACGCCGCAGATCGACAAGCTGGCCGCTGAAGGCGTGCGTTTCACCGACCATTACTCCGGCTCGGCCGTCTGCGCGCCCTCGCGATGCGTGTTGATGACCGGACTGCACACCGGCCACTGCTACATCCGCAACAATCGGCCGCTGCCTTTCGAGGGCAACGTGCCCATCCCGGCCGACTCCCAGACGATCGCCAAGCTGCTCAGGCAGGCCGGCTATGCGACCGCCTGCGTCGGCAAGTGGGGGCTGGGATATCCGGGCTCCGAGGGCGATCCGATCAAGCAGGGCTTCGACCTCTTCTTCGGCTACAACTGCCAGCGTCAAGCCCACAGCTACTATCCCCCGCACCTCTGGCGGAACGACGAGAAGGTGATCCTCGAAGGCAACCTCGACGGCAAGCAGACGCAGTATTCCCACGATCTGTTGACCGCCGAGGCCCTCGATTTCATCCGCGGCCATCACGCCCGGCCGTTCTTCCTCTACGTGCCCTACACGATTCCGCACTTGCAGTTCCAGGTGCCGGAATTGGGCCGGTACGCCGACAAGCCCTGGTCGGAGAATCACAAGATCCAGGCGGCCATGATCTCGCGGATGGATCGCGACGTCGGACGGATCGTGGACCTGCTCGGGGAACTGGGCGTGGACGAAAACACGCTGGTGATCTTCACCAGCGACAACGGCCCGCACGGCAGCGGCGGCACCCTGGAGCAGTTTGGCGCGGCCGGTCCGCTGCGGGCGAAGAAGGGCAGCCTCTACGAGGGCGGCATCCGCGTGCCGATGGTCGCCCGCTGGCCGGGCAAGATCAAACCCGGCACGACCAGCGACCTGGTCTCCGGCTTCCAGGACATGCTGCCGACGTTCGCCGAACTGGCCTCCTTGGCCGTGCCCAAGCCGACCGACGGAATCTCCTTCGTGCCGACCCTGCTGGGCCAACCCGATCAGAAAGAGCACGAGTACCTTTACTGGGAATTCGGCAGTCAACGGGCCGTACGCCTCGGCCACTTCAAGGCCGTTCAATCGGGCGCGGAGAAGAACCCCGCCGGGCCGATCGATCTGTTCGACCTCGCGGAAGACCTCGGCGAGCAGAAAAACGTCGCGGCAGACCACCCGGAGATCATCGAGAAGGTTCGCGCCGTCATGAACGAATCGCACACGTATTCGGAGTTCTTCGATCTGGAGTAGGGTGGGCACCGCCCACCAATCCCAGCGCGTAGGGTGGGCACCGCCCACCAGCCCCAATCCGTCTTTTCGATTCAGGTTGGTGGGCGATGCCCACCCTATGGAAACACCGTCTGAAACCGGGATTCCTTGATCTCTTCCATGGCACGTTCGGCCCGGTCGATCAGCGTCCCCGACCCTTTGCGGCGAACTCGCTCGAGCACCACCTCGAACGCTCGGTACAGTGCGGCGTCTCGATGCGGCGGGTTCAGCGCGAACTGCAACTGGGCGTCGGCCAGGTCGGCCAACTCGGCGGCCAGCGGGTCCATCCAGCCGGGCTGCGGACGCTCGTAGTCGGTGAAGTGGACAGCTTGCCCGTCGGGAATCCGGCCGCCGAACTCCAGAAGCTTCCTCGCGTCGCTGTCGTAGAGCGGGATCGTGAACGGACTGGACGCGATCCGCATCCGGCGGTGCTTGTGGGCACCGAGGATCAACCGCCGTAGCGTCTCGACCAGTTCCTCCGGCGTGGTGTCGAAATCGCTCAACAACTGGAACGCGGTGTAGTCCTGCCGCGTGCCGTCCAGTTCGCGAAGCACCGTTTCCAATTGGGCGAGGCTGTGACGCTTGTGCCAACGCCGCAGCAACTCGGGGTTGAACGACTCGGCCCCCAACTGGACCATCGGCTTGAGCCGGTCGATCCAACCGAGCAACTCTTCGTGGACGTGACCGCCGGCGGCGAGCATCGAAGCGGGGTTGGTCTGCAGGCTGAGCCGGTATCGATCTTTCAAGGGGCTGTCGTTCCAGAGACCGAAGAACTCGATCGCCCGCCGACGGTGCAGAAAAAAGTCCTCGTCGTAGATCGCCGCCCAGGCGACTTGCTTTTCTTTCAACTCGGGATCGGCCGTGTGCTCGAACAGCGGCCACCGGGTGACCTTGATCGTGCCATCGGACACCCGCCGGTCGGCCGCGAGGATCTCATCGAGGAGTTGTTCGGCCGTTTTGGCACGGGCTTCGTTGCCGTGCAGTCTCGCGCAGAAGGTACACGCCCCGGGACACCCCCGGCCGCCGGTGAAGTAGAGGCTGTCGAATTGCTGGTCGAAATGTTCCAGAAACGACCACTCGAGCCGGTTGGCGGCGATCAGTTCCACCTCGACCGCCGGCCGGATCTTGCAACGCAGACATCGCAGTCGGTTGCAGCATACCAGACGCTCCGCGTCCAGCACCGTTCGTCCGTAGCCGTCCTGGGGCAGGGTGTTCAGATACGCGCGGCCGCCGTAGCGATAGGCCAGCCCCGGGATTTCCGGCTGCCGGTCTTTCGAGTTGTGTTGCCATGCCAGGCGGAGGAACTGGTTGAACGACTTCTCCGCCTCGCCGATGATGACGTAATCGGCCCCGGACTCTTCCAGCACGTCGAAGGGATGGCTGGTGGCGGTGGGCCCGCCGAGCATGATTTCGGCGTCGCTGTGCCGTCGCACCGTCCGGACCAGCCGTTCGATTTCATCGAACTGTCCACCTTCGAGCCGAAAGCCGACCAGGTGGGGATCGAACTCGACCAGCCGCTGGACGAACCGCTCATCGACCGGATTGCCCGGCCGAACCTGAACGATGATCGGCTCGGCCAGCTTCTCGCGTTTTGCCCAGGACGCCACCTCCAACACGCCGCTGGGCCAGCCGAGGCAACCGAACAACACCCGCATGCGGCCTGGCGGAACGATCTCGTCCGCCGGCTTGACTAGCGGCAGGCGGACGCGGGGCAGGGAGTTGTCGGGATCGGCAGACATCGGGGCGGTCAATGCGGGGGGGCCTGAGGCGGACTCCATCTCGTACAGGTCGTTACACCTTCAAGTATACGCAAGCGTTCAAGGTGTCCGGGGCTGTCCTCCTTTTCGGCGCCGTGCAGGAGTTCCTCTTGTACTTGCAGTCGGGGGGCCGGCAAGGGACAATGAGGACCATTTCCGTGCGACCTCGGACAGACGTATCTCAAGGAGGAAACCCATGCCATCGCGACGACGAAAGCGGATATGGCTTCTTAGTCCGGCCGTGGCGTTCTTGGGGTGGGTCCACACGCCGACACTTGCCGCAGAACCGGACGAAAGCGGCACGGCGGCCCCGGACATCCTGGCCGCCGTGCAGGCCGAGGATTTCGCGTCCCGGACTCCGCCGCCGGGAAATCGGCAACTGGCCGAAAAGGCCGCCGCGTTGCGCCGGGCGATCGAACATCTGGCGATCAGGTATCCCGGAGATTTCGACAACGACGGTGTGCTGAGCAAGGCCATCGACGATTTGGAGTCGCGCATCGAGACGCTTGCCGCCGACGGGAGCGAGGAGAATGTTCGGCGGGAAGTCGACGCCCGATTGAAAACGCTCTCCCGCCGTGCTTTGCTGGACCAGAACCCGTTGATGCAATTCGGCACGCTCCTGTTCACGCGGCGGCATCCGCTGGGAGGGCAACACTACGCGTACACCGAATCGCTCAGTTGGAACCGCGACCGGCCCCGGTTCTACAAGCCGGGAGCGTCGCTTTGCACCCTATCGCCGCCAACCCCCGACGGGAAGCTGCGAGTCGTCCTGGAAAGTCCCGACGGCGTGATCCGCGACCCGGACGTCCACTTCGACGGCACCAAGGCCCTCTTCGCCCACAAGAAGAACCTCGACGAGGACGACTACCACTTGTACGAGTGGGACGTCGCCGGAGAGCAGATCCGGCAGTTGACCTCCGAGGCCGGAATGGCCGACTACGAGGGCTGCTATCTGCCCGACGGCAACATCATGTTCACGTCGACCCGCTGCGTGCAAACGGTCGATTGCTTTCCGGTGCCCGTCTCGAACCTGTACCTGATGGACGATCGGGGCCGCCACGTCCGGCGACTGACGGTCAATCACGTCCACGACAACTTCCCCTCGGTGCTCGGCGACGGCCGCGTGCTGTTCACTCGCTGGGAATACAACGACCGCTGGGTGCTGCACGTGCAGGGCCTGGCGGCGATCAATCCCGACGGGACCGCTCAAGCGGCCTACTACGGGAACAACTCGTATTGGCCCATCTCGATGCTCCACGCCCGGGCGATCCCCGGCGGCACGAAGATCGTCTGCACGCTTTCGGGCCATCACGACGTGAATCAGTGCGGCGAGATCGGCGTCTTCGACACGAGCCGGGGCACCGAGGAGGCCGCCGGTTGCCTGCACCTCTGGCCGCCGCGGAAGATCGAGCCGATCCAGGACGAGTTCTACTGGCGGAAACTCTCGGCGCTGTACCAATACCCGTATCCCCTTTCGGAGCATTTCTTCCTCGTCTCCTGCAAGCCCCGCGACAAGCAGCACTTCGGCATCTACCTGATCGACACGTTCGGCAATCAGGAGCTGATCTTCGAGGACGCGGCCATCTCGTGCAATTCGCCGATGCCGTTGGCCGCCCGGCGACCTCCTCCGGCTATTCCGTCCAAGGTGGATTACGGCCGCAGCGAAGGGATCGTGTACCTGAGCGACGTCTATTCCGGCCGGGGACTCGAGGGCGTGGAGCGAGGCGAAGTCAAGGCGTTGCGGGTGGTCGAAATGCTCAACCGGCCGACGGGCACGCAGCACTGGGCCGGCATGGACGGCACGCCGCCGATGGGGCTCTGCAGTTCCTGGGACGCCAAGCGGGTGATCGGCACCGTGCCGGTGGCGGCGGACGGCTCGGCCACGTTCAAGGTGCCCGCCGGGACGGCCGTCTACTTCCAGCCGCTCGATTCCCGCGGCAGGGCGTTGCAGTGGATGCGAAGCTGGGTGACCGTCATGCCGGGCGAAACGGTCTCCTGCGCCGGCTGCCACCAAGCCCGCCGCGCGGCGCCTTCACTCCCTCTCCCTCTGGGAGAGGGCCGGGGTGAGGGCGGCTCGGCAATGAAAAGTGAGCAGTGGGCAGTGGACATTCAGCCCTGGTACGCCGGCGATCGGGCCTTCTCCTTTCCGCACGACGTGCAGCCCGTGCTCGATCGGCATTGCGTCCGCTGCCATGACCAGGACGATCCGGCCGGGCTGGACCTCCGCGGCGACAAGACCGACGCCTTCAGCCTCGGCTACGAACACCTGCGGCTCTACGTGAAAGTGCCCGGCACGCGGTCGCAGCCGCCGTCGGTGGGCCCGAAGGAGTACGGCGCGATCGCCAGCCCGTTGGTCGATCTGCTGGAAAAGGGGCACTACGACGTGAAGCTGTCGGACGAGGAGTGGGACCGGATCGTCACGTGGATCGACCTGAACGCCCTCTACTACGGCACCTACGCGTTGACTCGCTACCACGCCAACTTCGGGCGGTGCGTGGTCGAGGATGACGGGCCGCTCTTCGAAGCGCTCGGCGACGCGTGCGGGCCGTGCCACAAGCTCCGCGGCGGCACCCCCGGCGTGCCCGAGGAGGTCTTCGGCAACTTCGACGTGAAGCGTCCCCGGTACGGGTTCACCTGGGCCGGCCGCGGCCAATACAACACCCGCAACGCAGTGCTCATCAACCTCACCCACCCCGAGCAGAGCCGGCTTCTGCGGGCGCCGCTGGCCAAAGAGTCCGGCGGGCTGGCCCTGTGTCCGCAGAGCCCATTTGGCGATACGTCCGACGCTCGTTATCGGGCCGCCCTCGACGTGATCCGAGGCTGGGCCGAGGACCTGGCCCTCCATCCCCGCGAAGACATGCCCGGGGCGAAGCCTTGCCCCGAGTACATGGTCTGGTGGCAAAAACGGCTCGAGTCCGAGGCGATCGAATCGCAGAGCCGCCGGGCATTGGCCGGGTCGCACTTGGGTATCGAACCGTAGCGTCGGGTGGCACGCCCTGAGGAACGAAGGGCGTGTTCTCCCGACATACCACGCCCTTCGTTCCTCAGGGCGTGCCACCGGGAAGTCTACCGCAACGATCCGTCGGCAATCTCGACCCCATGCGAAAACTCGCCAACCTCGCCCCCCATTCCAACCCGCGAGAGTTTCCCCTAAAATAACGTGCGAAGGCAAAGGTTCGTCAAATCGGTCGAGGCAGCGGGGAACTCATGAAGAATCTGGTCACTCTGGTTCTAGGCGGCGGGCAGGGGACCCGACTCTATCCGCTGACCAAGTTCCGTTCCAAGCCGGCCGTGCCCATCGCCGGGAAATATCGGCTGATCGATATCCCCCTGTCGAACTGCATCAACAGCGGGCTGAACCGGATCTACCTCGTCACGCAGTTCAACTCGGTCAGCCTGCACCGCCACATTCGGGCAAGCTACAACTTCGACCGTTTCACCCGCGGTTTCGTCGAGATCCTGGCCGCCCAGCAGACGATCGCCAACACCGACTGGTACCAGGGCACCGCCGACGCCGTGCGGCAGAATCTCCGCTACCTCCAGCAACCCGGCATCCAGTACGTGCTGATCCTCTCGGGCGACCAGCTCTACCGGATGGATTTCCGGCAGATGATCGCCACGCACCAACAGTCCGGCGCCGACGTGACCATCTCGGCCGCGCCGGTCCACGCCCGGGACGCCTCCGGTCTGGGGATCATGCGGCTGGACGGCTCGGGCCGCGTGGTCGGCTTTCTGGAGAAGCCGCAGACCCCGGAAGAAATCGACCACGTGCGGACCGACCCGGCGTGGATCGACGCGCGGGGAATCCAAAGCGGCGGGCGCGACTGTCTGGCCAGTATGGGTATCTACCTGTTCAACCGCCAAACGCTCTTGGACGTGCTCGAGAAGACCGACTACCAGGACTTCGGCCGCGAGGTCTTTCCGGCGTCGATCCGCACCCGGCACGTCCAGGTCCATCTGTTCGACGGCTACTGGGAAGACATCGGAACGATCCGATCGTTCTTCGAGGCGAATCTCCAAATGGCCACGTCCGATCCGCCTTTCGACCTGGCGATGGCCGACGCGCCGATCTACTCGCGTGCCCGGGCGTTGCCGCCGGCGTATATCGAGGGCGCCACGATCCGCCGCAGCCTGGTGGCCGACGGCTGCGTGATCGAAGAAGGGGCGATGATCGAGAACAGCGTGATCGGGCTGCGTTGCCAGATCGGCCGCGACGTGCGGATCCGCAATTCGATCCTGATGGGGGCCGACTTCTACGAAGCGTCCGACGATCTGGCCGACAACCATTCGAACGGCCGCCCGCCCTTGGGCGTCGGCCGCGGCACCCGCATCGAAAGCGCGATCATCGACAAGAACTGCCGCATCGGCGAAGGCGTCCAGGTCGTCAACCAAAGCGGCGTCGACTCCGCGGCCGAAACCCAGTACGGCATGATCCGCGACGGGATCATGGTCGTGCCCCAGGGCACCACGCTGCCGGACGGGTGGACCTTGTAAGGGGTGGCACGCCCTGAGGAACGAAGGGCGTGGTTCGGCAGGTTTTCCACGCCCTTCGTTCCTCAGGGCGTGCCACCCAATTGGACAAGTTATTTCTGCGTGGAACCTTACTTCGCGGACTTATCTCCAGGCGAAGTCTCTTGGGCTGCCGGGTCGGCGGGTGCGGCCGTCGGGCTTTTCTCGGGGAAAAGCTTGTCGATCACGTTGCCCTTGATCTTGATGACCGAGCCGATGGTGGCCATTGCCAAAGCGATCACCAACAGCACGTTGAAAACGACGCGACGTGCGCCGCTGCCCACCGCGTCGCCGATGTAGCTTCGCTTGTTGTTGAGGATCAGGAAGATCACGTAGGCGATCGGGAGCATCGCAAAGCAGACGGCCGACGCGGCGACCGGGAACCAAAACGGCAGCTTGGCGATCACACCGAAAAACCCGATCGACGGCGCCAATGCGAACAGGCGGAAGCGGGCCTTGGTATACTCCAGCCCGAACATCTCGCAGAGCGTAAAGCCGCAGACGACCATGTGGGTGGAAATCGCGGTACACGTCATGGCGATCAGGCCGAGGTCGAACACGATCCGGCCGGCGTCTTTGCCGAAGATTCCGGTGAGCGACGCGGCGGCCGTGTCCGGCTTGAGCCCTTCGCGAAGCAGGTCTTCGCCCGTGTACACGCCGGTGACCGTCATGGCGATGATCACCAGCGAGGTCACCAGGGCGAACGGCAGGAACATCGACATGCCCAGGTCCCATCGGGCCAGCTTCTTGTGCTGCGGTCCCCATCCCTTAGCCAAGAGCGAATAGGGATAGAGGAAGGTCATGTTGATGCCGACGGCCGCGCCGAGCATACCCAGCACCAGGGTAATGTGCTTGGGGTTCGACCACTCGGGGATGCCGTACCAGCCGATGAACCCCTTACCCATCTCGGCCCAGTCGATTTTCGCGATGCTGCTGATCACGACGATAGCGAACATCAGCACGATCAGGGCGATCACCGTCCGCAGGAACCATTCGTAGAGTTTGATGCCTCGGGCGCTGCTGCCGTAGCTGAAGACGGTGAAGATGTTGATCGAGAGAATGACGGCGCCGATCAGGAAGCTCAACCCGATGCCGCCCCAGGTGAATATGTTCGAACTGACGGCCTTGGGCCCGTCGCCGGTTATCTCCTCATCCGCCTTGGCCTGCTTCTCCGCTTCCTCCCACCGCTGCTTGCTGACGCCCGTTTCGACCTTGGCATTCTCTCCGTCCTTCAACTCGGAGCGTACCAAAGCGACCGCCTCCTCGTCTGCCTTGGTGACGTAGGTGCCGTCGGCCAACTGGACGAAAGAGACGTCGGTCGTAGTTCCGGCCGCCCTGCCCAGATCGCGAACGGCCCCGGCGGCCAGTCCGTATTGGGGGAAGTGCCAGATGATCGACGACATGATCGTGCCCAACGCCCAGAGGAACACCAGCACCTTGCCGACTTCTCGGCCGAAGGACTTGTAGGGCCGCTCGCCCTTGGTCAGCACGATGTTGCCCAATGCGGCGAGCATCATCACGCCGAGGAACATGGCCACCGGCTGGACCCAGAGGAGCTTGTAGCCGAAGGAAGCCCCCGCGACGACCGACGCGGTGGCACTGCCGGCCCCCAGGGTCATGGCACTTTGCAGCAGTCCCGGCCCGGTGCGCTTGATGTAGCCGGTGGCCCGGGGCACGAACGGCTTGCTCTCCAGCGCCTTCAGCGCGTCCACCTCCTGTTGCAGCTTTTCCGGGTTCCACTTGGCGGTCATCGGAAGGCCTTTGGATTGCTCTGCCATGGCATGCTCCTTGGTCATCGAGGGGCGGTTGAACAACGTGG
>DATLAN010000289.1:0-8589 GCA_035527455.1 Thermoguttaceae bacterium
TTCCCGACCTACCACGCCCTTCGTTCCTCAGGGCGTGCCACCCAATGGGAGAAACTCCTGGAACGCACCTGCTAGCAATCGGTCGCCGTGTCCGCGGCCATTTCCACGACCCTGGCCTCGGGAATGTGCCGGAAAACCGTCTCCCGGGCCAGGTTGAACCACGCCCCGCAGCGGTCGAGGATCACGCTGTCGGCGGTGGCCACGATCACACGGGCGGAAGCAGTCTCCCCGGTCGCCGCTGAAGGGTCGGCCAACACATGATCCGGGTCCGGTACCAGCTCGACCGCCCAGGGCCAGCCGTTCTCGGCGGCCAGTTGCCCCATGAGGGTCTTCAGCCGGCCGCTGTTGGAAACCGGACGATCCAGGTACCAGACACACCGGCCCGGGGCCAACGCTGCGATCACCCGGCCGACCAGCTCCAGGGCAGGCAGCGTCTCGGTTACCTTGCGGAAACTGCCGTGCATGCTGGCCATGTCGCGGTAGGTGCCGTCGCAGCCGGGCAACAGGACGGCGCCGGCCAAAGCGGCCTCGATCGTGGTCAGCACGTTGTAGCCGTCGATCCACAGCGGCCGGCCGCGGACCTCGCTCGGCCCGACCCGGCGGCTCAGCCGTTCTCGGGCGGCCGTCTCGCTGCAAGCGCATCGTTCCACCGCGGTCCGTTGCCGTGCCACCAGGGCATAACGGTCGCCGACGAGTTTCAGGGCCGATTTCTGCGGATAATCCCGGCTGAGCAGCCAGCACAGCTCGGCCACCGCCCGGCGCAACACGGGCCAGACCTCGGGGGCAAAGAGCCGGCCGTCTTCCGGATGCGGGCCCCGGTGCTTTCTCCGGTCGGGCACGGCTCACCTCGCGAGGATGTACGTGCCCACAAGCTGCGCCTGCGCCAGGATCTTGCCCTCCATCGCCGAAAGCAGCGCCCTCTTGTCCAAACCCGGCTCGACCGTCAGTTCCTCGCTCAGGGCGTACAGCTTGAAGAAATAGCGGTGTCGGCCGATCGGAGGCGAGGGACCGCGGTAGCCGATGTTCACGGGCGGATCCCAACTGTTTTGGCCCTGAACCGCACCGGCCGGCTCGCCGGGCCGCAGTTCTTGCGGAATCGCTTCCGGCAGTCCCGCGGCCGTGACCGGGATCTTGTAGATGACCCAGTGTACCCAAGGATCTTTTCGGGGATTTTCCGGATCGGGAGCGTCGGGGTCGTCGCAAATCAGGGCCAATTCCTTCGCTGCCGACGGCACGTTCGACCAGGTCAGCAGCGGCGAAACGTCGTCGCCGTCGACCGTATATTTCCGCGGGATCGGTTCGTTGTGGGCAAAGGCCGGCCCGGCGAGCCGCATTCCGCCGGGGTCTGAAACCTCGGCGGGACCGGCAGCGGGTGTCTTCTCAGCGGCCGGTTTACAGCCCCACAGGCCAACGGTTGCCATGAGAAGGAACGTTCCCGCGGGGAGAAAGGCAGTCTGATGGGCAAGGGGCGATTTCATGGCGTGCGAATCCCCTTTTATGGCGAAGCCGCAAGCGGCGCTGCACTGCGGACGTCTTTATCTTTGATACGTGCCGGTCAATCGACCTTCTCCCAGGACATGGTCTTTGATCTCTTCCAGCAGCCGCTTCTTGCTCAAGCCCGGCTCCACGACCATTTTCGCCTCCAGGGCGTAGAGCGTGAAAATATAGCGGTGTTCGCCACCGGGCGGAGGCATCGGGCCGCGATACCCGACGTTCTGGCCCATCGGCCACGAATTCGTACCTTGCAGAACACCGGCAGGCCGTTTCAGCCGGGCACGTTTTTCGATCTTCTCCGGCAACTCGGTAGCCTCGGCCGGGATTTTGTAGATTACCCAGTGTACCCAAGGTTCCGCGGTGGGGGCGTCCGGATCGTCGCAGATCAAGGCCAACTCTTTCGTGTCTTCCGGTAGGCCGGACCAGGAGATGGGCGGCGAGATGTCTTCGCCTTCGCCGGTGTACTTCGCGGGAATCCGCTCGCCGTGGGCAAACACCGAACTCGTGACTTGGATGGTCATAGGCTCGCCTCCAGTCGAACTGGCCGCCACCCGGCGGCGCCTGAATTCAACTCATCCGAATCTGCTCTACGGTTGTTATACTCTTCAGGGCAACCGGTGGCAACGCCCGTAGGTCAGGGCTTGCCCTGACGGAATCGAAGACGGCCGGAGAAAACCCGTCAGCGCAACGAGAATCCGTCAGGGCAAGCCCTGACCTACAACTAGCCTTTGACCACGCCGATCGGGCGCAGGCGGGCGACCCTCCGCGCCAGGCCGGCCCGATGGACGACATCGACCACCAAGTCGACGTCCTTGTACGCGTCGGGTTGCTCCTCGGCGAGCCCCTTCCAGCTCCTGCACCGTGCGATGATCCCCTTTTCGGCCAATTCCTGGTCGATTCGGCGGCCCTGGGCGTTCTGGACGGCCGCTGTCCGGCTCATCAAGCGGCCGGCACCGTGGCAGGTGCTGCCGAACGCCCGCTCCATGCTCCCCGGCTGACCGACCAGGACCCAACTCGCCCGGCCCATGTCGCCGGGAATGATTACCGGCTGACCAACGGATTGGTACTTTTGGGGCACTTCGCGATGGCCCGGAGGAAAGGCCCGGGTCGCCCCTTTCCGATGCACGCAGACCGTTTTCCGACGACCGTCGATCGTGTGTTGCTCCATTTTGGCGATATTGTGGGCCACGTCGTAAATCAAGTTCATCTGCAGCGACTCCCAACTCCGGCCGAAGAATTCGGCAAACATCTCCCGGGTCTGCCACATCAGCAACTGCCGATTCGCCCAGGCAAAATTCGCCGCACAACGCATAGCTCCCAAATACTCCTGTCCCTCCGGACTATCAACCGGGGCGCAGGCCAGTTGCCGGTCGGGCAGTTCGATGCCGTATTTCGCCGGGACGTTGCGGAGCTTCTTCAGGGCATCGTCGCACACCTGGTAGCCGAGCCCCCGGGAACCGGAATGGATCATCACGCAAACGAGGTCCTTCTGGAGTCCCATCACCCGGGCGGCCGGCTCGTCGAAGATTTCGTCGACGATCTGGACTTCGAGGAAGTGGTTGCCGGAACCCAGCGTGCCGCACTGGTCGCTGCCGCGTTGGATCGCCCGAGGGCTGACGAAATCCGGCTGGGCGTCTTCGAGCCGGCCGCCGGCTTCGGTGTGCTCCAGGTCGCCGGCGGTGGCCAGGCCGAGGGTTGCCAGGTAGGCGGCCCCCTGGCTCATCAACCGCCGGAGTTCCTTCTCACCGAAGAGATACTTTCCCCCACGGCCGACGCCGGCGGGGATTTCCCGGTAGAGCCGGTCCATGAGCTGTGCGATCTGCGGGCGGACGTCCTGCTGCATGAGGTTGGTGCGCATCAGCCGCACGCCGCAGTTGATGTCGTATCCGACCCCGCCGGGCGAAATCACGCCGCCTTCGGCCGGATCGGTCGCACAGACGCCGCCGATGCAGAAACCGTATCCCCAGTGGATATCCGGCATGGCCAGGCTGGCCGACTGGATTCCCGGCAAAAAAGCCACGTTGGCCACTTGTTCGGGCGCCTGGTCGGAGCGGATCTGCTGGAGCAACCGCTCGTCGGCGAAGATTCGGCCCTCGACGCGCATCCCGAGCTTGTAGTCTTTCGGGATCCGCCAGAAGCAGTCGTCGATCCGTTCCAGCGGTCCGGCGTAACCCGGCTTGGCCTTGGTCGGGGCGTGTTGGGCACGGTCGCCCTGGCGGCGCGGACTCTCCGCGCCGCGATCACGGCGCGGTTTGCTGTGGCGTTTATTCATGGCAAAGCCCTCCCCACAGGTATTATAGCGGTCGGTCTTGACGTCGAATAGCACGAAACGTTGCCCGGACGTCGCTAGCACCAAACGATTTTTTGGCGGTTTGACTTCAGGCGAAACGTGACCTACGTTTACTATTGGGCAGGCACATCTGATTGCAAATCCAACACGAAACCGGACATTCGGCCGCAACCGGAGGTTCGGTCAACCTCGTCGAGAAGCAGCGATTCCTTCGCTTTCGGGCGGAAACTGATCCAATTCTCTTTTCACTCAGGAGGTTACCGTGTCAGGTCGTCCCACTACCGATGTGCGCTGTTGGCCCGTGTTTTCTGTCTTGGCAGTTCTTCTTCTCCTTGCTTGGGTCGACGTCGCATCGGCCCAGTCGGCGCCGGCCATCGTGCGCGTGGAAGAAGACTGGGAGCTGGTCGTGGGAGACGCCGACCCGGCCAGCGACGCCCCCCAGGTGACTTGCGTCATCTCGCCGAACGGTTCCTTCGATTCGTTGCACGCCACTTTCGTGGTCAACGAACAGAGCCTGCCGATCTACGAGGCGGGCGGCCTGCAACTCCAACTCTGGGAAGGCGAAGTGCCGCTGACCGACCGCCGATTCCCCAACGGGAACATTCTCTCGACGGCGGGCGAGGTCATCCGCTGGACGCAGGCTTTGGAGTTGAGCGGCGGAATGCTCACTTTCGAGATCACCGACGGCACTTCCACCACCTGGGGCAGCTTCGGCGGCCAGGGGTATCTCAAATCGAGCATCGCCACGAGTTTGGCCGATCTGAACGCGTACGATCCGGCCGTATCGGTCGAGCACTCCGGCGTCAGCTACGCGGGCAACCGCGTGGTATGGCTGGCGCTGAAATGCGTTCGTGCCTACACGGCCACGGGAGAAGAAGTGGAAGACGCCACGGTGAGGGTGGTTCATTCGCATCAATAGGGAAACTGACGCCGCTCCGCAGCCGCAGGCTTCCCCACGTACGACGACTCAGCCGGCCGGGATGCTTGTGGCTGGGGACCGTCGGACCGGGGAGACACGAAATGAGGACTTACCACCGCAACAAACAACGAACGGGCTCCGTGCTGGTGCTCACGGCCGTGATGATGATGGTGATGTTCGGGATCCTGGCGCTGGCCGTCGATCTGGGGTACATCCACGTCGTCCGTTCGGAAATGCAGACGGCGGCCGACGCCACGGCGTTGGCCGCCGCTTGGGAGTTGATCGACGAGGACTGCCTGACCGGAGAGGGCGATCCGCCGTACACGATCGCGTATTGCCGCGAGGTGGCCAGCCAATTCGCCAGTCTCAATCCGGTCGCCGGGTCACCGCCGCAACTGGGCGAGGATGACGTCACGATCGGCTATCTCAGCGATGCGAACGGTCCGATGTGTTTCGACGATCCCAGCCGCTTCAATGCCGTGCAGATCTCCGTCCGCAGAGACGGAAGTCAGAACGGCCCGGTCTCCCTCTTCTTCGCCAGGGTGCTGGGAATCAACACGTTCACCGGGCAGGCCCAGGCCACGGCCATGTTCCTGAACAACTTCGCCGGGTTCACCACGCCTCCGGACGGCGGGAATCTTCAAATGCTGCCCTTGGCCCTGGACCAGGAAACCTGGAACGACCTGCTGGCCGGGAACGCCTCGGACGATTGGACCTGGAACCCGGGGTCGGAAGACGCACCGGGATACGTGTCTGACGGACCGGACGGCGTGCTGGAAGTGAACCTCTTCCCGCAGGGCATGGGGGCGCCCGGCAACCGCGGAACCGTCGACGTCGGCAACAACAACAACAGCACCAACGACATCGCCCGGCAGATCCTCCACGGCATCAGCGAAGAGGACCTGGCGTACCACGGCGGATCGCTCGAGTTCGACGAGAACGGGGAACTGATTCTTAACGGCGACACGGGCATCAGCGCCGGCATGAAGGACGAGCTGGCCACCGTGAAGGGACAGCCCCGGATCATCCCCGTCTTCAGCCAGGTCCAGGGAAACGGCAACAACGCGTACTATACGATCGTGGGATTCGCCGGCGTCCGCATCATGGAGGTCAATCTCACCGGCCAGATATCCAGCAAGCGCGTGATCATCCAGCCGGCCATGATCCAGGTCACCGGCGGCATCCCGGCCAGCGGCGACCCGACCAGCTACTTCGTCCACTCGCCGGTGTGGCTGGTGCGGTGATAAGTGACCCCGCTGCACGCAACTGCGCAATATCACCGTTTAGCGGGCGGGCTTGCCCGCCGTTGCCTCGCTATTGATCCTTCAACCAGACCGATGAATTCGCCATGGGACGGCTCGCCCCGCCATCCCCGGGCGTTTCCTCGAACCGGTTGTTCCGGGCGTAATTGGGGATGGCCGTCAACGGGGAACCGTCCGCCCAGGTGCCCTTGATCACCATCACGCCGCCGAGCAGATCGCCCCGCCACTGCGTGCGCAAAGCCGACTCGGGACTGAGAACGTTTTCGAGGTCCTGCTCGATGCTCTCCGCACTGTAGATCAGCGGACCATAGCGCAGGGCCACCCGGCCGCGCGTGGCTTCGATCTGCTCGATTCCCTTGATTCTCTGTACCTCCATGGGCAGCACCAGATCGATCCGGTCGCCCGCTTTCCAGGTCCGGCCGATCACGGCGTAGCCCTTCTCGACCGGCGGTACGATCTTCGCACCATTGACGGCGATCGACGTGATCCCGTCGCACTGCGGCGTGCCCGCATACAAGTCGCTCACGCTGCGGTCGGGCACCCGAATCCTGACGCTGAAGTCCTTCTCCTGGGCCGGATTGACGGTGATGGAAACCTCGCCGCTCCAAGGATAGTCCGTCGCCTGGACCATCTCGACGTCGGTGCCGGCGACGTCCTCGACCGTCATGGTGCTGCCGATGAAGAGATTGACGTAAATACCCTCGTCGCCCTTGCTGTACGTCCAGGTGGGCAGCATCAACAGGGTCCGGGGAATATTGCCCACGCAGCAGGGGCAGCCGTGCCAGTCGTAGCGGGCGCGGTTCGAATCCAGCGGGTTCTGGTAATAGAAATTCTTGCCCTCCAGATCGACCGAGCCCAGCAGGGCGTTGTAGAGCGTCTCTTCGTAGAGGTCGGCGTACTTGGCCTCGTGATGGGTCAGGTGCAGCTTGTGCTGGAAGAAGATCTCGCCGCAACTGGAGCACGACTCGCAGTAGGCGTTGTGGCGCAGCGAATAGTCGGGCCCGAAGCCCTCGGACGTCTCGCCGCTTCCGACGCCGCCGGTCAGGTAGTATTTCCTGTGGACGATGTTGTCCCAGAGCGACGCGACGGCGCTCTGATAATCGACGTCGCCGGTCTCCATGGCCACGTCGGCCATGCCTGCGTAGGAGTAGGAAGCGCGGACCGCGTGGCCCACGGCCTCGTACTGCTGGACGACCGGCACGTGGCTCTGGTCGTACGGGTGTCCGTCCTTGCGGCAGTCGAGCAGGAACTTCGCCAGCTCGATGTACTTGTCGCCTTTGCCTTGTCCTTCGACCTGGTTGACGAACCGGCCGAACCGCACCAGCGCGATCTCCATGGCCTGATGGCCGTCGTACCACTCCTTCTTCGGCGGCGGGCCGAGGTTGGCGTACCAGCAGTCCGCGAGCCTCTTGGCCGCGTCGTACAGCCGGGCGTCGGTCCGGTTCGTCATCAGGTAATGGGCAATGGCCGACTCGAGCAAGTAGCCGGCGACGTATCCCTCGTGAGCACCCCTTTGACCGGGCGACCAATGCTCGCGGTCGCCGAGCGTGAAGAACGTCTGCAGGTAGCCGTCGGCTTCCTGGGCGGCCAGGATCTTGGGAATCCAGTCCTCCAGGGTCGCTTTCATGGACCGTTGGGCCTCGATGATCTCCCGGTCGCCCGCCGGATCGATCATCGCCGCAACGCAGATCGACTCGATCGTGTTGTAGACCCAGGCGTTGGAGAAGACGTAGCCGCGATGGTTCCCGTGCGGCTTGCCGGCCAGTTTATTGGCCGCGTCGATGAAGTTGTTGATGCCGCCCTGCGGCAGGTCCGGGTCGGAGATCTTCGCAATGCAGTGGGGAATCCAGTTGACGATCAGGGCCTTCGCCCGGCCGTTCCACAGCGGGCTGTTGATCCGATACGTCTTGGTGTCGATCAAGTCGAGGTGCGTCTCGGGCGGGGGCGGAACGACCTTGACCGCCAACGTGGACGAGGCGCTCAAGGGGCCTTCGCCGGCCGTCAGTTTCAGCACGTAGTCGCCCGCGGCAGAGAACGTCGCCGTCGTCGTCGCGGCGTTGGGCTCGGCGAAAGTCACCGTCCCGGGCCCCGACGCCTTGCTCCAGGTCGCGCGCGTCGAAGCGCCGTCCTTCCCATCCAGAGTTTTCGCTTCCCCGGCCAGATACGTCTTGCCTCCCAGCACGACCACCCGATCGATGCCCGCAGCGACCGAGGGCGGGAACGCAGGCGACTTGCCCGAGTCGTAGACCTTCCACTCCAGGATGCCGGTCGAGGAGTTGCCGTCGGCATCGATCTCCAGCCGCAGCTTCGACGTGCGGACCTCGCCGAAGGTCGTCGTGTTGTACTGGTTTGCCGCCACGCCCAGGCCCGACGGGTCGCTCACCGGGACGAACTGCTGGCCGTCGAAGTACAGCAGCCGGCACGCCTTGGGCAGACGGACGCCGCGCCGGTCGTCCCACCAGTAGACGTCGATCTTCGCGGTGCTGATGGGCCGGCTCCAGTCGTACTGCACCCATTGCGTACCGCGCTGGGGCCAGTTGCCGTACGATCCGCGCCCGCGAACTTGCGAACTCTCCGGAGCGGAATCGTCGTTCAGCGCCCCCAGCGTCGTATCGCCGGAAACA
>DATLAN010000290.1:0-18675 GCA_035527455.1 Thermoguttaceae bacterium
GCTATTCGTGTCTTCATGGCTCTCTCTCCAATATGCGAGATAAAGTTACAGCTCGCCGCAAACGCGACGGCAATCTCCGATCATTTTCCTTCCAACACGCCGGTTACTATCGTTTCCGCCTCGAGGCGGCGGGCAAGACAGGCTTTGGCTTGATCTCGCATCTCCTTGATCGCCTCGGAGTTCTTCTTTGGACCGTCCGGATCGCTGTGCTCCACTTCCGCGTAAAAGTCCCACGCGTCCGTGCGGAAACCGTGCAGCGGTTGCCACGGCTTGCCTTCCACCTTGAGGTTGCCCATCGGCGAACGGGCCCATGCGTATCGAACCGCCACGGGCTCTCTCACCAGGGGACTGAAGACAAGGATCTGCTTGTTCCGCATTTCCTTATCTTCGACGGCTTTTGCTTCGGCCTGGGCCATGTAATAGTTGCCTGACGCGTCCGCGACCGCAAAGCCCTCGATCAGCGAACCCATGTCGTCGGGGAACACGGCTCTATCGAACGTCACGAGGATCTTGTCGCCCTCGGGAACCGCCGACAATACCTCCGCCGATTCCCAGGAGATCTCTTCTATTCCGTACACCGTCTTCAGAGCCCAGCGAGCCGTGCGTTCGCCCAGCGCCCTCTTCTTCATGGTGTGCAGTTGAGGGATTTTCTCGTCGTAGGCCGGAATGAAAGCGGTGTTCGCCGGATCATTGACGTCGGCGAGGCCCAGACGCTGAGCCTCGCGGATATAGGCCGCGGTCGAAAACCCCATCTCTTCGAAGTTGAGCCGGGTCTGCGCCTGACCGCCGGCACAAAAACCGATCACAGCCACAGGCAGCCGGGGGTTGTCGAAATCTTCACGCCATCCCTCCACCATCAGCTTCATGAGGACGCGGTAGAATTTCGGCTTGCAACTGGTGTTCATCATGGCGTTATTGAAGCCCTGATGAAAGGCAACACCCTTGATATGCAGGCCCTTGAAGGCCCCGAACATGCCGTTGTAACACGAGGCCGCGTCGCTGGGGCTACGGCCGGGCACATTCCAGGAGCGAACAGCTCTGCGGGTCGGTTTCGGCGGCAGCTCGTCTTCGGGCACGCCTTTTTCGCGCTGCTGGGCGACGTCCTTCTCCCATGTCTCGAGGAGCGGCTTCATGGCCGCGTCCCAGTCGAACTCGGCCTGGCGCTGCTCGACCCAGGCCAGGTATCCGGCGGCCTGCCGATGATCGGCGAACTTGTGACGCGGCACGAGGCTTTCCAGAGACGCGCCGCCGCGGGCGTTGTCGATGATGCCGATGGGAATCTGCAACGCCCGCTGCAATCGTGAACCGAACACGTACCCGATGGCGCCCATATCCAACGCGACCTCCGGAGTAACGACCTTCCAGTTCTTGTCCGGATCATCCTCAGAATTGATGTACCCGTCGGGGACGTCCGTTTCGACGTACTCGGATTCGGCGCCGCCCCTGATTCTGATGTGGCGCAGCAACGGCAAGTGCGCCATGGAAGACTCGAAGGCGGCCTCGTAGACCCCCCTGAGCCCGAAGGCCATGTTGCTCTGGCCGTTCATCACCCAGACGTCGCCGATGAGGATGTTCTCCATCTCGATCGTTTCATCGCCCGCGTTGACGACCAGCTTCCGACCGGTGGCGTCGGCCTGCCGGGCGGGGAAAGTCACCTCCCAGCGTCCCGCCTCGCCGCCGGCCGTTGCCTCGGCTCTCTCCTGGCCAAACTGGACGGACACCTTGTGGCCGGTCTCGGCCCAACCCCATATCGTGATCGGCTTGTCGCGCTGGATGACCATGTTGCTCGAAAAGATGCCATGCGTCTTGAGTGTGCCGGCGGTGGCGTCACCCGTGCACAAGGCGATGGCCAGCAAGATCGATAACGAGAGGGTGGATGGTTTGCAGCGCATAGTTGTTCCCTTTCTGCTTGGTTCAAGCTTGTAATTGCTTAGTCTACGAACACTCACTTGCCCACCCGTTTCATCACATACAACGGCGGCTGCCATCCCACGGGGTTATTGGTGCTGAACCCGCCGGCTTCGATGAACAGGTAGTCGCTGCCGTCGATTTTCTTAAGCATCATTTTCAGCGCCTGATACCGGCCCAGATCCATCAGGATATCGCCCGACCAGATCCACAGCGATTGATCCGTCTTCCCGTTGTCCTGGAAGGCAATCTCCGTAAACGGGCTCGACCCCACATTCTTTGGCCAGCAAGGCAAAGGTGGCGCACGGGGTGCCCCCCGCGTTGAGATGACCGCCGCCCATGTAGCGGAAATTGCCGTATCCCCGGCCGGCCCAGCCGCCGAGATAGTAATGCTCCTCGGCGGAATCCACCGACTTCTGGATGGTCGGGAGAACCGATCGGTCCCCTGTGCGAAGGTAGTATTCGGTCAGCGGAATCCCGCCATAGCCGAGATGCCAGGCATAGGTCGGCGCACCCCGGTCGGCCAATCCTCTTGCCCATTGGCGCACCACCTCCAGGTCCTTTTCCTCACCGGTGGAGAGCAGGAACAACATCCCGATGCTGCTGAAACCGCGATCGCTGCCGGGCCTGGCCAGGTAGTCGGCAAAACCGCGCACGATCTTGTCCAACTTGGGGCAATTGAGCGGCCAGCTCTTGCTGTAGGCTCCGAGTACGGGGATCTTCACGATCACTTGCTCGGCCTTGGCGTCCGGCTTGTCCTTGACCATGAACTTGATGACGCCATCGGCCGCCTCCGCCGCCGCCACGATCTGACCCAACTGGATGCGCGGATCGATGTCGGCCAGTCGCTGGCCGTTGATCGTTTCGATGATCTGCCCGGCCTTCAGCGTGCCGGTCGCCTCGGCCGGCGAACCCGGCTCGATGTTCTTGATCTTCATCACGAAGGCCGGTTGATGAAGCTCGATCCCCATGCCCACCGGCCCGAAGCGGTCGATGGTCTGGAGCGACGTCGTTTCGCTCGGACGGGTGGAGAAGATCGCGGGGCCCTTGTAAAACGACTTCTCCTCGGCCGTGGCCAGGCCGCCCGCAAGGAAGCAAACCATCGCCAGGACCAGGCCGATTCTGTGATTCTGTTGCACGATCCGTTTTCCCTTGTACAGAGTTCCACAGTTGATTCATCCGCGATCCAGCGACCGCTGCAATTATTGCCCACGCTTCTCCGAGCTGTCAACCGACTCGTGTTTTTCCGCCTTGCCGGTTTTCAAAGCGGGCTTGACCTGCGGGCGAAGACGCAACGTGACTTTCGTTCCGACTTCGGGTAGATGCGTGGAGTCGATCTGCCACATCAGCGAATCGTTATCGCGACTGTGAACTTCGGGCAGGCAGAGCAGTTCGTCGCCAAAAGTCGCGATCGCGTTAAAAATGGGGACAGTCACCGGTTTTCTGAGGGGTCTGAGCCCTCCCCGGCGACGGAACCGACAACCAGGAAACGACTTATGACGACACGTACTACGGCAGCGGCAACATCGATGACACAACGCCCTGGGCGACGGTGACGATCGAATACCCCGAATCGAGCGCCGGACGAAAAATGGAAAAATGGACCGGGTGGCCCCGGGCGGTTGCCCGCCCGGGGCCACCCGGTCCGGAACTCCAGCGACGTGCAGGTGGCGCTGACGGATCTGCGGCCGTGCGAAGGGGAGGGGCTGGGGGCGAGGGACGAGGGGCGAGAAGAGTGGTGAGAGAAACCCGAGTTCCCGATCTTTGATCCCGAACCGACCCCCCCCTATAGGGAGGTTTTTCCGCCGGGCCGGGGCCCGTTTTTGGGCTTTTTCCTGCGCTAGTCGCATCGTCGCCACCCGGCCCGGCGGTTCTTTTCTGGGGACTTGTCTTCGCTGCGTGTGGGCGTTATCATGGGGGCACCAGGGCCGGCTTGGTTCATCCTGGCCGCGCCTGTGGCATAAAGGACCGATGAGCGTTGGGCAGAAACGCCGTCTAACGACGGTATGCGGGTCAAATTGAACGTTAGGATGCAAGAACAGTGGCCAGCAACCTCGACAAATACAAGTCTGACCTCGACCGCCTCGTGAAGCTCGGCCAAGCGATGCAAGCAGATTTGGCATTCCGTCACCTCAAAGACTCGGACAAAATTGACAAGAAGCTCAAAGAGGCCGCAGTGGAATTCGAGGGAGCCTTCGAACGTGAGTACCAACGATGGTACACCGAAGCATCCGCCGTGATTCGCCAACTCATTCCTGATCGGCTTGCCGAATTTGAGCAACTATACAAGGGCGATGGCAGACGGAAGAAGATCAACAGCAGCACGTTCAATATTCAGGACTGGCTCACTGGAAGTCGTGCGGGAACGAACCCGTATACCGCCGAGAAACACTTCAATGACTTCGCAGTTGTCCTGATGCGATTGAAGACACAACTGAACATCTTGCGCTCAGTCGAGGCTCGATTTGAAAGCACGCTATTTGATATTCGTCAACTCGTTCAAGCGGATCTGTTCGACTCGGAACTTGACGCTGCCCGCGAACTGATCAAACACGCATTTCTTCGAGGTGCGGGTGCTATCGCTGGCGTCGTCCTCGAAAAGCATCTGGCCCAAGTTGCCACAAATCACAACGTCACAACGCGGAAGAAGCATCCGATGATTTCGGATTTCAATGACTTGCTCAAGAACGGCGGGGTGCTGGATGTGCCAAAATGGCGGCAGATTCAGCGCCTCGGTGACATTCGGAATCTTTGCGACCACAATAAACAACGGGACCCGACCAAGGAAGAGGTTGAGGAACTTGTGAATGGTGTAGAAAAGATTTCGAAAACATTGTTCTGAAAGCATGCTGACTGAGGAATTTCGGGGACACGTCCTCAATTTGGCTGTTTGGGTAATTTGGCCGGTCGGCCCGGTTTTCTGGGGCGGAGCAGGCGACCGGCGGATTGCTCCAAGCGTTCGACGAACGCGGCGCGGGCAGCACCGGCGATCTTGCGGAGGAGATCATACCACGCCGTTCGACTCACCGGCAAGATCGGCGGTGTTGCCGGGCAACAAGAGGAATTCCGCCGGTGAGACAACGGGAAGAGGATCGCGAAATGCCGAAAGGACGAGAACGCGAAAATGGGAGGCGAAGATGAGAAAGTCGCTTTGTGCGCCCGGCCTTGTTCTTCGCGCTTTCGTCCTTTCGACATTTCGTGATCGAGATCGACAGGATGATCCAGTCGCGCACGACTTCGAACCGTTGAGGGGATTCTTCCGGAAACCTCATTCCAGCGTCGGGCGGGCGATTTCGCCGCGGAGTTGGGCCTGGCCGCCTTCCTGTTCGTATACGCCGTAGAAAAGCGAACAGGAATCGAGCCATACCGTCAGCCGGTGCATGTCTTCGGGCGGGAGCTTCACGTCGTAGTGGCCCTGGCGGAGCAGCTCGTAGAGCTTCGACGCCCGGGCGCCGAACTCGCCGGGCGTGGTCCGGTACCATTTCGGGTCGTTGAAGTTGGCTCCGCCGTAGTCGTAGAACCCGAACTTCGGCGCCAGCGAAAGGTACGAGACGTAGTATTCGGTCACGGGATTCATGTAGCTTCCGCGATCCGTCTTCACCACGCGGCCGTCCAGCGGCGGCGCTTCGTCGGCCTTCTCCGCGTGGCATTTCACGCAGTGCCTGTCCAGGACCGGCTGCACCAGACGCGGATAGCTGAACGGGTCCGTGCCGTCCACGTCCGGCGCAAGGCGCGACGGGGGGCGGCGCATGGCCAACGGGATCGTGTCGGCGGCGCTGGTCGGCGTGCGGTGACGCGGCTCGTGGCAGCCTTGGCAAACCAGGCGCTCGCCCGGCTGGAGGTGCGTTCCCGACCGCATCGAGGTCACCGCGAGCCCGTCTTCGTCGAGTGCCTGGAAATACAGCTCCTTTCGGGCCGGCGCCTCGAAATAGGCGCTGCCGTCCTCTTCGACCGGGACGGTCCCCAACACGGCCCGGGCGAGATTGATCGAATCGGTGGCCTGCGGGATCTGCATGCCCGTGGCGTGCGTCACGCGGGCCGAGGCGATCGAAAGCGGCAGCACCTTATAGATCCGCAACGCCTTGATGCGCGTCTGATTCGGCCACGGCTTGAGCGTGTTGTAGACGTTCAAGACGGCGATGGTGGCCTCGGCGGGCTCGTCGGCCGCAACCTTTCTGGATTGTTCGGGCAATACCGGCGGGGCCGGCCGCGGCGAAAGCGGAATGGGGTTGTGGCAGGAGATGTCCTCGTCGCGGTAAATCAGCTCCTTGTTGCCGAACGCGTCGACCAGATAGACGCCGAAAACGTCCCGGGACGCCGCGTCGGCCACTTCGAGCGGGCGGTACACGCAAAGATAGTAGTTCTCGCTCAACGGCCACGCCTGGCCGTAGGAAAGCGTACCCCGCTGGCTCTCGGGAAAACCGACGTCGGGCGTCAGACGGTGAACCGGGGCCATCGCGTCGTCGTCCTCGATGGTCGGATCGAAGACCACCAGCGAGCCGAACGCTTGATTGTGGTGAGGGGCCGCCGTGGCGACGAATCGTTGCGAGTCCGGGATGGCGCGGATGTCCACCTCCATGTCCGGGCGCTGCGCGCGGACGGCGAAGTTGCCGTGGACCGCGCGGGGATCGCGGCCGTCGGGCGTGGTCAGCCACGGCAGATGGACCGTCTGGCCGTGACGGTCGACGTAGTCCCACCGCGTCCAGACGATCATCCCGTCGTGGGTGACGCTCGGATGCCACTCGTTCGTCTCGTGGTAGGAAAGGCAGCGGACCTCCGCGCCGTCGGCCGCCATGTCGAACAGCGTGAACGTGGGACACACCCGGCCGCACCGCAAATAGCCGCCGCGTCGCTCGCTGATCAACGCGATGCGTCCGCTGGGCATGAAACAGGGATCGAAGTCGTTCCACGTCCCGTCCGAGAGCATCTGCAGATCGGACCCGTCGGCCGACACGCTGAAGACGTGATAGCATCGGCCCGGGTCCCAGTGTCCCTCGGTGGGATCGGTGTGGTGCCGGTGCGTGGGATCGCCGCGGCACTCGACGTAAGCGAAGGCGATTCTCTCGGCGTCGAACGAGACGTCGGGCGAGAGGAATGAACCGCCCTCGGTCGCCTCGCCGCGCTGATTGCCCATGCCGTCGAAGGAGATGGCCCAGGTCCGTTTCGGCCCGCCGTTGAGCTGCTCGCCCTTCAGCCGGCCGTTGGCCACCGTCGCATCGGCCAGCAGATCGCGAATGTCCGGGTTCTTGCCGAAGGGGTCGCTGAGCACGAACAGTCCGCCGCCCGGGCTTTGGGCCATGCCGTAGTATTGGTCGCACATGTGCCGGTAGATCGCCAGGTGGCGTTTGAGGATCAGCAGTTCGCCGAAATCGAGCAGCGGATTGGCGAAGGCGATCTTGCGGCGGAGGTGGCAGACCCGGTCGAACAGCGTCCGGCGCGCTGCCGCGTCGTTCACGTCGGTCCCATCGGCCGCGGTCCGCAGAGCGGCCAACTCCCGGGCCATGCCCTCAAGGGTGGCAGCCTGGGCGGCGCGAGTGCCTTCGGTCCTTTGTGTCAGATTGGCCAAGAGCGCTTCGCTGCGGCGGAGGATCACGTCCAGCGGATCGCGGTCACTGTCGAGGATGAGCGATTCCCGGCGTAGCGTTTGCGGCGCGAGGGGCTCGAAGCGTGCGCGTTGTTTCAGATCGTACGAGAGGATGGCGAACTGCCGGTCTTCCTCTCCCTGGGGATAGGCCGCGCCGGGCGGCTTCGGCCCCAGCCATTGCGAGGGCAGCCCGCCGGCCGCATCGGCCGGGGTGAGAATCCCGAAGAGAAGAACGACGGCCAGCGCCCACGCGCCGAACCGGGCAGATAACCTGACGCACATGAGTGGCTTCCTTTGATCTGGCGTTTTCCGCTTGGCATGGCCCCCGAACCGCTCCGTCGGGCGACGCGAACCATATTAACATAATCCCCCACCGAAAGGTAGCGCGGCGCGGCCGCGCAAGAACCGCTCGTTAAATTGGGTGGCACGCCCTGGAAGGGCGTGGAAAACCTGCCGAACCACGCCCTTCGTTCCTCAGGGCGTGCCACCCCATGGGACAAGTTGTTTCTGCACAGTTCCTAATTCGGCGAATCGACAACGGGAAGTTCGTGGATTATCCTATGGAAGAGTCGATACGACTGCCCCGACACCGCAGGAGGAGATCACGATGAATGGCCGCCACGTCCGTACGCTCGCGTTGCTGCTCGCCTCGGTTGTTTGCCCCGGTGCGATTGCCGCGGAAACGCGTGCGATTGCCGCGGAAACGCCCAATATCGTCTTCATCATCGTCGATGACATGGGCTATCACGATCTGGGCTGTTTCGGCAGCAAGACGATTCTTACGCCGAACATCGACCGGATGTGCGCCGAGGGGATCAAGTTCACCGACTGCTACTCGGGCGATACGGTTTGTGCGCCGGCCCGCAGCACGTTGATGACCGGCTATCACAAGGGCCACACGCCGGTGCGGGGCAACAGCGGGGGAATACCGCTATGGCCGGAAGACGTCACGGTCGCCGAAGTGCTCAAGAAGGCCGGCTACGCGACCGGCGGATTCGGCAAGTGGGGACTGGGCAACCAGGGCCACGACGGAGCGGCGGAGCGGCAGGGGTTCGACCTGTTCTTCGGTTACTACAACCAGTGGCACGCCCACACCTACTACACCCACCTTTTCCGCAACAGCGAGCGGGTCGAACTCGCCGGGCGGTACACCCACCATGCGATCTTCGATGAAACGATCAAGTTCATCCAAGAGAACAAGGACAAGCCGTTCTTCTGCTACTGCCCGTGGACGCCACCCCACGCGGCCTACCAGATTCCCGAGGACGATCCGGCTTGGGCACTCTACAAGGACAAGCCCTGGCCCCAGGATGCCCGCGTGGTGGCCGCCATGGACTCGATGATCGATCGGCACGTCGGCGAGATCCTCGCACTGCTCGAGGAACTGGACATCGACGACGACACGATCGTCTTCTTCACCTCCGACAACGGGGCCGCCAAGCGGTTCGACGGCATTCACGATTCGTGCGGCAAGATGAAAGGCTTCAAGCGTTCGATGAACGAAGGGGGGATTCGCGTGCCGATGGTGGTGCGCTGGCCGGGCAGGATCGAGGCCGGATCGGTGAGCGATCTGCCGTGGTACTTCCCCGACGTGATGCCGACGCTGGCGGAATTGGCAAACGTCTCGGCCGAAGTGCCCGAGGATATCGACGGCATTTCCATCGTGCCGACCCTGCTGGGCAAAGGCGAGCAGAAGCGGCACGAGTATCTTTATTGGGCCTCGGGCAATCGCGCCGTGCGAATGGGCCAATGGAAGGGCCTGGGTTCGCCGGGAAAGCTCGCGCTGTACGACCTCAGCAGCGATATCGGCGAGGAAAACGACCTGGCGGCAGAGCATCCGGACATCGTCGAGAAGCTGGCCGACTACATGGCCTCGGCCGAGAAGGCGCCGCGCAGTCAGCAGGACGACGGCAAGTACACCGGTCGGGAGTCCGAGGCAAAGAAGACGGTCCGGTGAGGCGGTGATTGGCCACTAGCCAACGGAGAGTTTTCCTTCTGCTTTTCCGCCAATCCCGGCCCCTTACCGCGGTATGGGGTCGTCATCGGCACAGGAGGGCTTTGTTGTTGGGTAGACCGCCAGTAGTGGCCAATCATCGCCCCACGAAACTCGTAGGGTGGGCATCGCCCACCGATCGCTCCGGTTTGGTCGTTAGCGTGGTTTTGGTGGGCAGTGCCCACCCTACACAAGTCTATCCTGCCAATCGGTATTTGCCAAGCGGTTCGGCAGACGGACTCCAGGAATTTCGCGTTGCGAGGAGGATCCCAGGGTCGCCCGAAGGCGACCCTGGGCATGAATGCTCCTCGTCGCCGGCAGAAGCCGGCGTCTGACCGCAGATTACAGTCCTTCTCCATCGATGTTAATGCCGCAGACCACGACGGCGCCACCGTCGGTCGCGTCCTCCCAGTCAACGAAATTAGAACCGTCGGTCGACGCGCAAACGTTGTCGGCGGCATCCACCAGCCTCGTTCCACTGTACATGTAGTCCTGGTCCAGCGAACCGATGGCTTCCGCCACGTCCCACAATTCGGTCGTAACCGCATTGCCGACGGCCTTGACACCAACAACGATCCCGATGACCAGAACGGTCATCAACAACACGAGTTCTGCGGAGAGGATCGCACCAGAGTCGTCTCTCCAAAGTCGCTTCAACATAACACAACCCTCCTAAACAATCGGAAAAGTCTCAAAACCCCCGAGGCGGGGTAGGCCGAGCGCCCAATCGCATCGGCCTAAACGATAAATCCAATTATATCAGTTATGCTGGCGTACACAACACCCTTTTTGCCTAATCCCCCTCTTTTTCCCCAAGTCGCCATTGTAAAGGGGTTTACAGCGATGTTTTTTTACCCAATCCACCATAAAACATCCCCGGGAGTCAGGATATACCACAACAAACAGGGGATTCCGACCGCGAAAAATCCCTGAAACGCCTTCGCACGTCGCCAGCGAGCTTTTCCAGTCCTCTACATTTTCCGGCAAGCAGTGTTTCTTGGTGACGGCAAGTCGATCGGACGTTCTGCAAGTGCCACGCTCTGGACACTTTTCGAAACAACGTAGACGCCGCGGTCAACGCTCGTCGCGACACGCTGCGCAGGCCTCCCAGAGGGTGCGTTGGGTGGTGAACTCGGGATAATCGGCGGCGAGCTTTTCTAGCTGCGGCAGCGCGGCGGGGTCGGCGATGCGGCCCAGCGCGGCGGCGGCGGCCTGGCGGACTTCCATGGCGTTTTCGAAATCGGCGACCGTGGATAGGAGAGAGGGGACCGCTTCTTTCGAGCCGATGCGGCCCAAGGCGTCGGCCGCTGCGGCGCGGTGGATTGGGGTCATCGCGCTGTGGATGAAGACGTTCGGGGCGTTGGGCACGCCGAAACTGAACTCGGTCGGCTCGTCGTCCAACGCCGAACGCAACACGCCCACCGAGCCGACGTCGCGGAGCTTGCCCAGCGTGCGGGCGAGGAAGAAACAGGTCCAACTCCGCTTGCGCGAGGGTGCCAGCGCCCGATAACGCTCGAAGGCCGCCCGGACCCGCGGGGCGTCTTCCGGCCGCTGGGCGACGACCGCCAGCAAATGGGCCGCGCGGGATTCCGGCGACAGCGCGCCCACCGAAACGGCCGGCGGCGAGGCCGTGACCGCCTGCTGCAACTCGGGCGTGGTCTTCGCCTGCGGATCGCCCAACACGGCCAGGCACGCGTCGACCACTTCCGCGCCCATCCCGTTGCGGTGGATCAGCCGGGCGGTGACCGTCTCGTAGGCGTCGCTTTCATAGAGCAGCCCGCGGTCGGGGTCCATCGGCACGGACTGAAGCAGCCTGGCGGTCAGTCCGGCGGCCTTGCGCGAGCCGATCGCGTCGAGCGCCTCGGCGATGCGATAGTGCGGGATCGAGCTATGGCAGCCCATCAGCCAGTTATGGTCGGCCGTGCGGAAGGTGTAGTACCAGAACTCGGCCAGGTTCTCGAAGGCGGCGATCAGGCGCTGCTCGGCCTCCGGCGTGCCGATCCACCCCAGCGCTTCGGCCGCCGCGCCGGCCAGGTGATCCGGCGCGGCCGCCCAACCGAACTCGTGACTCTTCTGCGGCTGGACGGGCGCTTTCTGGGTGTTTTCATCGAGGATTTCGGCCAACAGCGGCACGGCCGAGCCGTCGCGGAGATGTCCCAGCGCCCGAACGGCCGCCAGCCGGGCGACCAGGCTGTCCTGGCGGCCCGAGGCGACGAACGCCCGCAGCGCCGCCTTGGCCGGTTCGGAGCCGACGTGCCCCAGCGCCTCGACGGCCAGATGGACCTTGATCGGGTCTTCGGCACCGATCCGCGCGATCAGGTCCTGCTCGATCGCCTCCCAATCGTGCCGGTCGATCCACGCCCTCCACGCGGCAGCCTGTTCGATCTTCGTCGATGGATCGCCGTAGGGGTTGAAGACCTCGCTGTGTCCGGTGAGATGCTCCAGCGCGATGTGCGCGGCCTGGGCTACGTGCGGATCGCCGTCGTAGAGTCCGCGCACGAGCACGGGCACGGCGTCGCGGTTTCCGCAGGAGGACAACGCCACGGCCGCGGCCAGACGGACCGAACTTTCATAATCGGCGAGCGCCTCGATCAGCACCGGCACGGCCCGGCGGTCGCGGAAAGCGGCCAGCCGCCGGATGGCGGCGATCTGCTGGTCCTTCTCGCCGTCGCGGACGGTGCGCATCAGTTTTTCAATTTCGATTTCGCGTCCGGGGCGCAGCGTGGTCGGATCGAACGCCGGCGGAAACACGTCCTGCTGGTAGAGGTCGATGCTGGCCGCCTCGCGGAAGCGATCGAACTGCAAGTTGAGCACACCCCCGTTGGCCGCGTTGTTCGCCCGGAAGCGATGGGCGCGGCCCTGTCCGAGCAGATCGACCGGCGGGGCAAGCTGGGCCATGGGCAATTGGGGCGTGGGGGCGGCCTGACGGTAGTTGTGGCAGCCGGTGCAGGATCGTCGTTCGCCCGGTCGGACGTAGATCCAGCTCAGTTCGTTGACCACCGCGCGGCCCTCGGCATCGACGGCCTGCAGGGCCAGCGGGCGATCGGCCGGCACGCGGGCGTAGAACGAGCCGTCGGGGGCCAGGGGCACGGTGCCCAGCTCGACGCCTTCGACGCCGATGTGGCAGTATTGATGCCGTGCCGAGCGGAGCGTCAGCGCGTTGCCCATCACCACCCTCACGCCCTTGACCCGCGCCCAATCACCGTCGATCTGCTTGGTGTCGAAGATGCGTTGGCAGAGAAGGTAGCCGGTCTTGTCGTGGCGGCGGTCGTCGTCGGTTCCGACCAGCGGAGGCATGACCGGCGGCTTGGGATGCGGTCCCAGATAGGCGACCGAGTGCAGGTCGCGCGACTCGTTCTCGAAGAGCTTCACCACCTTGCCCGAGTCCGGATCGAGGATGCCCAACACGCCGCTTCGGGTGCTGCACAGCAGCCGGCCGTCGGGCAGCGGGGCCATGTCGAACAGGGCCACGTCGCTGGGCATCTGTTCCTGCCGCCGCGTGGCCGCGGAGGAACTGGCCGTGACCAGCGGCCCGGTGAACGAGAGACAGGCCACGCGGCCGTCCGGCAGCGGCGCGGGCGCCCCGAAGCCGTAGTTCCGCAGCCAACTGGAATGATCTTCGGCGCCGGTGGGACGGTCGTACGCGATCTTGCCGCGGTCGGGGCCGATGAGCACCTCGCCGTTGCTGCCGTCGGGGTGGATCGCGTGGATGTGCGTTTCGACCTTTGCCCGCTCGAAGAAGTTGTCGTGCCGCACGAAGGCGATCCGGCCGTCGGCCATCACCTGCGGCCGGCTGTCGGCCACGATGTGGTAGGTCATCGGACGGACTTCGCTGCGATCGGCCGTCAGATAGAACAGGCTCCGGGCCGTGTTGCCGTGATACTCGTCGCGGCTGCCGGTCCGGCTCGAGGCGAAGACGATCCGACCGTCGGGCAACACGGCCGGGTCGTAATCCTGCCAAGGGCCGGCGGTCAAGCGCCGCAAGCCCGATCCGTCGCTGCCGATGCGAAAGATCTTGAAGAACTTTTCACCCTCGGGCACCATCGCGAAGAGGATCTCTTTGCCGTCGTAGGAACAGGTGGGCGAGGCGACCAGGCCCGTGCCGGCGTCGAGCAACAGCCGCGGCTGGGCGTCGGGCTTGGCGGGCGTCAAGGCGTAGAGCTTGTGTCCGGAGAAAGCCGGGGCGGGTGTGTCGTATTCGAAGTACGCCTGGCTGTCGTGGATGATCCATTTGGCCGTTTGGGCTTGGGTGGAGTGCAGCGGCGCTCTTCCCGCGACGAAGACGATGCCCGAGGGCCAGACGAAATCGGCGTCGGGCTCGGTGAATTGATCCGCCCGGGGAGAGCGTCCGCCGCCGGGAATGCGGGGGTCGACGACCAGGCTCTCGGGATCGGTCAACTGCTCGGGCACGGAGAGTTGTCCCCAGAGGCCGCCGCCCATCTTGGCCAGCACGACGGCCGGCTTCCAGAGGCTGTCGTCGTGGTCGGGCTCGGTCCAGTTGCCGTTCGGCTCGACGATGCACAGCCAGTCCGAATCGGTGACGAACTGCATTTCCTTTCCGTCGGCGGTGCGGATAGAGACGGCCGCCACCAGCCCGGCGCCTCCGCCGAGCGATTCGGCCTCGACGGCGACGGCGTTGGCCCCGGCCACGAGGTGCTCTTCGATGCGGAAACGCTCCACGGTGTTCCAGTACTTCGAGTCGTACCCCAGTTCGCCGGCGATACGGCGGTTGTTCACGTAGAGTTGGTAGCCGTTGTCGGCGGTGATCGCGATGGTGGCTTCGACCGCTTGGGCCGGCAGGACGAACTTGCGGCGGAAGTAGCTCCGCGGCCCGGTGGCGGAAAGACCGCCTTTGTGCGGCCAGATCCAGTTGGCTTTGTTCAACTCGGGGGTCTTGCCCGGTTCAGCCGCCGGCACGACGGTGGCCGATGACGCGGCAATCGTGAGTGCAATGGTGATCTTCAACAGTTGGTTTCGTAGCATGGCGGTCATAGTCCTTGGATCACGGCAGCAGGGCGGCCAGTTCGGGATGCGGTCGGGCGATGACGTCGGCCATGATGAGCTTGCCTTGGAGTTGCTCGACGGCCCTCTTGCCGGCTTCGACGGCGGCCTGCACGGCCGAGACGTTGCCGCGGACCATGATCGTCACGTAGGCGGCCCCGATCTTCTCCTTGCCGACCAGCTCGACCGAGGCGGCCTTGAGCATCTCGTCGGTCGCGTGCAGCGCGGCCACCAGCCCCTGGGTTTCGATCAGGCCCAATGCGTCGGAACTGTTCATGGAATCCTCTCGTGGTACGTGTGAATCGTAGATCCCCAGCAAGGGGACGAAGGCGGGCGGATCGGTGCAAAGACGGTGCGTCTCGGGCGTCGGTCCGGGGATGACGGTCACTTCGACCCGCGTGCCCATCTGCCGGGCCAGAGCCGCGCCCTGCTCGGCCGCCCGACGGACCTCTTCGGCCCCGCCGGCCAGCTTGATGCACTGCTCGGTCCCCAACGTGTTCTCGATGCCCAGGATCGAAACGCCGGCCGCCTTCGAACAGCGATCGGCCACCAACAGGGCGGGCACGAGGTTTGCGATTTCCAGCAGGGCGAGGCTTGTCGGGGGCATTTTCACGGGCCGTCAGGAAACATACTCCGGTGGAAGCACCCTCGCGCAACGGCCCGTCATCCCCGCCAGTCGTACGTCCGCTCGAGCGCCTGGCGGACGACGCCCGTGATCTGGCCCAGCGAGAACGGCTTGGAGAGCACGGAGAAGGCGTGGGCCAGCCGGGCCTGCCGAATGATCCTCTCGTCCAACTGGGCCGACAGCAGGATGCAAGGCAACATGGACCTCAACTGCTTGAGCCGCCGCAACGTCTCCAGCCCGCTCAGCCGAGGCATGTGCATATCCAGCAATACCAGATGGACCTCCCGGCTGCGAACGATCTGGAGTGCCTCCTCGCCATCCCCGGCCAGTATGGTCTCGAACCCCCTTGGCTCGAACGCGCACTGCAGCGTCTCGCGGAAGTCGCGGTCGTCGTCGGTGATCAGCAGGGATGGAGACTTGACCAGCATAACTCGGGCACCTCGTTCGACGGGCAGCGTCATCCACAGGGTGCAAACAGGATACCAGACGCGCCGAAATTTCGGTTGCCCGGGCCGAATGGACGGTAAATGGTTCCCACACAGTATCTTACAGCGCAGGCGGAGTTTGTGCGACAGTGATTTTGCGAAGTTTGGGCAATCCGCACGTGCAGTCCGCCCACCTGCCGCCTGCCATTTCGGCAGGAGAGCGGCCGCCTACGGCTCGAACTCGACTTGGATCTCGTGAACTCCCATGCAGTACCCGACCTGTGGGAGAATGCGGATGCTGATCGCGTCGCAGCGCAGCGGGGCGTCGGGGCGGACGACGTTGAACTGGTCCCTTTCCAGCCCGAAGTCGTCGGTCACGTACTTCTTCATCCGCTGCCAATCCCCGTCGCCGACCCGGTAATCGACCCACCATCCACGGGGAAGCTTCACTTTGCCGCCGAACGGATAGCCGGAGGTCTGGCGGATGGCGACGGTTCCGCCGGGCAGGGGAATCTCGGTTTCGCTGCATACGCGCATCCACCCCGCCGAAGGAGACAACTTCCTCTTGACCCTCGCGGATTCGGGGGAGATTCGGGGGACATAATACGGATATTGACAAGCTGGGCAATTTTGGCTAGCCTCCGGGCATGGCGAGACTGGCAAGAGTGGTTGTTCCCGGCATGCCGCACCATGTGGCGACGATCGTCTGGTCCACGTGGCTCCGCCGCTGGCGATCATCGACGACTGGCGTGCCTTGCTCGACAGCGCGATGCCCGAGGATCAACTCCGCCAGATACGCGCCCACGGGCGGAGCGGCCGGCCGTTGGGCGACGCAACATTCCTCGAACGTTTGAGAAACTCGTCAGTCGCGTCCTCCGTCCACAGAAGCCAGGCCGCAAGCCAAGATTCACCAAATAGCCACAATTGGTATTATCTCCCCCGAATTCCGAATTCCTTGCGTGATGCCAGCGGGGGAGTAAAATGCTTATGGGGAACCGTCAAGAGTACATCCTCTTTTCTCCGACAACACCGAACGGCAATTCCGTGCGTGCTCCTAAGCGAAAACGACCGCAGCCGCGAATCATTCAACCCCCACCGAAAGGCGTTGACGCAACGGAGCTAGCCTCATGCGTCACTTATGTCGGGAGTCCGGAACACAAGACGGGGCCGTCGTTTGCGGGAGCATCGCGACCTCGCGGAGACGCGACCAAATGTGACCCGGCGCTGAATGCACGCTTGCATGAGATTCGACAATGGCTGCGACAAGCGTTTGAGGTTCAGTGTTTCGGCGGTCCGTGGGAAGGCGGCTTTCCGCGGTATGCGTGGTGCATGGTCGGACAGATTGTCTACGAAGCGCGTCTCGTGAATCGGGGCCTTGGGCAGTACAAGGGCTGGCAGTTAGAGCCCGAAGAATGGCCGGATGGAATTAACGATTTCGACTGGCCCACGTGAATCGAAAGGTTCCATGAGCAGCCTCTGCTTTGATTTCGAATGGCAGGATCCGGCGGGAGCCAGAGGTGAGGAACTGCGCGCAACATGGGCTTCGCTGTCAATCCTGGTTGACGGCAATCCAGTCACTGAGTTGCAGGACAAACAGACAAAGTCAGTTCGAACCCGCGTTTTCCTCCCGTTGTTTCCGCTGGCGGAATGGCTTGCCGACAACTGGTGGTTCCTGCAATCGGAAGCCGAACGGCCGGACACTGCGACAAGTCGTGAGTTCGATCGCAGACACAATCTTCGCTGGGCGCGCGAAGGCTTTGTTCTGCCGTCACTCCGTTTCGTGAGCCTCGGGGACGGCGTCGAGGCTCATTGGCAACCCCTTGACATCGCCGATGCCGGAATCAGATTTGTAGCGAGTGGAAATGCGATTCTGTCTAGCAGTGCCTTCTTTCAGACCCTGCGCGAGTTCGTGAATGCAGTTGTCACGAGACTCGACGACATGGGACTTCCGGGGACAACGCTGCACGAACAGTGGCGGGCAATCCAGGAAGCGGATCCTGACGAGCAGGAGTTCTGTGACGCTGCCGCACGGCTTGGCAAAGATCCCTACGCCGTTGACTCTGAACTCGAGGCAGCGATTCTGGACGTATCCAGAAGAATTCGTCCCGAACTCCTCAACGATTTTCTATCCCTGACGGCCGTTGAGCGTTTGGACGCTCAGACATCCGCACTGGCGACCGCTTCTGAATCCATCGCATCAGATGCCGACAACATCGATGCACTGGGAGCACTGCGAAGTCAGGCACCGCCATGCGTATTGGGCGCGAATTCATGGGAGACCGGCTACCGCTTCGCGGCGGCGCTGCGAGCGGAGTTGAACGGTGGAGTCTGGAAGTCACATTCGCTCGACGAGCTGGCCGGGCATCTAAGCATTGATCAACTCGGCCACTGCCTGCTGCCAGGAACCGGCGAGTGCCGATTTCTCGATGCACTGACCGGATCAAACCAACGACACAATCCAAAGTTTCTTATCGAGAAGAAGCGGGAGGACTCGCGACAGTTTGCATTCTGTCGGGCGCTGTTCGAGCACTTGACGTTGCCTCGTGATTGCTTTGCAGCGGTGTCCAGACTGCGAACTGATCGGCAGCAGATGAATCGCGCTTTCGCCGCTGAGTTTCTCGCGCCCCACGAAATGTTGAGAAATGACCTGTCTGGGGCGGTCATCGGAGAAGATGAGATCGACGATCTGGCAGTCGATTATGGAGTGTCGGCGTTCGTAGTCAGACATCAGATTGAGAACCGCCGGCTCGCCCGAGTCTCCTCCTGACGAGACGTGCGACCGTTCCGCGGAAGAGGCGAAATCGCGACCGTCTTTGGCGCATCCGATAATTCCGATAATTCGGGTGTTGCTCGGCAATAAAGAGGAATTCGCAGCGCCCGTCCAATCGGCACACGGACTGATTCGTCGTCATCCTCCCGTGGCTGCGCCGCACCGACGATTTTGCGAATGCATCAAACGGTATGGCATAGCCTGTTCCGCAAAATCGGCGGTGCTTCCCGCTCTCCCCGGAGCTTTAAGGCTGCATCTCGCGGAGCGAGATGGCTACTATGCCGTCACTGCTCAGCCCCGCTCAGTCCAGCGCCTCGACAATGGCTCCGCTGAGGAGATCGGCGAGCAGGTCGTTGCCCTTGTCCGACA
>DATLAN010000291.1:0-20621 GCA_035527455.1 Thermoguttaceae bacterium
ACTCTACCGGGGACTGGGCGCGGTGGTGGTCGGAGGGCTGGTGTGCTCGACGCTTTTCACACTCATCGTCGTGCCCTTGCTGTTCAGCCTCGTGCTCGACGTCAAGGCCCTCGTTGTCCACGCGTTTTCTCGAGGTTCAAGAACATCTGGCGGAGTCGATAGCAGCCACGGAGGAGGCGATCCATCACAATCCGGTCGCTCCGGCTGCCTCGAAACCTGCTGGGAAATCCGGGAAGACCAAGAAACGTAAAGAAGGAGCGACGAGATGAAGCGAGTACTGTCTTATTTGTGCATTGCGACGGCCGCGGGCCGTTTGGCCTCTCCTGGACCGCCTGGCCGCTCTACGGCGGCTACAGCCAGACGACCACGGCTGCGTCGGCGGGGCTGTGGGTGCATGAGTTCAACCACCGCTTCCTCGACGGGCTCGAGAACCACTTGGGTGTGCAGTTGTCAAGGTCGCATTCGCTGGGGCAACTGGGATTTGCCCCGGGCCACAACCTGGACGAGGGCTACTTCGCCGCGTACCGGTATCTCATCCGTCCGGCAATGTGGCGGCGGTTCACCATCACCGAACAGAACAAGCCGCTGGGGGCCCCACCCCCTTGGTCACCCCGGCCGCTTGCGTTCCCGTTCTTGGCCGGTTACTTCGCGATTGTCGTTTGGACGCCCCGGCCACCAGGCGTCGAGCTTCGTAAGCAGCCGTTTCACCTGCTCGGGCTGCCGGCCGGCCTGATCGGCGTTCTCGTGCGGGTCTTCGGCCAGATCGTACAACTGGGCCTTGTTCTCGGTGACGTTCGGCGCTCGCGGAACGATCAGCTTCCACCGGCCTTCGATGCACCAGCGATACTCCAGATTCGAAGCCGGGTCGTGGATGTCGATCGCGTTGTGGGTGAAGATCTCGCCGAAGATGGCCTCGCGCTTCTGAAGCGCGGCCCGATCCAACAGACTGACGCCCTGCATCGACTCGGTCGGCTCCAGCCCGCAGGCGGCCAGGATCGTGGGGGCCAGGTCGATGCTGATCGCAGGCGTTTGGGCGTCGCGTGCCGGTTCGATCCGCTTCGGCCAGCGGAGCATGATCGGCGTGCGGATGCCGCCTTCGTTGGGCGATCGCTTCGAGCGCGGGGCGTAATTGCCCGCGTCGGGCTGCTGGATCCAGCCGTTGTCGGTCACGAACACCACCAGCGTGTTCTCCGCCAGGCCCTTGCGATCCAAGTGGCCCAGCAGTTCCCCGCAGGTCTGGTCGAACCACTCGCACATGGCCCAGTATCGGGCGACGTGGATCGAATCGGTCTTGTCCCGGTATTTCGCCAGCAGGGCTTCCGGCGGGTTGTGGGGCGCGTGGGGAAGGAACGGGGCATACCAGATGAAGAAGGGCCGATCGCCCGCACTCTTGATGAAATCGAAGATCGGCTCGAGTCCCTCGCGGCCGATCTTCAACCCCGCGTCGCCGTGCCGCCCGCCCCGGGCCGGATCGCCGTGGGTCATGCCCGAGGTGAAACCGCCGCGGCTGTGGTTCCCTTCCCACCACTTGCCCGTCTGAAAGCTGACGTATCCCCGCGTGGCCAACACCCGCGGCAGCGTGGGGACCTGGTCGATGTAGTCGATCTGCTGCTGTCGTTGGCGGAGGAACTCGGCCTGGGGAATCCCGTTGGGCGGATCGTTGCTGGTGATCTTGTGCTGGTGCGGATACAGCCCGGTGGCCAGCGTCGCCAGGCTGGGCCGGCAGAGGCTCGAGGGGACGTATCCCCGCGTGAAGACCAGGCTCTGCGAGGCGAGCCGGTCGAGGTTCGGCGTCTGGATGACCGGATGGCCCATGAAGCCGAAATCGCCCCAGGCCTGATCGTCGCCGATGATCATCACCACGTTGGGCCCTTCGGCCGCGGCGGTCGCCGTGCCCGGGGCCAGAAGCAAACTCACGCCCAATACCCAGCGGATGTCGTTCATTGCGGTTCCCTCGGTCTGTTTCTTGGTGGTCGACTGGTCGCTTGACGTCTCGCGGTTGTCCTGAAGCAACCTTGTTTGTGGATAACCGCTTCAATTAGAGCCTGGGCCCGATGCGGTTGTCAAGAATCGAGGTTCCGTGAACGCCTCGCCAAAATGTCCGGTCGGAGGGCGACGTCGCCGGCGGGAGTTTTGCGGAAAAACGGAACTCGCGCCGCTGCGGCCCCTCGATCCGGGGGTGACCGGCGGATTTGGGGTCGCCCGACCCGGCGAACCGATTCGACGCGATGGAACGCGATCGGCGACGTAAGTCTATTCCTGCCATAATGTTACGGCTGCACCGGACACGTCTTCCAAGAAGACGAATTGCGGCGTCGGGCCCGACGCTTTGGGCGCTGCTTCACGTGGCCGCCGGTCGGCTTGTTTCTCCGCGAGTGGGAAACCGGCCATAATAATACCTGATTACATTGACAAAAATGTGCCTACCTGCAAAATATACAGTAAAGGAGCGACCGACGCGAACACAAAGCAACCGGGGGCGCGAACGGCGGGGCGTATCCGTTCGGTTGGGCGGTTGCTTGGATATGCCTATTGAGCGTGGCGGGAGCCGGACCTGAGACGGGCAACGAGATAGAAGGGATTTTTTGGGGACTTCGCTGGCTTACGGTCGTGACGCAGCAAGTTCCGACAGACGTGATCGCTTGCTCCCCCTGGTAGTGGCCGCGCCTTCGCACGATGCGGAGGTGCGGCCTGTTTTTTTGCCGGTGAGGGTACGGCGGACAAGTCCGCCCGCTAAACGGTCCTCGTACGCGTACCGGGCATGGTATTGCGAACCGGCGCGAGCCGTCTTGCCAGAAAGCGCCGTCGCGTGGACAATGGGCACGCATGGAAGTGACCCACTCGCCACGCGGCCTTGCGCCCGGGAAGAACTTTTCGCCGGAATCTCTCGCGCACGACTTCGGCGCCGGGACCGAAACGGCCGGGCTGGGCTCGAGGACCTTCTACGACGCCGTCCGTCGGGCCGAAAGCCCATCCGCTTCCGCGGCGCTGCGGCAGTGGAAAACGCTCTTCGGAAGGGCCTGCGGCCGGGATCCGGATCGGCCCTCGGATGCCGTCGGAAAGCTTGCCCGGTGCTACGGCCTTTCGACCGCAGCGCTGAAACCGGACGCGCTGCTCTTCGCGTTGCACACCTATTACGCCACGGTCGTCAAGCTGTTGCTCGGCCAGATCATGGCCCACACTCTCGGGCGAACCGCGCCGGCCGAGCGAATCCTGCAGGCCGACACGAACGAGCGGCTTCGACGCGAGACGGAAGCGCTGGTCGCCGGCCGCGTTCTCGATCCCTTGGAAGCGGTCGACTTCTTCGGCGACGATCCCTTCGGCTGGTACACGGCCGCGTGGTCCCCGGAAGTCGCCCGGCTGATCCGGCAGCTGGCCGAGGCGGTGGCGGAGTACGACGGCGAATCATTCCCACGGACTCGAGAACACGGCGGAGGCGACCTGCTGGGATCGCTCTACCAGCAACTCTTTCCCGGACGACTCCGGCACGAGCTGGGCGAGTATTACACGCCGGACTGGCTCGCCGAGCACGTGCTGGATGTGGCCGGATACTCGGGCGAGCCTGGGCAGCGGCTGTTGGACCCGGCCTGTGGTTCCGGCACCTTCCTGCTGAAGGCCATCCGCCGCGTGCGGGCGTGGCACGAAGCCAGCGGCGAATCTTCCCCGCAAACCGACGGCGAGTTCTGCCGCCGCATCTTCGCCGACGTGGCCGGCTATGACCTCAATCCCCTGGCCGTGCTGACTGCGAAAGCGAACTACCTGATCGCCGTGCGCGACCTGTTGCCCCGGGCCGGCCGCATCGAGATCCCGGTGTGGCTTTGCGACTCGATCCTCGATGGTCCGCCGTCGGCCGGGCATCCTCCCCAGCGGTTCGACTACGTGGTGGGCAACCCGCCGTGGATCGCCTGGGACAATCTGCCGGAAGACTACCGCCGGGCGACCAGGCCGCTGTGGGAGCGTTACGGCCTTTTTTCCCTCTCGGGCAACGAGGCCCGGCACGGCGGCGGCAAGAAGGACCTTTCCATGCTGATGATGTACGCCGGCGCCGACCGATATCTGAAGCCCGGCGGACGGCTGGCCATGGTCGTCACGCAGACGCTGTTCCAGACGAAGGGGGCCGGCGACGGATTCCGCCGCTTCCGGCTCGGCCCGGAGGGGGATTGGCTCGAGGTCTTGCGAGTGGACGACCTGGTGGCGCTTCGGCCGTTCAAGGACGCGACGAACTTCACCAGCACGATCCTGCTCCGTCGCGGCGCCCCCACGCAATACCCGGTGCCTTACGTCAAGTGGACGCCTGACGGCGAAGGCTTCCGGCAGCGACAATACCGGGCGCAGCCGATCGATCCATCGCAGCCCGGCTCGCCGTGGTTCTTGCAGCCGGAAGAATGGACGACGGACCCGAGCGACCTGGTCGGGCCCTCCGATTACACGGGCTATCTGGGCGCCAACACCGGCGGGGCCAACGGCGTTTACTGGCTCGAAATCCTCGACCGCTGCGACGACGTACAACACGGCGGCGGCGTGCGGGTGCGGAACCTCGCGCGGAAGAGCAAACGGGAGATCGAGTCGGTCGAAGTGGTGATCGAGCCGCACTTGCTCTATCCGCTGGTGCGTTGGGCCGACGTGGCCCGGTTTCGAGCCGTGCCCTCGGCCCACATCCTGCTGGCTCAAGACGTCGACACCCGCACTGGCATCGACGCGGCCGTGATGCGGCGCGACTATCCGCGGACCCTCGAGTACCTGGGGCGATTCGAGCGCCTGTTGCGGAGCCGGGCGGCCTATAAGCGATATCAGAACAACAAGGCGTTCTATTCGATGTACAACGTCGGCCGCTACACGGTGGCTCCGATCAAGGTCGTCTGGCGGCGGATGGACCGGCGGATCAACGCGGCGGTCGTCGAGCCGGTCGACGACCCGGTGCTCGGTCCGCGGCCGGTGGTTCCGCAGGAGACGTGCGTGTTGATCGCGTGCGACTCGTCGGCCGAGGCGCATTACGTGTGTGCGGTGTTGAACAGTTCGATCGTCGGCTTCCTGGTCACCGCCCACAGCGTATGCGGCGGCAAGGGTTTTGGCACGCCCGGCATGTTGGATTTCGTCAAGCTGCGGCGTTTCGACCCCGACGACCCGCGGCACCAGGAGTTGGCGGCGTGCAGCCGGGAAGCCCACCGGATGGTCGCCGAAGCAGTCGCCCCCGATCTCGTTCAGCACCGCATCGACCAGTTGGCCGGGCAGTTGTGGAACTTGAAGCCCGGCGAATTGGAGATCCCATAAAGCCGCGACCGTTGGTCGCGCCCCGTAATCCCCAGCCCCCAGCCCCCAATCCCCAATACAACCCCATGACCAAGAAACCCCACGTCATCATCACCGACTTCATCCACGACGAACTGGAACCCGAGCGGCGCGTTCTGGGCGAAACGGCCGACGTCTCGGCCCTGGGTGCCCACGACGAGGAGGAGTTGATCGGCCGCGTCGATGGGGCCGACGGGCTGATCGTGTATCACGAGGTCTCCGTTTCGCGGCGGACGATCGAGCGGCTTTCGCGGTGTCGGCTGATCGTTCGGGCGGGCGTGGGATTCGACAACGTGGACGGCCCGTTCGCCCGGCAGCGAGGCATCCCCCTGGCCACCGTGCCCGATTACGGCTCCGAAGAGGTGGCCGATTCGGCCATCGCCATGGCGTTGTCGTTGACCCGGGGCGTCCACTTCCTCGACGCGCGGCTCAGGGCGGCTCAAGGCGATTGGTCGTACTTGCAGGTCGTGCCGTTGGTGCGTCTGCGGCGGCGGGTGTTCGGCGTGGTCGGTCTGGGGCGGATCGGTTCGGCCACCGCACTTCGGGCGAAAGCGCTGGGGATGGACGTCGTGTTTTACGATCCCTACAAGCCCGACGGCTACGACAAGGCCCTGGGCATCCGGCGGTTGGAGACGATCGAGGAGTTGCTGGCCGAATCGCTTGTCGTGAGCATCCACTGCCCCTTGAGCGAAGAGACGCGGCACATGATCGACGCGGCGGCCTTGGCCCGGATGCCGCAGGGGTCCTACCTGGTGAACACGGCCCGCGGTGGCGTGGTCGACGTCTACGCGGTGCTCGACGCGATCGTTTCGGGCCAACTGGCCGGCGCCGCGATCGACGTGTTGGAGCACGAGCCGCCGCCGGACGACGATCCGCTGCTGGTGGCCTGGCGGGATCCGAGCCATCCGGCCCATTACCGGCTGATCCTCAACCCGCATTCGGCCTTCTACAGCGAAGAGGGGCTGATGGACATCCGCCTGAAGACGGCCGAGGCGTGTCGCCGGGCGCTGTTGGGGTCGCCGCTTCGCAACGTGGTGAATTGACAACCCAACGTGGGGCACGTTTCCAACGTGCCAATACCCCAACGTGCCTTAACCCCAACGTGCCGGAACCCCAACGTGCCTTAACCCCAACGTGCCTTAACCCCAACGTGCCGGAACCCCAACGTGCCGGAACCCCAACGTGCCAATACCCCAACGTGCCAATACCCCAACGTGCCGGAACCCAAAACCTGAAAGAAGGCACGTTGGAAACGTGCCCCACGACTACGCCCAATCCAGCCCGGTCTCTTTCTGGATGCGTTCCTCGAAGTTTCCCAACAGGCCGCCGATGACGTCCCAACTGCCGGCGCGGCGGATCTCGATGTCGCCCTGGCGGTTGATCCGGACCACGCTGTGCTCGCCGACGCCGGCCTTGCCGAGTTCCTCCGGGCTGAGTTCGTCGTCGCTGACCAATTTGGCGAGCGTGCCGCCGGACATCTCGATGAATTGCATGTTGCTTCTGCCTTGTTTGGGAGCGCTTGGTTCCAGACATCGTTGCGGCAAACTCTGGGGTGGCACGCCCAGAGGGACGAAGGGCGTGGTTCGGCGGGAAAACACGCCCTTCGTTCCTCAGGGCGTGCCACCCACCGTGACATCCCAGACTTCAATGCCAAACCGCCGAAAAATCGTTTGATGCTAGTAGCATCATACCTCGGCGGTGCCCTCGGCGTCAATTCCCACCTCTGCGCGAACCGCCTCGCACAGACGGAGCATCGTTTCCACGTCGAGCTGTTCGGCCCGGGCGTTCGGGGCGATCTGTACGGCGGCGAGAATGGCGTCGACCTGCGGCTTGTCCAGGCGGTTCTTGAAGGCGCTGAGCAGTTCGCTACGGAGGAACTTGCGGCGGTGGAAGAACATGGCGCGGTTAAAGGTGTGAAAAAACTCCCGGTCGGGGATCCGGTTGCGCAGCTTCTCGTCATGGGTGATCTGGATGATCGCGGAGAAGACCTTCGGCCGCGGCCAAAAGACCTCCGGCGGCATGATCCGCACGATCTCCGCGCGGCACTGGCTCTGCACCCAGATGCTCAGCGAGCCGTAGTCCTTCGTGCGTGGCGAGGCGGTGATCCGCTCGGCCAACTCCTTCTGGATGGTGACGGTCATCGAGTGCGGCGGGCGTTCCAGGGCGAGCAGGTTGCTGAGGATGGGCGTGGCCACGTTGTAGGGGAGATTCGAGACCAGCTTGAGGCGTCGGCCGGGCGCGGCGTCGAGATGCGTGGAAACCGCTTCGAGCATTTCCGGATTGAGACGGTTCTTGTTCTTCAGCGCATCGAGCTGCAACTGCGTGACGTTTTCCAGCCCCAGCAGCTCTTCGCCGGCCAGTTGGAACAGTTGTCGGTCGATCTCGACGGTGACGACCGCTGCCGCCGCTTGGGCCATCAGCACGGTCAGCGACCCGGTGCCGGTTCCCACTTCGAGCACGACGTCGTCCGGTCCCAGGCGAGCCGATTCGAGCAGCAGCCGCTGCAGGTTCAGGTCGATCAGAAAATTCTGCCCGAATCGCGTGTACGGCCGGATACCCGCCTCGTCGAAGCGACGCATCAGAAACGACAGCGTCTGGTTGCGTGAGGAACCGTTGGGCATGGGGAAGGGCCTAGGCAAGCTGGGGGTCCGGGGTCGCGGGGGCTTGTGCGAGTCCCTAAGGCTACAAGCGATCGGAGAAACGATCAAGGGGTTGGGGGCCGGGACTGGGGAACCGGGGATTGGGGAACCGGGGCTGGGGGCTGGGGGTTGGGGGTTCAGGGTTGGGGGTTCAGGGTTGGGGGTTCAGGGTTGGGGGTTCAGGGTTGGGGGCTGGGGATTCGGGACTGGGGGCTGGGGATTGGGGGTTCGGGGGGCGCAATCAAACGGCGGGCAAGCCCGCCCGCTAAACGTGAGTGTCGCGATTGGTTGTCCCTCACGACTCGCACAGCGGCGGCATAGCGTCGAACGCCAAACGCCGCTCGCACCAACGGGCGACCTCGAGCAGCCGGGTTTCCTCGTTCGTGCGGCCGACGAGTTGCAGCGCGGCGGGCATGCCGTCGGAGGCCACCCCGCAGGGAAAGGACACGACCGGCAGGCCCGCGCAACTCCATGGGGCCTGAAACTTCGGCGTGCCGGTGGTTTCCATCGTGGCCGGGGCCGTGGTGTCGGTGGCCGGCATGACCAGGGCGTCGACGTCGTCCAGCAGAGAGCCGACCATCCGGCGGAAACGTCGCTGATCGGCCAGCGCCGCCGCGTAATCCACCCCGGAGATGGTCAGGCCCTCGTCCAACAGCCCGGCGATCTTCGGCCCGTAGGAGTCGCGATGGGCCGCGAACTGCTCCCGATGAAAAGCGGCCGCCTCGACCGCCATGATCCGCCGGTGCATCGGCTGGACCTGCGAGAACCCGTCGGGGAAGGTGACCGGCCGGATCGTCGCCCCGCCGTCGCGCAGCCGGGTTAGCGCCGCTCGGGTCGCCTGCCGGATCGGCTCGTCGGCCTCTTCCATGAAGAACTGTTCAAGGAGCCCCAGCCGCGGGGGAGGTGCGTCGTTGGCCTGCCGGCCATGTCGCGCGTCGAAATCGACGTTGACCCTATCGACATTGTCCATCAAACACGGCAGCATGATCTCCAGGTCGCCGACCGTGCGGGCCATCGGACCGGGATGGTCGAGGTGGTAGCTGACCGGCACGATCCCACGGCGGCGGATCCGCCCGAAGGTCGGCTTGCAGGCGGCCACGCCGCAATAACTGGCCGGGCGGACCAGCGACCCACCCGTCTGGGTGCCGATCGCCCCAAGACACATCCCCAAGGCCAGCGCCGCGGCCGACCCGCTGCTGGAGCCGCCGGGCGTGTGCTCGAGGGTCGGGCTCCAGGGGTTCCGCGTGGGCGAAGGATCGAAGCAGGCGAACTCGACCGTGACCGTCTTGCCCAGGATAATCGCCCCGGCACGCCGCAAGGCCGTGACCACCGGGGCGTCCTCCCAGGCGAGGTGATTCTCCCGAAGGGGCGAGCCGGCCTTGGTCGGAAAGCCCGCCACGTCCACGATGTCCTTGACGCCGACGGGGATCCCGTGCAGCGGCCCGCGAGGTTCTTCGGCGGCCAATTCCCGGGCGCTGCGGCGGGCGCCTTCTTCATCGACCAGCACCCAGGCGTGGATGCGGTCTTCGTACTTGCGGATCTGCTCGAGGCAACGTTCCACCAGATCGAGCGGATCGAGCCTTCCGCCGCGGATTTCGGCGGCAGCTTCGGTGATGGTAAGGAAGTGGGACATCGGCGGTGCTTCGGTTTCGAGTGTTCGAGAGGTCAGGGGCCGCGCAGAAACGACTTGTTCCATGGGGTGGCACGCCCTGAGGAACGAAGGGCGTGGAAAACCTGCCAAATCACGCCCTTCGTTCCTCAGGGCGTGCCACCCTCTCCAAGAAAGTGTACAAGCCATTCATGCGCAAACACTTATCCAGCACCCTCGGTTCGGATACAATGGGCCTCATGACCAGCGTACCCGATCATGAGATTTTGTCTACCGAGGCCCCCGGCGACCGCTGGCACGAGTTGGCCGGCCGCGTGCTCCAGGGCCATCGGCTCGATGGCGACGAGGGGCTGGCGATCCTCAGCGCCGGCAATGAGCAACTGCTTGATCTCTTGGCGGCCGCTTATCGCGTGCGGTACGCCGCCTTCGGCAATCGAGTGCATCTGAACTTCCTGATCAACGCCAAGAGCGGCCGCTGCGGAGAAGACTGCGGGTATTGTTCCCAGTCGAAGGTCTCCCGGGCCGAAATCCCCAAGTACGATCTGGTCGGGCCCGAGCAGATCCTCGACGGAGCGCGGATGGCCGCCCGGCGAAAGGCCCGGACCTACTGCATCGTGGCTTCCGGACGGGCACCGAGCAAGCGGGAAATCGACGCGATCGCCGAAGTCGTGCCGAAGATCAAGGCCGCTTACGGGCTGAAGATCTGCTGCTCGCCGGGGCTGTGCACCCTCGAGCAGGCGGAGCGTCTGAGGGCCTGCGGCGTGGACCGGATCAATCACAACCTCAACACCAGCCGGCGGTTTTATCCGAAGATCTGTACGACGCACTCCTATCAGCAGCGGCTCGATACGCTGCGCGCCGTCCGCCGGGCGGGAATGGAGATCTGTTGCGGCGGCATCGTGGGCATGGGCGAGGAGCACGAGGACGTGGTCGAGTTGGCCTTGCAGGTCGGGGAACTGGAGGCCGAAGCGGTGCCGGTCAATTTCCTTCAGCCGATCGCCGGCACGCCGCTGGAGGGCCTGCGGACGCTCAACCCGCGGTATTGCCTGAAGGTGCTCGCGTTGTTCCGTCTGGCCAATCCCCGCGGCGAGTTGCGGATCGCCGCCGGCCGTGAGATGCACTTGGGCAGCCTGCAACCCCTGGGCCTTTACCCGGCTAATTCGATTTTCGTCGGCGACTACCTGACCACCCGCGGGCAGTCGCCGGAGGAAGACTACCGGATGATCGAGGCGTTGGGATTCGAGCCGGTGGTGGAGGGCGGGCGGGGGAATGACTAATGACGAATGACGAATGACGAATGATGAATGACGAATGACGAATGACGAATGACGAATGATGAATGACTAATGACGAATGACGAATGATGTTGTTACGGCGGTGGCCTCGAAGAGGGTCCCAAGCGGCGTGCTTGGGAGCGTGTGGCGGATCGTCCGCTTGTTGCTGGTGTGTTACCTGGTGCTGGTGCTGATCCTGATGTTCTTGGAAAAATCGTTCATTTTCTTTCCGGCGCGTTATCCCGAGGGCGATTGGAAGCCCTTCGGGCTGCAATTCCGGGACGCCGAGTTCGAAGCGGCCGACGGGACCCGGCTGCACGGCTGGTACGTGCCGCATGAGAATCCCCGGGCGGTGGTCCTCTTCTGCCACGGCAACGCAGGAAACCTCAGCCACCGGGCGTCCATGCTGCAAACGCTGCACGACCGCGTGGGCGTCTCCGTGCTGATCTTCGACTACCGCGGCTACGGGCGAAGCGAAGGCAAACCGGACGAGTCGGGCGTGCTGGCCGACGCGCGGGCCGCCCGGGCGTGGCTTGCCGAGGAAGCGGGAATTCCCGAAACCCAGATCGTGTTGATGGGCCGCTCGCTGGGCGGGGCGGTGGCCGTCGATCTGGCCGCGGACGGCGGTGCCCGGGCATTGGTGTTGGAGAGCACGTTCAGTTCGATGCCCGAGGTGGCGGCCCATCACTATCCGTGGTTTCCCGTCCGCTACCTGATGCGAACGCGACTGGACTCGGCCGCCAAGATCGGCGGCTACCGGGGCCCGCTGCTGCAAAGCCACAGCGAAGCCGACACGATCGTGCCCATCGAGTTCGGCCAACGCCTGTACGCCGCGGCAGAAGCGAATCGCCCGCGGGAGTTCGTCACCTTTCGCGGCCTCGACCACAACGACCCGCAGCCGCGATCGTACTACGATAAGCTGATCGCGTTTCTCGATGCGCTGTAGTCCTACAGTACAGGATTGCAGAACATTGCCGTTTAGCGGGCGGGCTTGCCCGCCGTTGCCTCGGCAGAGAATCGTTTCTATCACAACGGCGGGCAAGCCCGCCCGCTAAACGGCTCGTGCTCGGCGCTCAGATCCAGCCATCCCGCTGATGAAGGGGGCTTGACGACCCCGACGCTTTGGGTCTAGGATTCACCGTGGTGGCAGCCGGCGAGTACGCAGAAACGGTGAAAGGCCATGTTTGCTCGTGATTTTCTCCTTCGGTCGCGAATTCCGGCCCGTTGGGTGATCGGTCTGTTATTGGCCGCGATCTGGCTGTCCGGCCCGGCGACGGTTCGTGCCGGCGAGGATGCACCCAAGAAAAAGTACTCCCTGGCCGTGTTGATCCGTTTCGAGGGGCCCATCACGCCGTTGTTGGAACATTTCGTCTATCGGAAGCTGGACATCGCCCAACAACGGAAAGCCGACCTGGTGATCGTCGAGATCAACAGCCCGGGCGGACTGTTGAACGAGAGCCTGGCGATTGCCGACCGTCTGCGGCAGATCGATTGGGCCCGCACGGTGGCGTACATTCCCGAGTATCAGGAGGCGATCAGCGGAGCGGCGATCGCGGCTTTGGGGTGCGACGACATCATCATGCACCCCGACTCGCTGTTCGGCGACGCCGCTCCGATCATCGAGGGCAAGAACTCCCAGTTCGAACACGCCCCGGAGAAGATCCGCCGATACCTGGTCGAGAGGGTGCGGATCCTCGCCGAGGACAAGGGACGGCCCGCCGCACTGGTCGAGACCATGGTCGACTACGAGCGGGAGGTCTACCGGGTCCGCAACCGGAACACGGGCGAAGAGAAGTTCATGACGGACCGGGAGTTCGAGGCCCAGGGAGACGCCGGTCCCTGGGAAAAGATCGGCGAGGTCGTCGAGGCGGCCGGCGGAGACGTTTTCACGGTCTCCGGCACCCGGGCGGTCGAGTTGGGGTTGGCCGAAGGAACCGCCGCCGACTTCGACGAACTGAAACAGCGCTACGGGATCAGTGACGAAGATATCATCATCTTGAAGCGGACCGGCATCGATACGGCCGTGTCCATCCTGAACGCGCCGCTGGTGACCGGGCTGCTCTTCGTGGTCGGGTTGATCGCGCTGTACATCGAATTCAGCGCCCCGGGCATCGGGCTGGGCGGGTTGATCGCCGTGCTCTGCTTCTCGATCTTCTTCTGGAGCCGTTTCCTCGGCGGCACCGCCGATCTGCTGGACGTCATCCTGTTCGTCTCCGGCATCATGTTCCTCGCCGTGGAGATCTTCGTGCTGCCCGGCTTCGGCATTGCGGGCTTGACGGGCCTGATCCTGCTGGCGGCCAGCCTGGTGATGGCGTCGCACACGTTCATTGTTCCCCACACGCCCCGCGAGCTGAGCGAGTTGACCTACACGCTGCTGGTGGTCTTCCTTTCCGGCGGTGCGTTCGTGGTGGCTGCCATGGTGCTCGGCAAGCATTTCGGCTCGTTCCCGCTGTTCAACCGGCTGGCCTTGCAGCCGCCCGCTCCCGAGCGCGGCGGGGAAGACGGCAGCGAAGGGATCGATGCGTCCGGGCGGCCGAATCTGCGGGTCGGCGATTGCGGCGTGGCCGAGTCCGTGTTGCGCCCGGCCGGCAAGGCCCGATTCGGCGACCGCTACGCCGACGTGGTGACCGAAGGCGAGTTCATCATCAAGGGCCGCCCCATCAAGATCGCCGAGATCCACGGCAACCGCGTGGTGGTCGAGGAGATCGAGGGCACCGGGTGATCGATCGCCGGGGAGTGCGGCAAACGAAATCGGATATCTCGACCGGTGAGCGTTCCTGGACTTGAAAGGGGCGGGTTTTCACCTCTCGCGGGGGAATTCCAGTCGGCCGCCCTCCCCTGCTCGTGGCATCCCAGGAAAGTCCAGGGAATTGCTGCTTTTTTTGACAGGCAAACGGCTCGCGGCGGTCGACGCCCGCGGCCTTCAACAGCGACGCGCGGACAACCTCAACTACACGCGTCTCTTCTACATGCCCGGCGTCGCTCCGCTGGACGTGCGCTGGGACGTGAAGGAGAACCTCATCTACGCCGCCTGCTCCGACGGCACCGTGAGGGTCTTCGACGGCAACGGTCGGGCCCTGGCGACTCTGGCCGGACATCAAGACTGGGTCTATTGCGTCGCCCTGAGTGCCGACGGGACCAGGGTCGCCTCGGGCAGCGGCGACGGAACCGTCAAGCTCTGGAACACGGCCGACAACAAGCTCCTGGCCACGCTGGTGCAGCTTTCACCCCGCGCGGAGGATTGGCTGATCGTCACCGACCAGGGCTATCTGGCCACGTCGTCGCCCGGCGAGATCCAGTGGAAAACAGCCAATGTGAAGACGCCCGTCGACCAGATCACCGCCGTCCTCGAGAAACCCGAGTTGGTCCAAAAGGCCATCGCAGGCGAAAAGAACGATGCTCCCGCGTTGGAGTAGGATAGGGGATAGGGGGGATAGGGGCTGGGGGTGTGACGCCGCAATATCCGTGCGCGTGCGCGCATGTTTGATGTAACCAATGGTGATAGTAACGTTTAGCGGGCGGGCTTGCCCGCCGTTCGGTCGCGGCCGCAGGCCGCGTTAGGAGAGAGCGGTTCTTGGCAGTCAGTACCAGGAGGCGATCCACCATGAAAGCCCACTCCCCTCTCTCTCGCCTCCCTGCACCGTCACCGTCCGCACGGCCTCGATCACCCCCGACAAGGACGAAGCGACGATCGCCGTCACGGTCCTGCGCACGGCCCCGGTCGGTCTGCGCGAGAACATCATCGTCACCGGCACGGCGCGCGTCGGCAAAGACGACGTAGTCCGCTACGCCCCGGCCATCCCCATCAAGGTCGTCGCGGCGCCCAAGTAGATCGTCGATCAAGGCGACGGGGCAGACCGGTCGGTCGTCGGTTCCAGCCAAGGGTCGGCGGTTCGCCGGAGCCAAGGGACCAGTTCTTCGCGCATCAGCCGGTCGACCACCGCGGGCCGATCCGCGGCGACGTTCTCGAGTTGATAGGGATCGGCGACGTTATCGTAGAGAATGCGTTTCTCGTCCTGGCCGGGCATGCGATCGACGACCAGGGTGTATTGCCCGGTACGAACGCCCCGGCGGCCCAGCGACGGTTGTTCACAAGGCACCCAGAGATAAAGCTGCGACGTCGGCCGCTTTCCCTCGCCCGTGCGGAGCAGTTCGGCGTGGCTGACGCCTTCCACGCCGGCCGGGATCTGTTCGGCCAGTCCCATCAAATCGAGCAGCGTCGGGTACAGGTCGGGTACCGAAATCAGCAACTCTTCGCGTCGCGGTTTCAGCTTGCCGGGATAGCGGATCAACAGCGGGATGCGCATCGATTCTTCCTCGGGCACGTTCTTCGTCACGTGGCCGTGGATGCCCAGGCAGTTGCCGTGGTCGGAGGTGAAAACGACGACCGTCTCCTCGGCCAGTCCGGCTCCATCCAGCGCGTCGACGATCCGGCCGAACTGTTCGTCGACGCCCGTGATCATCGCGTAGTAGTGTCGGATCTGGTTGCGGTAGTGGTCACCCCATTGCGTGCCGGCGGGCGGGATGTTGGACCGCCGGCAGAGTTCCTCGATCGGGATCTTGGCGTAGGGCTCCAAATACTTCTCGGGATGGGCGCTATACGGAGTGTGGGGCGGGTTCATCGAGACCACCAAAGCGAACGGCTTCTCGAGATCACGGAATCGGCCCGCCTCGTTGCGGATGAACTCGATCGCCAGGTCGGCTTCGTGGGCCGGTCCCCACTGGTCGACGTAACGGAACTCGTGCCGGCCCGCGTCCGTGTCCCAATACAGCGGTCGCATGTGATAGTCGTAGGTGTTGTAAGCGTGCCAGTAATCGAAGCCGTGTCGCCGGCGGGGCGGCGTCCACTCGTTCCAAGCGACGTTGCCTCGGTTGTTGGCGCAGTCGACGTACGGCTTGTACGGGGCTTCGAGGTGCCATTTGCCAAGGTACCCCAGCGAGTAGCCGTTTTCCTTGAGCACGTCCGACCAGCATCGGGCGTCGGCCTTCAACTCGACGCCATACGGAGCCGTGCTGCTGAGACAGTTGCCGATCACACCGTTGAAGTGCGGGTATTGCCCCGTCATCAACATCGCGCGATAGGGGCTGCACACCGGGTAGTTGCTCGCCGCTTGGGTGAACACGATCGCCCGCTCGGCGAGCCGGTCGAGATTGGGCGTCATCACCGGCTCCTCTTCCAGGAACCCCATCGCGGAGCCCCGCATCTGGTCGGCAAAGACCAGCAGCAGGTTGGGATGCCTTCCCGTGGGCAACTCACCGGCCTGCACCTGGCCCGTTACGCACGGGTAGAAAAACGCGGTGATAATGATCCCAGGCATGAACAGGAGTTGGAAGATCGCTGGTCGGATGGGTTGCATGTAGAAACCTCCATTTCCGTCGGATTGTGCGCCGCCACCTATTCTCAGGTGGATATTGGAGTGGCCGTCTCGCTCCGCGAGATGAAGCTACATCTCGCGGAGCGAGACGGCTACTGTGCAAGCATTCTTCAGTCCCGCTTAGCCAGTCTACCACGTTTCGCACCGACTTTCACGTGTGTCCCCAAGCCCACGTTGCACGGCCGCCGGGCCAGAGGAGGATTCTCGGGGCGGGGCCTGTGGAAAAGCGCGACCCGCGTCGAGATTGCGGTGGTCTACCGCAGAGTGTAGCATATCCGAGGAAGGCGAACGGCAAGTCAAGGAACCATCCGATGCAGATCGGCCTGAAGACAGCGTGTTGGCCCACGAGCCGACCCGCATCAACTGCCGGGCACCGGAAATCTTCTACGACGAGCATACAATTCGTTTCTCTTGAAGGAGGAGTTGCGATGAGAAAGGAATCGTGCCTGCCGTGGCGGTGTCACCGGTTGACGCGGGGTGGACTCGCCGTGGCATGTCTTGTGGTTTGCAGCGTCGTGGCACGGGCCGAACAGCAGCAGGCCGAGCAGCGGCCGGCCGGATCGTTCGAGATTCCCGCCTGGGCCTTCGATCGGGGTAATGCCCGGGTCGATGCGAACCCGGCCCAATACGCCGATTATCGCGATACGTATCCCGAACTCATCGCCGGCGACGGAGATGCTGGGGATGGGGGCCAGGTGCCGTGGGTGGTCGAATACGACGTCGATTTTCCCGTCGATGCGACCTACACGCTCCACGTCCGCTACGCGTCGCCCGAGCCGCGGCCCATGGAACTCTGGCTCGACGGCCGGAAGGTGGGCGAGTGTTGCGGCAGCGCAACCGGCAACTCGCTGCCCTATCCGTATCGCCGGCCCAAGTTTCATGATGCGCAGCCGCGACCCGCGTCGAGCCGCCATGGGGCCGAGTGGGAAGAGGCCGGCACGCTGCCGATCGTCCAGGGGAAGCACACGCTGAAGCTCACGCGTCGGGCGGCGCCGCCGAACGTCGTCGCCCTGCGGCTGGAGTCGCCGGTGGCCTTTCCGAAAGACTGGAAGCCGGCCGGCCCCGAATTGAAGCTCCCGCAGGGTCAAGGGGGAGAAAGGGCACGCTACGAATTGGGTTGGCAGCAGGCCGGCCCCATGGCGAAAGTCAACCGGATCCCGCCCGTCTATCGCACGGCCTACTTGCCGCCGGGCAGCGTGAACGTCGCCACGCTACGGCTGGCCATCGAGGACGTGATTGCAGAGTACGGCCCGCGTTATCCGAAGGGACCGGAGTATTCGAAGCGATTGGCCGCGTTGGAGCAGAAGCAGAACGCGGCCGTGCACGGCACGCTCGGCGAGATGCAGGCGGTCGAGGACGCGCTCGAGTCGCTGCGGCGCGAGGCCATGCTGGCCCATCCGCTGCTGGACTTCGACAAACTGTTGTTCGTCAAGCGAATCACCTACACCTCCAGCCACATCTACAGCGACCACTGGGACGGCAGCCGGAAGATGGGCGGCAATCTCTGCACCCTCTCGCCGGCGGCTCCCGACGGTAAGGTCGCTGACGGCGCGGTTCGCCAGATCGCGCCGCAGTTGACCGGCGGGCTGTTCGGCCGCTTCGATCTCTCCTTCGACGCGAAGAAGGTGGTTTTTGCCTACAAGCCGGCGGAAAACCAGGGCTACCGCATCTACGAGATCAACGTCGACGGCACGGGCCTGCGGCAGCTCACCTTCGACGCGCCCGAGGAGACGGAGTTGATGGAGCACTACGGCGAACGCTTTCGCTACGAGGATTGCGACCCGTGTTATCTGCCCGACGGCAAGATCATGTTCGCTTCCACGCGGTCGCAGCGGCGGGTCTTCTGTTTCGGCTCGACGGTCACCTCGCTGTACCTGATGGACGGCGACGGCAAGGACCTCCGCTGCATTTCCGGCGGCCCGGTCAACGAAATGACGCCCTGCGTGATGGACGACGGCCGGGTGATCTATACGCGATGGGAGTACGTCGATAAGGGTTTCGGCAACGTGCAGAGCCTCTGGGCGATGCGGCCCGACGGCAGCGGTTCGGCCCACGTCTACAAGAACGACGTGATCCTGCCGGCCGGGATGATCAACGCGCGGAGCATTCCGGGCAGCCAGCGGATCGTGACGGTCGGCGTGCCGCACTGCGGGCTGTCGGTCGGCCCGATCGTGCTGGTCGACAGCCGCCTCGACCGCCGCACCGCCGAGGCCATGACCAACGTCACGCCCGAGCTGGGTTACCCGGGCATGAGCCATCACCCGAGCGGGCGAACGTTCGGCTACTTCAAGGAGCCCTTCCCGCTTTCCGAGAAGCTGTTCCTCGTCGCCTACAATCCCCGTCCACAGTGCAGCGAGCCGACCGGTTACGGAATCTACGTGTTGGACGCGTGGGGGAACCGGGCCGAACTGTATCGCGACCCGGAAATCTCCTGCTTCCAGCCGACCCCGCTTCGGCCTCGCCGCCGGCCGATCGCGACTCCGCCCGTTGCCGGCGCGGAGGGTGCGGTCGTCGGGACGGACAATACGAGAGAGGAGAATCCGGCCACGCTGTTCATGCAGGACGTGTACCGCGGGATGACGGGCATCGAGCGAGGAAGGGTCAAGTATCTGCGGGTGATGGAGGCCATCGGCGTGTCGTGGGACGAGGGATGGCGGTCGGGCCAGCAGGGCGACGGCGCGGGCTTGCAGGCGTCGGCGGTCAGCTTCGACGGCGACGTGAACATCAAGAAGATCCACGGCATCGCCACGGTCCACGAGGACGGATCGGCCCACTTCACCGTGCCGGCCGAGAAGAACCTCTTCTTCCAGGCACTCGATGAGAACTACATGGAATTGCAGCGGATGCGGACGTTCGTCAACCTGATGCCGGGCGAGAACAGATCTTGCATCGGGTGCCACGAGCCGCGCAAATGGGCTCCCCAGGCGAAGCCCGCCAATCCGCTTGCCGCAAGCCTTCCCGCCGAAACGCTCGCTCCCCAGCCGGGCGACAGCGGCCCTCGCACGGTCCACTATGCCCTGGACATCCGGCCCATCCTGGACAAACACTGCACCGGATGCCACGGCGGCCGGGAAGGCGGCCGATTGCCGGCGGGCGAGTTGGACCTCTCCGGCGAGTTGACCAGGTTGTACGACTGCTCCTACGAGAACCTTGTCGGCAAAGGGCTGGTCAGCTACCTCAGCGACTGCTACGGCAGCGCCAACGTTTCGCCGGAGCTGCCGTTGACGTTCGGTTCGCATCAGAGCAGGCTGGTCGAGCGGATTCGCCGCGATCCCTGCCGGGCGAACCTCACCCGCGAGGAGTTCATCAGGATCGTCACGTGGATCGACGCCAACGCCCCGTACTTCGGCACGCACGAGGGAAAGAAGAACCTCAAGTGGAAAGACGACGCGGACTTCCGCCCGCTGCCGTTGGCCGGGAAGTAGGCCAGTCCAAGACCGGTTCCGTTGATGCGTCCAATCCCCCCGCCGCTCACCGGCCCACGGCCTGAAACAGGCGACCGACCTTTTTCAGGTACTGGAGGTCTCCCTCTTCGGCCTTGCGCGCGACCTCGTCCAGCCAGCGAAGCGTAGCAGGTTCGAGGCAGGGTTCCGACGGGTCGTCTTCCGGATAGACAACCTCGACCTCGACCGCGTACTGACCTCGTTGCACCCAGCGTTTTCGCTTCTCTCGTCGATCGCCCATCGTCTTCAGTCTCGAAAGTAAACGGTTACCAATTATACCGCGTTTCCTTGCGACTGACAACCCGGAAAGCCACGGTGTTGCCGCAGCAATGGTCAAATGCGGCAGGCCCGGGTTCCGGCGTCCAGGCTAGACCTGCTCCGTTTCGCTTATGTGTTATCCGCACGCTCGTACGCCGCTCACTCGCTCCCTACGTCGCAAACCGTCACAATACTGCTGAACTGTTCCCCAATCCGGCTCTGCCGACGCAAATGAGATTACAATTGATAAGGAAGGACGAATGAAATCCGCCGGGATGCCAACGATCCTTGTCGTCGCCTTGTTGTACGCCTGCGGCGCGACGGCTGAGGAGTACGACTTCTACCGAAACCTTCGCTACCCGCCGAAACTCGCCCCCGGCGCGGGTCTCGACGAGGTCGAGCAGGAGGGCGGGCCCGACGCCACGGGCTACCAGCGCCGTACGGTCAAGTGGTGGCCGCGCAAGGGGCAGGATATTATCGACGTGCCCGAGGGCGCGCCGTTGCGGACGTGGACCAGGAACAAGGGACAGGAAGACGAGGAAGCCCTGGCCGGGCTGTGCCGGAACTGGACGGAATCGGATCCCCAGACGTTCCAGGCGCACCTGGTCGGGTTTCGCGGCTTCGGCGTGCCCACGCCGAACCCCGTGTTCAGCGACGACGTCCTGGCTCCCGCGGCCGTTTTGCGTTTGGAAAACGGGGAACAACGGGCCGTCGTCCACCACACGCCGTTCTCG
>DATLAN010000292.1:0-14414 GCA_035527455.1 Thermoguttaceae bacterium
CCTTTCGACCGGGCGGCCCTGGCTGCGGACGGCCACGCGTCGGACGACTTGATACGTCTTGGGATCGAGGAATCGCAAGGTGTCGGAGCCGTCGCTCATGATCAGTTGTTGTCCGTCGCTGGCGATGCCCCAGCCTTCGCCCGCGTAGCGGAAGCTTGCCCGCGGTTCGAGGGTCTGCTTGTCGTAGACATAGCCCACCTGGTTTCTCCAGGTCAACTGGATCAGGTCGTTTCCGTGCAGCGTGATTCCCTCGCCGAAGAGTTGGGAGTTCATCCGGAAGAGTTGGAGCACCTTGCCCGACTTCAGATCGACCTTCCGCAGCGTGGACCGCCCGTACTGTCCGGTCCCCTCGTAGAGGACCCCGTCGGCGAAGAGCAGTCCCTGGCAGAAGGCGGTGCGGTCGTGCGGATAGGTGTTGACGATCTTGTAGCCGTAGACGGGCGGGGCGCCTTGTGACGGGCGCTCGGCGGCCGAAGCGAGAGCACCCAACGAGCCGCTTGCCAGGGCAATCAGCGTCGTCCACCGTCCAACGGGCAATTTGCGGTGTGAAAACCGGCACATTTTGGGTCGCTTCTTGTGTACGCTGACGAAATCGGCGGCAGCATGTCAATGCCAGTGGGATGGAGGGCTAATTCCAGAATACGCCAAATCGGCCTGGAACGCAACCGAGGTCCGGTGGCCCCGGGCTTTGCGACTGTTTCCCGTTGACGTCTACTCGTCCGTTACGTGGACATTCTCCTCCGTGCCCCAGACGATCGTCGTCGTCGGCAGTCCCTGTTGAAGTCTGGCCACGCCGCTATCGCTCACCCCGGTTGCCGTCAAGTCCAACATTTCGAGAGACGGCAATCCTTCCAAGCTTGAAAGCCCCACGTCGCTAACGCGTGTGTGGCTCAGGCTCAGACATCTCAAGCATCTTAACTGTGTCAGGTGATTCAGCCCTGCATCGGAGACGCGGGTCTTTGCCAGATTCAAGTAGATGAGTTGCCGGAATCTCCCGACATGTTCGAGACCAACATCCGTCACTTCGGTAAGCGCCAGGTTTAGCGATTGGAGTCTGTGCAACCTTCTCAGGTGAGATAATCCATGGTCCGTAATCCTGTTGCCCTGCAAACAGAGCGATCTCAGATCCTTGAATCGCCGCAGTGGAGCAAGCGCCTCGTCACCGAATGGTCCCCTCCAAAGATCCCGGTTGGGTAGCGCGGCAAAGAAGTCGTACTCGTGCTTCGGCATGTTGGAAAGGTCAACAGTCTGGACATGCGAGAAGAAGCGGTCACCGAGCAATCTGCGAGTCCAAAAAGGTCCCGGGGGTCGCGCAACTTGGATCAGTTCACCGGAGTCATCCAGTTCGTAGTCAAACCGGACTTCGCCGCCCAGTTTCTGGACCGCGCGGACGGCCTTTTCTTGCCGGTTCCACCAAGCGAAGGAGTCTTTCGTATGGGGTTCGCTGGGCATTAGAGTGTCCACCCACTAATCTGCTCGCGCACACAATGAGATTTTAACCGGCATGCTCCGTAGGGACAGTCGCCCTGATGACGACACGCGAATCTTACCACAAATGGTCAGACGTGGAAAGTATTATACGGGGGTACGGCAGCGCAGCGTGGATTCGGGTGGCATGGATTGCCAATCGTATTGCCGCCCCCCGGGCAGCTTGGTATCGTGGTCGCATGGCCAACCGCGATAACCATTACGAGGCGGCTTTCGAGGAGTTTTTGCGCTGCCGCGGGATACCGTACGTGGCGGTGGACGAGGCGAAGCGGAGTCTGTTGGGTGACGGGGGCTCGATCAAGAGCCTCGACTTCATCGTCTCCTCGCCCGGCCAGACGGCCTGGCTGGTCGACGTCAAAGGCCGCCGCTTTCCCAGCGGAGACGAGCAGAAACAGTATTGGAAGAATTGGTCCACGCGCGACGACGTCGAGAGTCTGACCCAGTGGGAGGGGCTTTTCGGGCCGGGTTTCTGCGGGCTGTTCGTCTTCGCCTATGACATTCTCGGTGACCGTGCTCCGCTGCCTCAGGAGCGGCTCTTCGAACACCGCGGCAGGCTGTACGGTTTCGTGGCCGTTCGGCTGGGCGACTTCGCCGCCTATGCCCGACCGATCTCGCCCAGTTGGGACACCGTGGCCATGCCGACCGCCGATTTTCGCCGGCTGGCCCGGCCGCTGGACGAGTTGCTCGCAGCCGGCTGAGCCGCCGTGTTGCCAACTCCCGCCGGCTTGGTTTACAATAGGGGATTGAACTCAGGAAACCACCCCATGAACCGACTGCGAAGATTCTCCCATACCTTCAGGATTGCGACGGCCGCCGCCGTTTGCTGGCTGGCCCTGCACGGGACCGCCCTGGCGGCTCCCCCTCAAGAGGAGGGGGATAAGGGGGCCGCCTGGTTCCTGGGCTACGCCCTGGTCGTCTTGGGCATCGGGCTGGGAATGCTCTTCGTGGGCCGCTCCAGCCGGCGGCGGGAAGAGGCCAAGAAGGAAATGTTCGCCGAGACCGATAAAGACGCGTCCGACCAAGATTTCCACCTCACCCGTTGAGCACAAAGTAGCCGTCTCGCTCCGCAAGACGTGGCTGCACAAAGTAGCCGTCTCGCTCCGCGAGACGTGGCTTCATCTTGCGGAGCAAGATGGCTACTATCAGATGGCTACTGTGCCTTCTGCGAAAGGAACCGCTCGACGGCCGCCTGCACCGGTTGGCTTTGCAGGACGATCAGACAGCCGGAAGGCTCGTCGAAGTGCAGTTCGCCCGGGCCGCCCGAGTCGCTCCAGGTGGGTCCTGCCAGCCGGGCCTTGATCTCGGCCGCCAGATCCGGACCCGTCCGGCCGCCGCCGAGCAGCGGGGTGATCGGATAGAACTCCAACTCTTGCCGAGCGATCAGCGCCGCCTGCGTGGTGATCTGAAGCGTCCTCGCGTCGATCGCCCGATAGGCCAACCCGATGGGGCCCAACAGCGCGTCCAGAGTTGCAGCCAAGGGTTGCTCTTGGCTCGTCAACGTCGCCTCCGCCTGGGCCGACCATCCGGCCGCCCGCAAGGATCGCCGATCGATGAGGATATCGGCCCCGGTGAGTTCTTCCAGATACGAGACGATGTACGCCAGCGGGGCCGGTTCGTGGAAGTTGACCGTTATCGGGAGGCTCAGCAGCTTGGCGGCCTGGCTGCGGTGCGTGCTCAGCGTGAACCGGTTCGGGTCCAGCCGGCTTCGCAAAGGCTTACCGCGGGCGGTGCGGAGCTTCTCGCAGAAAACGAGGATCTGGTAGTGGACCGCGTCGGTCTGCACGACACGCAGGGCACCGCCGTCGGGCGCGATCGTTCCCCGGCCGCCGCCACGCCGCCACGAGTCGGGCTCGACCAGCTTCTCGACCAGCGACGCCATCTCGGCCACTGCCGCCGGGTCCGAGCCGGTGAGGTCCGAAACGGTATAGGGCCTTTCTTTGAGCGTCTCGCGCCCGTCCGGCTGCACGGTGACCAGCACCTGCCCGTCTTCGACCACCGCGGCCAGCCCCCGATTGCCAACCACCTGCTGAAGGACCTCGCCGATCGTCGCCTCGGAGAACTCGACGGTGATCGGATCGCGAACCGTGACGCCGAGCCGCGAGAGGGCCTCCGGGTCGAAGGTGATCGGCACGCCGCTCAGTTCGGCCAGCAAATCGACCGCCTCGGCAAGTGGCATCTCGCGCAAGGCGATTTCGGGGATCTTGCCGGCCAGCCGAGCCTCGGCGTCCACCGCCGGAACTGCGGGCCGCTCGATGATCGCCGACGGAGAGGTTTCAGGAAAAACCACGGGCTCCTTTGGTTCCGAGTACGGTTCCTTCGATTCGGGTTCCGGCTCCGGCAGGCCGAAGTCGAGTTGCGGCAGTTTGGGCTCCGAGTTGATCGCGACCGTCGGCGGCTCGTGGTCCTCTTCGGTCGCGGGGTCCGGCTCGACGACGGGTGTCGGCTCCGGTGCGTCGGCAATCGTATTCTCACCCGGCGGGTCAACGGCGGGAGAGGGTTCCTGCTCGGAAAATGTTCCGGGCTCAGGATCGGCCGGCGGCATGGCTGGCGGTTCCACAGCCGCGAATGGCAACGGCTGCGGCTCTTCGGCAGGCTGTTCGGGCGGGCTTTCCGGCACCGGTTCCGCGGGCTGTTGCACTTCCGAGGTTGCATCCGGTTCGGCCTCATCGGAGGAGAACAACATCGACCACAAACCGAAGACGAGAACCACTCCGGCCACCGACACGGTGCCCAGCAGCAACCACTTGCGCCAGAGCAACTCGGTTGGGGACGCCCAAGGGCCGCTGGGACTCTCGCAGCCCCCTGGCACGGCCACCGTGCCCGCACTTTCAGCCGCCGGACTGCCGGACCAAGCCGTTCTGGGCGAGTTGGGGGCTTTGGGTACAACCTCCACGTGATGTCCCAGTGGCAGCGCGGGCGGCTGCTGGATGGCAGGGCGTTGCTGGACGGCAGTCGGCTGCGGATCGGCCGGCAGTGTGGCCGAGGGAGATTTCCAGCCTACCGGCGGCACGACCTGGACCATGCTAGTACATTTGGGGCACTCAAGGATAGCCCCGATTGCCGATTCGTTGCGCACCGCGAGCCGGGCCCGGCATGTCGTGCAGGTGATGGAGAACAAGGCCTTTTCCACAGTTCCGCGTGTGGTGGTGAGGAGGATTGCCCAGGTAAGCGGCGGCAGCTCGAACCGGCCCTTCCCCAATCTTACGACGCCTGCCGGCGAATGTCATCACGATGGCACGGCTTTTCGGGACTTTTTCGCCCGCAGCGGGGGCTCTGGACGCCCCATTCGGCGCATGAACTCAAGATGCTCAACCACACGCCCCCCCATCCTCCACCCGCTCAATCCGGGCACCCAGTTGCCGCAGCTTGTCGTCGAGCCGCTCGTAGCCGCGGTCGAGATGGTGGATGTGGCGGACGACGGTTTGGCCTTCGGCGGCCAGGCCGGCCAGGACCAACGCCGCGCTGGCACGCAGGTCGGAGGCCGTCACCACCGCTCCTTGAAGTCGCTTCACTCCCGTGACCACCGCCGTCGGCGGGCAGTGACGGATGCGGGCGCCCATCCGCTTCAATTCGGCGACGTGCAGAAAACGATTCGCAAAGACACAATCCTGCACGACGCTACGACCCCGGGCAAGACAAAGCAGGGCCGTCCATTGGGCCTGCACATCGGTCGGCATGCCCGGGTAAGGCTGCGCGGTGACGTCCATCGCTTGCGGTCGTCCATTGGCGATCAACGTCACGCGATCGTTTTCCACATCGACCTGCAACCCGGCCGTCCGCAGCCCGGCGATCACGGCCTCCAAGTACTCGGGAACCACGTCGGTCACGGTGGCCGCACCTCCGCTGATCGCCGCGGAGAGCAAGATCGTGGCCGCTTCGATGCGGTCGGCCGTCACGCGCCAGGCCGTGCCGTCGAGCCGCTTGACGCCGTTGACGTGGATGGTGGGCGTTCCCAGACCGCTAACCCGCGCTCCCATGGCATTGAGGAAACTCCCCAGTTCGGCGATCTCCGGTTCCATGGCGGCACCGGCGATCGTGGTGGTACCCTCGGCCAGCACGGCGGCGCTGAGCACGTTGGCCGTACCGGTGACGGTCGAGCCCGCCGGTCCGCTCAGGTCGATCGTGGTGCCGACGAGCCGTTCCGTGCGGGCGTGAACGTAGCCGTGCTTCAACTTCAGTCGGGCTCCCAGCGCGGCCAAGCCCTTCAAGTGCAGGTCGACCGGCCGATCGCCGATGTTGCACCCACCGGGAAGTGAAACCACCGCCTCTTTGCGTCGGGCCAGCAACGGCCCCAGCACGCAGAAGCTCGCCCGCATGCGACGCACCAGATCGTACTTGGCGCGGATCGGCTTCGGGTCGACGGTCTCCAGGAGTAGTTCCCCTTCGCGCGACCATTCGACGTTCATCCCCAACTGCCCGAGCACCGACGCCAAGGTATCGACGTCGCTCACCCGCGGCACGCGCGAAAGCCGCACGGGACCATCGGCGAGAATCGACGCGGCCATGATCGGCAAGACCGCGTTCTTCGAGCCGCTCGCCTCGACCGTTCCACGTAAAGGAATCCCGCCGACGATCCTGAAGACGGACATCCCCGCCTCACTTCCTCGCCGCCGGCACCACCCTCGGCAGCCGCGCCAGGTCTTTGATCGTCGGACCGAGTTCGAAGCGGTCGTCGCGACGCAGCAACGAGAGGACGGCATCGTGAACCATGGGGCTGACTTCGATCAGCAGGTGGCCGCCGGGATTGAGCCGCTGGGCGGCCTGCGGGATCAGCGCCTCGATGACTTCCGTACCCCGTTGGCCGGCCACCAACGCCTTGCGCGGCTCGAAGTCCTTCACTTCCGCCGCAAGGCCCTGCAACTCCGCCGCGGCGACGTACGGCGGGTTGCTGACGACGAAATCAAATCGCCGCGCCGGGTCCACCGCCGCGAACAGGTCGCTTTGGACGAACTCGATCCGCTTGGCAACCTCATGATCCACCGCGTTGCTCCGCGCGATCTCGAGTGCCGCCGGGCTGACGTCGATCGCCGTCACCCGACAACTCGGCAGATGCTTGGCCGCACAGACGGCAATGATCCCGCTTCCCGTACCCACGTCGGCCAGCTCGAACGCTTCCCCCACCGGGCGGCTTCGGGCGCGATCCAGCAGGGCGACCACCAGCAGTTCGGTCTCCGGCCGCGGGATCAACACCGCCGGGCTGACCCGAAAACTCATCGAATAGAACTCGCGACGACCCACGAGGTACGCAACGGGCGTTCCTTTGGCGCGGCGGCGCACCGACTCGCGAAAGGCGGCCCGCGGTTCTTCGCCCGGCACCTGGTCGAAGCTGGTGTACAGTTCGATCCGCCGACAGCCCAGCGCTTCGGCCAGCAGAACCTCGGCATCCAGCCGCGGGCTGTCCGCCCCGTGGTCCTTCAAGAAATCGGCCGTCCACTGCAAGAGCCGGCCGACGGTCCAGGGTTCGTTTTCGGGCATGGGCTCAGTCGGCGGTGGCCAAAGATCCGGGGACAGCGTATCGCCGGCGACAATCCGCTGGGGCAATACCGTATTGTCCCAACTCAGCCGCCGCCGTCAATCGGCCCGAAAGAACTCCGCTGCTCCTGCCGGATGGCTTCCCAGAGGGCCTCGACCATCGGCTCGATATCCCCCGCGAGGATGCTCTCGAGGTTGAAGTTCTGGTGGATCCGGTGGTCGGTGACGCGGTTTTGAGGAAAGTTGTAGGTGCGGATCCGCTGGCTGCGGTCGCCGGAGCCGATCTTGCTCTTGCGCTCGTCGGACCGTTTGCGGTGTTCCTCCTCGCGTCGGGCCTCATAGAGCCGGCTCTTGAGCACCCGCAGCGCCTTGGCCCGGTTCTTGTGCTGGCTCTTCTCATCCTGCATGCTGACCACGGTTCCCGTTTCGTAGTGGGTCAGCCGGATGGCCGAGGCGGTCTTGTTGACGTGCTGCCCGCCGGGCCCGCTGGCATGGAACACGTCCTCGCGATAGTCCTCCGGCTTGATGGTGATTTCCACTTCCTCCGGCTCGGCCATCACGGCCACCGTGGCGGCCGAAGTGTGGATGCGTCCCTTGGCCTCGGTTTCGGGCACGCGCTGGACCCGATGGCCGCCGCTCTCATACTGCAGATGACGGAAAACGCCTTCGCCCGACAGGCCCAGGGAGATATCCTTGAATCCCCCTAATTCAGTGGGGCTTGCGTTGAGGATTTCGACCTGCCAACGATTGTTTTCGGCGTAGTGCTTGTACATTTCGTACAGGCTGCGGGCGAACAGGGCCGCTTCGTCGCCACCGGTGCCGGCACGAATTTCCAGGATACAGCAGGTGCGGTTGATGTCGTCCCCGCCGATGGTCATGTCGAGCAGGTCGTTCCAATACCCTTCGCGATGGGCCTTCAACTCCGGCAGCTCGGCCTGGGCCAGTTCCCGCAGCTCGAGATCGGAACCCCCGATGATTTCCACCGCTTCGGTAATTTGCCGATTGAGTTCCTTCAGCCGGCGATACTTGAAGACCAGCTTGGCGAGCGTGCCGTGTTCGCGCGCCACGGCCGACATTCGCGCCGGGTTGGCCGCCACGTCCGGGTCGACGAGCTGTTTCTCCAGCTCTTCGAAACGGCCCAGTTTTTCTTCGAGAAGTTTGCGCATAGCCGAATCCCAACTCTACACAGATACTGCTTGAACAGCCGGCGAGGCCGGCCGCAGGATCAACGAAGGGCCGTTGCAGGGCGGCTATTGATCTTCCGCCTCGGCGGGCGCGGCGGCCTTCTTGCCGCGGCTGAGGCTGGCGTATCCGGTGGCGGCGAACTTCTTCTGGAACTTCTCGATCCGGCCCGCCGTGTCCACGTACTTCAGCTTGCCCGTATAGAAGGGATGGCAAGCATTGCAGATGTCGATCTTGATCTCCGGCTGGGTGCTCCGCGTGACGAAGCTGTTCCCGCAGCCGCAGGTGACCTTGGTCTCGACATACCTGGGATGAATCTTCTCTTTCATGGCCCGTTTCCTCGGCCCCCTCTATGATGGGGCGTGACAAATTCCTGCCCAACGCCGCTTTTCTCGCACCTGGATGTTGACAAGCGGCTAAGTTTAGCACGCCGGATCGCACCCCACAAGGCGGTTGAGCCAACCGTTTACAATCTTATCGGCATTCGTCGGCGAGTCCAGCACAGGGGACGTGCCCGTCGATTTACCCCGGGAGTGGTCCCCACTTAGCCCGACGGGCCGTGAAACCCACGCGGCAGAGGGGGCGAGGGAAGACTCGTCCCTATTTCAGCCTCAACCCGCGGGCAAAGCTACTTCGACGACACGACCGCATGGGCGGCCAGTTCGGGCGTCATCGAGCCGAGATCCGTTTCAATGCGGATCGTCTTGACGACCTTGCCGGTGTCCGCACCGGCAACGAACGTGACCGGAACGATGTGAACCGGCTTGGCGACGTTTCCCGCAGAGGCGTCGAACTGGAAGGATTCGTCGTCGCAGGAGATCGAGAGGATTCGGAAGGGCTTCTTGCCTCGCACCACGAGTCGCTTGGTGACTTTCTGGCCGGGCTCTACGACGCCCATGAATAGCGACGAAGGACTGACGGTGATTCCGGCCTGGACCTGACCCTCCACCAATACGGGGACCTGCGCCGAGTACCGGTCGTTGGTGCGAAGCATGAGGTGGTCTTTGAGATATCCGGCCGGAGCGTCGGCCGCCAGTTGGACAATCAGATCGTACGCCACCTGCCCCCCGCCGCGATAGCGTTCGACCGCCCGGGCCGAAATATGGGGATTGGCGCTCTCGACTTCCAACACTCTCCAATCGCTGCGGCCGAGATACCTGACGGTGACTCTCTTCTCAGCGGCATCGCCCTGGTCGACGGTCCCCAGTTCCACGCTGCCCGGCTCCACCACCACGTCGCTGCGGATATTGCCGGTCACGTGCAACTGGACCTCGGTGTAGAACGGTTTGTCGAAGGTGACGGTGACGGTGGCCCCTTTGCGTCCGGTGAACGCGTGCGTGTTGTACCTGGCGACGATGGCGCCCGACTCGTACGTCTTCAGCGACGAGTTCTCGATCCTCGGGCTGGTGCAGCCGCAACTGGAACGGACGCTGACGATGTGAACGTCTTCGAGGTAGATGTTCGACAACTCGAACGCGAACTCGATTTTGGCGCCGCGGGCGACGGAGCCGAAATCATGGGTGGTTACCTTGAACATCTTTCCGGCCCAGTCCTGTCCAACTGCAGGGGTCGCGGCCAGAAGAATCAACAGCAGGAGCGAAGCGGCTTTGCGTAACATGAGCGTCTTCTCCCAAACAATCATAGGAGACAACCCGGGAAAAATCATCGGGGAGTTGGGGCAGGTACGAGATCCGTATTTCGGGAAACATCGACGGTCACCCGTCTCCCGCCCCCGACTGGAAGTGAACGCCAACCAAACGTAGATCCGGAACAGCAAGGTGTCAAATCCTGGCAGACAAGGGTTTTGGCCCTTTATGGAAAAATGCGCCGATTATTCGGACTCCCTTCCCCGATTCGGGAAGAACTCGCTTGACGTTGCGGAATGAGAAGAGGGGGAATTCGCCGGAACGGAATCAGGAAACGATCCATTTTCGCAAACTAAGCATACAACCGTTTTCGCGCGGTCAGCGTGGTCGCCGGACGCGGTTCCGGAGAATTATTGGGTCCACGGCCCGACGCAGCCGTGAACACCCAACCCCCTCCGCTCAAATACTATGGCGGCTGTGCCGGCGGAGTCCAATCCTCTCGGTGCGGCAAGGCGGGTAAGCCGTACGCTTGTGGCGATCGGGCCAGATCAGCCGGGGAAGTCGTAACCGACCGAGACCCGGAGCGCACACGGCAAGTTGTTGGCATTCCTAGACTTACGAGTCTTGGACCGAACGCTTTCCGATACGCGAACGCAGCCGGGAAGCCATCGTGTTTCGCTCGCTGTGGGCGGCAAGAGGATGATTTCGGCAACGGATGGACAATTAGTCGCCGAGCGAAACGGGCCGGCCAGCCCGGGCGCGAGGGCCCGATTGACGGCTTTCCAGTGGCCTGCTTCCGCACAACCCGGGTAGCCCGAACTGGAGAAATAACCATCGAAACGCCCGTTTGAGCATTGCCAAGGCCCGACGTTTTTCGGTACTATATGGGATTACGCGCGCGGCTGGACGACGGATCCGCCGGGGGGAGATGGCGGGGACGGAATCGAGAATTGGCTCCGCGTTTCGACCCACCCCGCGTGGGGGCACGCCTCGCAGGCGGGCCGGTGTGTAACAAGCCGGCGCGCTGGTAAGCTGTCGTAAGCGTGCTTTGTCGTAACCACAAGACCGTTCCACGCACACTCTTCTCGGGGGTGTGGTGCCAGTCGGGACACCATGTTCGAATCGCTCACCGAAAACCTGAGTTCAGCGATCAGGACGCTCCGCGGCCGGGGTAAGCTGACCGAATCGAACATGCGCGACGGGTTGGCGCTGGTCCAGCGGGCCCTGCTCGATGCCGACGTCAGCTTTTCGGTGGCCAGGGACTTCACGGCCCGGGTTGCCGAACAGGCGCTTGGCGAGCGGGTGCTGAAGTCGTTGGATCCCTCGCAGCAACTCGTCGGCATCGTCCATCAGGAATTGGTCAACCTGATGGGGCCGGTCGACCACTCCCTGCATTTGAAGGGCGACTTGACCATCCTGATGCTCTGCGGCCTGCAGGGTTCCGGGAAGACGACGACCTGCGGCAAGCTGGGGCGGCTGATCCAGCGCAGCGGCCGCAAGCCGATGTTGGTCGCGGCCGACTTGCAGCGCCCGGCGGCCATCCACCAGTTGCAGGTGCTCGGCCAACAGCTCGGCCTGCCCGTCTATGCCGATACCGATGCCAAGGACCCGGTGAAGCTCTGCAACGCGGCGGTCAAGGAGGCCAAGGCGTCGGGGGCCGAGGTGGTCATTCTCGACACGGCCGGCCGGCTGCACGTCGACCAGGAGTTGATGGCCCAGCTTTCTCAGATCGACAAGCGCGTACACCCCGACCAGGTGTACCTGGTGGTCGACGCCATGACGGGCCAGGACGCCGTCCTCAGCGCCAAGGCGTTCAACGAGGCCTTGGAACTCGACGGGGTGATCATGACCAAGCTCGACGGCGACGCCCGGGGTGGGGCGGCGCTGTCGGTCAAGGAGGTGACCCGGGTGCCGATCAAGTTCGTCGGCACCGGCGAGCACCTCGACGAGCTGGAAGAGTTCCATCCGGATCGCATGGCGGGCCGGATCCTGGGCATGGGCGACGTGCTCTCGCTGGTCACCAAGGCCCAGCAGGAGTTCGACCAGGAGGAGATGGCCCATCAGGAGGCCCGGCTCCGCAAGGGCGAGTTCACGCTCGACGACTTCAAGAAAATGCTCGGCCAGACCAAGAAGCTCGGACCGCTGAACAAGGTCATGAGTTTGCTGCCCGGCATGGGTGCGATGAAGGAGATGATGGGCGACGTCGACGCCGAGGCGGACATGAAGCGTCTGGTCGGGATCATCGACTCGATGACGCCGGAAGAACGCCGCAACCCCTCGAGGACCATCGACCAGAGCCGCCGCCGGCGGATCGCGGCCGGGGCCGGTGTGGAGCCTCACCAGGTCAACGAGTTGGTCAAGCAGTTCGACGGCATCGCCGACATCATGAAGAGGATGTCGGGCATGGGTATCCGCGATCGGATGCGCACCATGAAGGAACTCACCGAGGGCGGCATGCTCGACCCCGGTGCCAAGCTGGCCAAGAAGAAACAGGGGACGGGCAAACGGCTTACGCCGCAAGACCGGGCCAAGATGAAGAAGTTGCGAGAAAAAGAACTCCGGCGCCGCAAACGGGGGGCCCGGGGAAAGGAATAGATCGGCGGGAACCGACACGAAACCAGCGCGCCACCAGCGCGAGAACATTACCAGTTCATTAGGAGAATAGCGTGGCAGTACGTATTCGGATGAAGAAGTTGGGCCGCCGGCATCGGCCGTTCTATCGCATTTGTGCGATGGACGCGCGCACTCCCCGGGACGGCCGCGTCCTGGAGGAACTCGGCACCTACGACCCGATGGTCCCCGACGTGGACGCCCGGGCGGTCCTCGACGGCGAGCGGATCAACTACTGGCTTGGCGTGGGGGCCCAGCCGACGGAGAAGGTCGAGGTGTTGATCAAGAAGTATGGTGCGGAGGGAACGCATCTGGACCAGCAGCGGGTCGCTTTGGACAAATTGGCCCAAAGTCGGCGCCGGGCCAAGCCGCCGAAAGCCGAAACGGTTGAAACCGCCGCAGCGGAAGAACCGGCGGCCGAAGCGCCGACCGAAGAAACCACCTCGGAAGAAACCAACGAATAACGCCTCATGCGCTTCGACGTCTTGACCCTGTTTCCCGAAATCTTTCCGGGATACCTCGGCCAAAGCCTGTTGAAGCGAGCCATCGAGGCCGGCCTGGTCGACGTGCGGTTGCACGACATCCGCGACTGGGCCCGGGATAAGCACAAGTCGGTCGACGATCGGCCTTTCGGGGGCGGGCCCGGCATGGTGTTGAAGGTCGAGCCGGTCGTCGAGTGCGTGGAAGCGGTGCGGGAGTACGACCCCGATCCGGGACACCTGGTCATGCTCACGCCGCAAGGTCGCCGGCTCGATCAGCCGTGCGTGGAACGGTTGGCCGCAAAAGGGCGGACCCTTTTGCTGTGCGGCCGGTATGAAGGTTTTGACGAGAGGATCCGCGAGATCCTCGAACCGGAGGAGATTTCGATCGGCGACTATGTCCTCAACGGTGGGGAAGTCGCCGCCATGGTGATCATCGACGCAGTGATTCGGCTCGTGCCGGGTGTGCTCGGCGACGAAGACAGCAGCGAGAACGACTCGTTTTCCGGCGCCGCGCGGCTGTTGGAGTTTGCCCAATACACGCGGCCCCGCGAGTACCGCGGCCTGGAGGTTCCCCCGGTGCTGCTGGGCGGCAACCACGGGGAGATCGCCCGATGGAGGGCGGAGAACAGCCGGCAACGTACCCGGCGGCGACGGGCCGACTTGCTCGATGAGTAATGACGACTAATATCGAGAAAGCATTGCAGCCGGCGGCCGAAGTCGCCGATGGAAAACACGAAGGGAAAAGAACATGAGTCAAGAGTTGATGAATCTGGTCGAGAACCCCGCCATGAAGGAAGAAGTGCCCTTCTTCGAGATCGGCGACACGGTCGACGTCCACTGCCGAATCCTGGAGGGCGAGAAAGAACGCATCCAGATTTTCACCGGCGTGGTCATCGCACGCAGCGGCTCCGGCAGCCGGGAAATGTTTTCCGTCCGCCGGATCGTCCAGGGCGAAGGCGTGGAGCGGAAGTTCCCGTTGCACTCCCCGCGAATCGCCCAGATCGAAGTCAAGCGGTCCGGGGTCGTCCGCCGGGCGAAACTCTACTACCTCCGCGACCGGGTGGGCAAGGCCGTGCGGCTGAAGGAACGCCGCGTCGATCCCAAGAAGCGGGCCGAACGGGCGGCCAAGCTGAGTAAGTCGAACAAGGAACGGTGAGCGCCGATTCCAACGAGGGTGGCACGCCCAAATGGGTGGCACGTCCTGAGCAGCGAAGGGCGTGATGAACGCCTTAACCCACGCCCTTCGTTCCTCAGGGCGTGCCACCCGTTAGGGCGTGCCACCCATCGGTTCCCTAGGTCCGACGGACTTTGTCATGGGCGCGTGTTCCCTCTTCTCACGCCTGTTGGCCCGGCTATTTCCTCGAAGGTCCTTGGGCCAGCGAGGCGAACGGGCGGCCGCTCGATTCCTGAAGCGCGGCGGCTACAAGATCGTCGCCCGGGGCGACCGCCTGCAAGGAGGCGAACTCGATCTGGTCGCCGTCGACCGCGATCGCACGCTGGTCTTCGTCGAGGTGAAGACCCGCGAGTCGGCCGAGGCCGGGCATCCCTCCGAGGCCGTCGACCAGGCCAAGCAGCGGCGGCTGACCCGGCTGGC
>DATLAN010000293.1:0-5924 GCA_035527455.1 Thermoguttaceae bacterium
TCGGCCGTGGACGTGACGGTCGACGCCGATTCGACGCTGCGGTCCGATTCGGCCGGTCTGCTGGCCTTCGACCAGTTGATTCTCAACAACGGCACGGTGACCGTCAGCGGCAGCGGGCCGGTCAGCTTCTCGGGCTTCAGCATCAACCCGGCGGCGACCGCCGTGGGCATCGACGCCCAGGTGCCGGTCGAGCTGCAATCCAGCGGCGGGCCGATGCACCTGCCATTGCACGACGGGCTGACGGTCACCTTGGGCGGACAGCCGTTCGTCTTCGATACCTCGGCGATCGCCCCGTTGGGCGGCGGATCGGCCACGGTGGGATTGACCACCCATTCCGACGTGACTATCGATTCGATGGACGGCGGCGCCAACCCGACCACATTGGTCAAGGCGGGGGGCGGCCTGCTGGAACTCGGCACGATGCAGAACTTCGGCCAGTTGACCTTCGAGATCCAAGGCGGCAGCGTGGCCGGCATCCTCAAGCCGGGCAGCCCCCTGATCGACCCGACCACCCAGTTCTCCTTTGCCGGCGGCGGGCTGGCGTTCGCCACCGAGGCGGCGGCACCCGAGCAGACGTTCGGCCTCCCCTTGAATCTTGCCGGCGACGGCTCGTTCGTGGTCAAGACGTTCGGCACCGGTGCCGACGGCGGGGTGGTCAACATCGGCAGCGACACGGCCGGCATCAACCTGAACAACAAGGCGGTCGCCACCTTCAAGGCCGAGAATGATTACACGTTGAACGTCCGCGCCGCGATCACCGGCAACGGCTCCGTCGAGTTCCTCGGCGGGAACGTCAACCTCCAGGCCAACGCGCCCATGGAGTACGACGGCCACACCGTGGTCCGCGGCGGCGTGGCCACGGTCAATGTCCCGATCGACGCTACCACCGGACTGCGAGTCCTCGGCGGCAAGATGGTGATCAACTCCGACGTGATCGTCAACCGCGCCGACATCTTGGGTGCACTGGATATGGGCGGGTTCATGAACGGCGGCGTCGACGACACCCTCATGGACTTCAGCAACGGGGGCGGCCTGATGGCGCAGGCGCCCGTCGGGACCACCGTCTTCACCGGGAATTTCGACATCAACGGCGACGGTGTTTTCCGAGGCTTGATCCCCGAGATCACCCGGAACGATAACTACCAGACGCTCTTCACCGGCATGTTCAACGCCACGGTGTCGGGCGACTACTACCTGCAATTCGCGAACAAGGACGACCGCGTCGTCATGTATCTGGACCTGGACCAGGACGGGGTCTTCCAGAGCGGCGAGCGGATGCTCGGGTTGGGTAACGGCAACAGGACGCAGTACATCGACGCCGGAGAGTACGCGGTGGCGTTCGGCCACATGGAGGGCGGCGGCGGCTCGCGGATCCGGTTCCTTATGACCACCCCGGCCGGCGGCCCGATCCCCACGAACTCGGTCCTCAATCTGGGCAACGCGGCGCACGCCGAGTTGTTCTACGTTCCCAGGCCTCCGATTACGTTGGTCGACAACGCCGAGCTGGAAGTCAACGGAATGCTCGACGGCGGCAACCTGACCGTCACCAACGGCGTGCTGAGGGTCGGACCCGACGGCCTCGTGTTGGTCGATACGGCGACCTTCGACCAGGCCAGCACGGCGGACGTGGAAGGCTCGCTGGTCGTCACCGAGAGCATGATCTACTCCAGGGGCCCCGGCAAGGACGCCGTCTATACCATCGGCGACGGTACCGCCACGTTCCAAGGCGCGGATGTGACCACCGCCCCGGAAACCATCACGCTGAACGGTACTCTCGGTATCGCAACTACCGGACTGGTACCGAAGGAGTTCGGTGCGCAAGGTTTCCAGTTGGCCGACATCAACTCCGGCAACGTCGCCGGCGACGTGACGCCGGGCTTCGAAGACTCGTACACCATCACCGGCAGCGGTGCCGACATCTGGGGTGGCGGCGACGGGATGGCGTACCTCTACGACGAGTTCGACGCCGCCGGCCCGATGGAACTCGTCGCCTACGTGGGCGTCAACGGGTTCAACGGCGGTACCAATGCGTGGCGGAAGGCCGGCGTGATGGTCCGGCAGTCGCTGGCCAATAATTCCCGCAACGGGATCACGTTGATTGCCGAGGGGGACGGCAACGGCATCAACATGCAGATCCGCAGATCCGACGGCGCCGGTTCGGACGGGGCCACCGGCACGGGGCCGCGGACCAATCACGACACCCCGGCCTGGTTGAAGATCGCCTACGCCGGCGACGGCGTGACCTTCGACTCGTTCTGGAGTGACGATCCGGTTGGCGCCGGGTGGAATCATATCGGCACCAACACGCTGAACGATCCGCTCAGCGGCCTGGTCACCATGGGTCTGGCCGTCACGTCGCACAATACCGGCGAGACGACGACCGTTCAGTTCGACAACGTCAGCGGCAGCGGCAATCTTGTGGCCCCGTCTCCCGTCAGGATGCTGAACACGGACGTGGTGGTGGAAAGCGACTCGGTCATGGACCTCGGCGGCTTCAGCGGGGAGTTCCGCAGCCTGAGCGTGGCGGCCAACACGGCCGTGACGCTCGGACCGTTCGACCTGGGCGTGGGGAACGTCAGCCCCTACACCTTCACCAACGTAACCGGCGGGGACGGCAGCACGATCACCGGTGACGTGACGATCGCTGGGGCGGTCCACGCAGGACGCGCGGCCGCGCTATGGGGTCCCACCGCCGCGGTGAACCCGATGCTCTATAACGGTCAGGCCGCCGACATCGGCACGACGACCTTCGTGGGTGCTACCCAGTTGGCCCCGTCCGCGACGACCGTGCTGGAAGTCTTGGGCACGCAGGCCGACAAGATCGCCGTGCGAGAGGGTGCCGGGGCCGACACGCAGTTGATCCTGGGCGGAAAGGTCCAGTTCCGAGGCATCGGTGTCGAGTGGAACACGGTCGAGTCTACGGAGATGGCTTGGCATGTCGATCCGGCTACCGGTAGGTACGTTTATGGTGAGGTAACCACGTATCGGAACGTGCCCTACTACCCGGGTGATCCTGGCGCAGATCCTCCGATCCCTGCCGACCCCAATCCGATGACCCTCACGTTGATGGAGGTGGTTGATCCGGATCCCGCGGACGGGATGCCCGCGATGGGTGAAATCCTCGGCCGCTTCGATCGGATGGATCTCGCCGGTAATCCGAACTTCAACAGCAAGGGCGGTCTCCAAATCGGCAAGGGCATCTTCGCCTCGGACGCCCGCACGGTCTTGGATGAGACGCGGATTATCTTCGACGAAACGCAGACGAATATGGCGTACATCGAGTTGGGTAAGGAGTTCTGGGAAACCGTGATCACGCCCAACCCAGACTTTCCTCCCACTCCTCCTCCTATTATTGTGACCCGCACATATATCGGGGATGTCCCTGAGGAACTCCAGGGGCTCCGGTTCTATCCGGTCGACCCGACGGACTACGACCTCAGCGACGGCCTGTTGCCGATGGTGACCGATGCCAACGGTGTAACGTACCACTTGAAAGACGATACCCTGCGGTACACCGTCGCAGCGTTCAACGGCATCCATCCGACGAGCGTTCCCGAACTGGGGGATGTTGAAATCTACGGGAAAGTAACGGGCGATTTCTTCTACGCCTTGAGCGGGGACGTCAACGGCGACGGGAACGTCGACGGTTCGGACGTGCTGCCGTTCATCAACAACTGGACGGGCAACAACCTGAACCTCCCTGCTGATAAACTCTGGACGCAGGGCGACGTAGCCGAGGGTCCCTACGACCGCGGGGACGGGAAGGTCAACCTCCTCGACCTCACGAAGTTCATGAACAACTTCGGCAAGGCCGATCCCGGGGCGCCTCAAGACGCGACCGCCGTGGCCGTGTATGACCCGACCACCGGCGAGATCACCGTCGCGGTCGACGACGTGATGCTCTGGATGCTCTACACCGACGACCGAAATCTCGACGGCTCGGGCGTGGCGGGTGTCGAGGCCCTCATCCCGGCCGATGAGTATACGCTCGTCTCGGCCACTCCCGACGTGGTCGGTGCGGCCTCGCTGGGCGACCTGCAGAGCTACGCACTGGCGCTTGGCCAAATGGTCGAGCCGGGAACCGATCCGGCCGATATTCGGTTCGAGTACATGACCGGCTTCGGCGGCGACCGGATTCAGGGTACGATCAAGGTCGTGCCCGAGCCGGGAACCATCGCTTTGTTGGCTAGCGGTCTGCTCGGATTGGCGCTGCTGGTTTGGCGGCGTCGGCGTCGGGTGGGCTGAAACCGGATGTGCTGAAAATCACTCGTCGGGGTGACGCCGGAAGTCACCCCGACGAGGCTCGTACCTGGGCCGTTTCCTGCGGGAAGCGGCCCCTTTTTTGCGCCCTTCTGCTATGGCCCGCCGGCCGCAAGGTACCGTTTCGGATCCTTCTGGAACCGCTTCATCGTGACCAGGCTGGCGAACAGGTACAACCGCCCGTTGTAGGTCACGCAATAGTCGGTTTCTCCCGAGACGTGGCGGCTTCCGTCGACGATCAGCACCGGGTCGCGGCCTGCGCAGGCGGGACTGTATCGGCGGGGATCGGCCAGGAATCGTTCCCGCTGCTGCGGCCCGGCGAACAAGTACGTGCGGTGTTCGTAAGTTGCCGTCCAACGCGGATCACCCGCTGTCCACTGTTCGCGGTCGCTCAACTCGACCGGACAGAAACCGTCCAGAGCCACCGGCGGCGAATCGGTCCCGGCAGCACGCTCCATCGGGCCAAACGGCTGTTCGAGCGGAAAGTCCTCAGCCACCTCTTGCGGCTCGACCTCCGCTTCGTGTGCTACGGGCCGAGCCGGTTCGCAGAGCGACTGGGTCAGCGCAGCGGCGGCATCACCCCGAAACCCCGGGTGCAGCGCCGCCATCCAATTGGCCCTAAGCGGCTCTTCAGCGGGCCCGGTCTCGGAGAGAGGCTCCGGCCACGGTCGGCTCGCGTCGGTCGCGTCGGTCGCGTCGGTCGCCTTCGAGTTGGGCTCGTTTTCGGGAGGAGGCTCCAACTGCCCGCCCAATAGTGCCTGAACCTCTGCCCTAGTGATGGGAAACGGCTGGGAATCGGGTTGCTCGGTCGACGAGGCTTTGCCCGGGGGGAAGATAACCGGAGGGGCCTCGCCGGGCGGTGGCAGTGGAGAAGGTTCGGCCGGGCCCGGCGGCAGGACGGGGAAAATTCCCGGTTCGCTCGGCAGAAGGGGTACCGGCTCGCCGAAACCGGGCTCCTCGTCCAGCATCCCCGGCAGACCGCCGCGCAGAAGCGGATCGTCGCCGGACTCCACCGGGGGCGTCAAGGGAAACGAAGGAGGACCTCCGTCAAGACGGAATCCTCCCGGCGGGAACACGCTCTCTGGTGATGACGGCGCGCCCATCCCCGGAGGCACATACGGCGCTCCTCGGAGTGGAATGCCTTCAAGTTCGGGGCCCGTTTGCTGGTCTTCGCGAGCCTTCCTGGCCTCCTCGAAGGCCTTCAGTGCCTCCCCCGGCGTAAGACCTCGGGGCGCTTCGATCTCCACGGCGGCGCCGCGGCTGGGGGCGAGCTGGGAAGGGGCGAAATCCCCCGACCACGTTCGCCACTGTGTCGGGAAGTAGCCGAACCCTTGTGTATTGGGAATACACGTCCATTGACCCTCGCACGGCTGCCCGACACAGAGACCCGCCACCGCGGAAGCGCCCCAGAACCACATCAATACGAAAAAACCGCAAGATGTCGCTCTTCCCGCCAAGCGTCTTGCCTTGACCATGGGTATCTCCATTCTTCTGAAAAGTACTATTGCCCACGGTTGCGCGCAAAGTTGCGGCCGAGGGTCTGCAGGTTGCGGATCGTCGACGTGGTCAGCGAGGTGATGCCGGCAACCCGCTCCAGCGGAGTGATCAGCTTGTTGATGAAATTCGTCATCGCCATCGTGCTGTCTTCGGCAATGAACAGGCGA
>DATLAN010000294.1:0-4908 GCA_035527455.1 Thermoguttaceae bacterium
CGGCGGTTCCGACAAGATTCAGCCCGAACCGTGGATGTGGGCGACTGATGTGTCGGGTGGCTGGTTCTATCGCAAAGGGGCGGTGAATCGGATGAGCACTGCGGTGATGGTTGGAAACGCCGTGGACGCCATCAGTAAGAACGGCGTGGTCATGCTGAATGTTGCCTTGCGGGGCGACGGCACGTTGCCCGAAAACCAGGCGGCGTATCTTGCTGCCATCGGGGACTTCCTGAGAGTAAACGGTGAGGGCATCTACGGCACCCGTCCCTGGAAGACCTTTGGCGAGGGGCCGCTGAAAATAAAGGACGGCCGTCAGGGCGAAAACCACGAGGAGTTCTCCCAGGAAGATATCCGCTTTACCGCCAAGGACGGCAAGCTCTACGCCTTTGTGCTGGCACCTCCGACCGCGGACGTCGGCATCAAATCGCTGGGCACCGATGGGCCGCTTGATGCCAGGATCGAAAGTATCGCGCTGCTGGGCAGCCAGGAGCAAATCCGTTGGCAGCGTTCGCCGAATGGGCTGACGATCCGTTTGCCCGAAAAGCTGCCGGATCTGCCGGTGGTCGGATTCCGGATCTCGTGCAACTAGTCGACGCATTGTGAGAGGACTTCAAGATGACAGCAAGAAACGCTATTCGATTCGTATGCCGGGGCATGCCGTGCGCACTGCTGATTGCCTTTGTGTTGACTGACGGTTCTGCGACGTCGTCGCTCAGCGCCGGCGAAATTGCCGACGTCATCGAGCAGGCGAGAATCACCGGCGGTATCGTTGTTATCGTGGGCGGTAGCGATGCAAGCTACGACGATGCGGCCGGTTCGGGCTGCACCGTCCACGGGCTGGAAGCGGACGACGCCCGCGTGCATGCGTTGAGGACACGTCTTGAGGCAGACGGCCGATACGGGCGCGTGTCGGTGTCTCCGTTCGACGGAGCGGCGCTGCCCTACATCGACAACCTGGTCAACCTCGTGGCCATCGAGGACGGAAGCGTCACGGAAGCGGAGGCCATGCGGGTGTTGGCGCCGCGGGGGATCGCTCTTATCCATAGGGAAGGTGCCTGGGTCCGGAAGATCAAACCGGTGCCTGACGACGTCGACGAGTGGAACCAGTACCTCCACGATGCCGACAACAACGGTGTGTCGGCCGATCGGGTTGGCCCGCCCGAGCGGCTGCAGTGGACCGGGGGAACCCGGTGGGGCCGCTCGCACATGTCGTGGGTCACGGTCACTTCGATGCTCTCGGCCGGCGGCCGGCTGTTTACGATTGAAGACCTGGAATCGATCGAATACCACAAACTGGCCGCCCGGTTCTACCTCGTGGCCCGCGATGCGTTCAACGGCTGCGAACTGTGGCGACGGCCGTTGAAAAACTGGTACTCAACGAACAGCTACGTCAAGTTCGTGCCCACTCAGATCCAACGCCGGGCGGCAGCCATCGGCGACAAGGTCTACTGCACGCTCGGCTACGACGAACCGATCCACGTGCTTGATGCACCCAGTGGCGAAGTGCTGCAGACGTTGGCCGGCACGGCCCATGCCCGTGAGTTTGCGGTCGACGGCGGAGTCGTCTATGCGATCGTCGGTCAGCCCTACGGCGATCGCAACGAGCCGGCCGCCCGGGTCGTCACGCTGAAGGCCCTGGCGGTCGATAGCGGGGCCCTCGTGTGGGAGAAGGCGATCGGCCAGCCCGGCGGCGGGTACGTCGGCGGCACGCTCGCCGTGAAGGACACACGCCTGGCCTACGCCACCCGGACGCACGTGATCTGCTGCGACACGGCTACCGGAGAGCAGTTGTGGGTGGTGGAGTCGGCCGCGTATCCGGGCGAATCGACGGGGACTCGCAAGGTGCCGGGATTGGGCTCCGCGACCAACACCAACCCGACGCTGGTGCTCGCGGACGAGATGGTCTATTGCTCCACGTTGGACACGGTCAGCGCCTTTCGCCTGGACGACGGCCGACTTGCGTGGACCGCGAAAAACACGCCCAACTACATGAAGGGCTCCGACATCTTCCTTGCCAACGGGCTGGTGTGGACGGGGCTCATGGTCGGCCACGACCCGAAGACCGGCGAGGTCAAGCGACGGCTTACGCAAGAAATGCACCAGCCGATGGGCCACGACCGGTGCTATCGCAACCGGATCACGCAGTCCTACTTCATCAATTCCAAGACCGGCGGCTCCGACTTCGTCGCGCTCGACGGTCGCGGCGAGTTTCCCAGCCCCTGGGTGCGAGCCACCTGCGGCCTGGGGCCACTGCCGTGCAACGGAATGCTCTACTCGTCGCCGTTCTCCTGCTCCTGTCTGAAGGGGACCGTGCTGACTGGCTTCAAGGCCCTGTACAGCGACGACCGAGCGGCCGGGAAAGTCGTGCGGATCGACCCTCGCGACGGCCTGCTCAAGGGCCCAGCCTACGGCACGGCCCCGGCGATCTCGACGACCGCGGCCGACTGGCCAGTATATCGCAACGACGTCGCCCGCAGCGGGCGGGCTTCAACACCGGTCGACGGCGAACTTGCCCATCAGTGGGAGACCACACTCCCGTCGCGCCCGACGGCGCCAACGATCGTCGGCGACCTGGTCTACGTTGCCGCCCGCGACAGCCACGTTCTGTATGCGTTGTCGCGCCGGACGGGCAAGACCGTATGGACATTTACGGCCGGTGGCCGGATCGACAGCCCGCCGTCGTTCCACCAGGGGCTACTGCTGCTGGGTTGCCGCGACGGTTGGGTCTACGCCCTGCGTGCCGACAACGGCCAGTTGGCCTGGCGATTCTGCGATCTGCCGACGCGACGGTTGATCGCTGCGGACGGCCAACTCGAGTCGGCCTGGCCCGTCAGCGGTGCGGTCATGGTTCGCGACGGCGTGGCCTATTTCGCTGCGGGTCGCAGTTCCTTCCTCGACGGCGGGATCGTCGTCTACGGCCTCGATCCGTCGACCGGCCAAGTAATCCATCGCCGTCAGGTAAGCGGGCCGTATGCCGAAAACGGGTTCCCCATCGTCGGCGAGCGCAACACGCGGATCGAAGGGTTCAAGGGGGGAATCTTCTCGAGCGAAGGTGACCTGCTCTACATCCGGCATCAGGCGTTCCGGTCCGACCTTACGCCCGTGGGGTTGGCCGCGCTGAAAGAGCCGCACCTGATCGCGTCGGACGGTTTTCTGGACGACGTTCCGCAACACCGAACCTACTGGACCATCGACACCGACCTCTGCTACGGGCCCAACACCGGCACTTTCGGCGCCGGCCCCCAGGGCGACATTCTGGTCACCGACGAAGACGTCTTCTACGAGATTCGCGGCTACCTGCCGGGACGACACAGCCTGAAGCTCAACCCATTGAATGGCTACACCCTCTACTGCGGCCGACGCGCCGGTGCCGACACGGACGGCGCATGGCAGGCGGATCGCCAGCTGCGCACCGTTCCCCGCTCGGGCGCGTGGCGCGAGCGGTGGTCGACACAGATCCCGCTTACCGGCAACGCCCTGGTCCTGGCCGGCGACACGATCCTGGCCGCCGGCGTTCCTTTGCAGCCGACCTACACGTTTGATCAACTCTCGGCCAGCTATGCGGGCCAGCAGGGAGGCGTCCTTTGGACGGCATCCGCCACCGACGGCACAAAGATCGCCGAGTATGAACTGCCGGCCCAGCCTGTCTGGGACGGCCTCGCCGCGGCCGCCGGCCAGTGCTTCATCACATTGAAAGACGGCACGGTCATGTGCCTGGGCTCGAAGTAACCGACACGAACACCAAAACAGGATTGAATCAAATGATCGCAGCCAATCGTTACGCATTCCGCGCGTGGCTCCTCGTACCCACCTGCCTGTCGGGCATTCTGTTCTTCGTCGCTCCGATGACCGCCCTGGCACAAGAGCCGCCGGACGCCGCGAAGTCGACGCTCGGCCTCGCCCCGCCGGCTGGGGCGGTCGTGCTATTCGACGGATCGAATTTCGATGCCTGGAAACCGTTTTCGTTCTTGAAGATAAACCCGAACGACGATCAGAAGGAAATTCAGTGGAAGCTGGTCGATGGCCACGCGATGGAAATCACCTTTCAGTTCGAGGGCAAGCCCCGCAAGCAGTTTCTGTGTACTCGCCGGAAATTCGGTGACTACCACCTGCACCTCGAATTTCAGTTGCCCGAGAAAGGCAGTGGCAACAGCGGGATCTTCTTCGGGCCGTTGTACGAGTTGCAGATTCTCAACAGTGCTGGGAAGGAGAGCCCTGGGCTGGGCGATTGCGGCGCGATCTATCAGCTCCGCGTGCCCGATGTGAATGCCGCTCTGGGCCCGGGCGAGTGGCAAACCGTCGATCTGCAGTACAAGGCCGCGGGCTTTGACGCGGCCGGCGATAGAATGGAAAGCAAGGCCGCCCGCGTGACGGTTCGGCTCAACGGTGTGTTGATCCACGATAACTTCAAACTGTCGCTACGGCGGAACAAGTATGCGGCTTATCCCGAGGAACCCCTCTCGCCCATCGTTCTGCAGGAGCACGGTTCCGCAGTGAAATTCCGAAACATCTGGCTGGTTGAGACTTCGGAGTCGAGAACCGGTCCAAACTGATACTTGACACGGCAACCGTCTTATTCGCCAAGTAGGACCTGCCTCGCAACCATAACTGACCGTCCAGAAAGGCAGGCGGAGTAAAATGAACAAGATCCTTGCGGTGACTGCCGCGTTATTGTCGTGCTGCGGGCACATCGTTCAAGCATCGGACGATGTCCAGGCGGAGGCGACTGCCGCCAAAGCGGAGCGTGACCCGGGTACGACAACCCGGCGCGCCCAGGCGTCCAAATACCTCGAGACCGGCGGCCAGCGGAAACTGGAGGTTCTCTATAAGCAAGCCTCGGGCCGGGATTTGCATCTGGACCTGTATTATCCGACCAAGAATCGTGCGGACAAATGCCCGGTAGTTATC